>JAPKDW010000141.1 GCA_028822375.1 Opitutaceae bacterium | reverse complement strand
CCGCGCCTCCGCGTCCGCCTCCTCCTGTTTCCTCGCCGCCTCCGCTCGCTCCTTAGCCAAAGCCATATCCGTCTCCGATTCATTCTCGATCTGATAATAAAGAAAGAAAATCAGCAGAGCCAAAACCAAACCCGCGATAACGATCGTCTGCAAACGAGCCAGCGAAATATCCTTCATCCAATCCGCCGCGCCAACATCAATTCCCAACCAAGCTAAGACCAAATCGTCATCGTCGCTTTTGATCGGCGAACTGACATTCAACATGAGTTTCGACCCAATTCTGGCCGGCCCCACAACAAACGGCTGACCCTTCTTGAGATCCCGCGCCTCGTTCACGAAATGGCCATTCCCAACAATCACCGATCCACCTTCATCGCTCGCTCCATCAAACAAGATCTCCGGGCCCGCATCTGCATCGCGCCACAAATATACCCGCGACACCGATTCCCCGATTCCGCGAATCGATCGGAGACTTGCCCCCATAACTCTCTCATCAGCCGAATCCGCACCTTCGATCAAAGACCGATCAATCGACAAGGCCGCCGTCTCGGAACGCGATAGAAACCCCGACTCCATGCCCTCGCGCACACTGCGACCGTTCCAAGTCGTCACCAAATAACTGGCCAAGATAACCGCCACCATAGACCCCGGCAAAACCCGGAATCCCCAAAACTTCAAACGCTCCTGCGCATTTGGACCGACATCGTCAATCCGCGCTCGCAAGCGATAACACCAAAATCCTCCCAAGATTAGCCAAGCCGAAAGGATTCGAAGAAACAGAAGGGAAAAGCCGTAGAACGGGAATTCATCAAATGCCACCAAGGTTTCATTCCTCACGAAAGCCATATGATCCGGATGCAGAACCCAAGCGGGGATCAGCCCCAAAACGCCCGCCAAGATAACGTAAAGCTCCTTTCGCCCTTGCTCACGAGCAATCTTGCCAAGCGTTGAAGCGAACCAAAGACAAGCTATCGTCGACACCAGGAAAGCGACGACCAATGAGTACATCATCGAGCTCACCTCAATCGCGAACCCCAGCAAAGCGCACGCAATTGCCGCCACCGGAGGAAACCGCTTACCTTTGTAGCGATCCAAACGACGCAACGACAATTCGATCAAACAGCCCAGCCCCAACATTTCCAAAGGCGTCTCGATACTAAACGTACGAAAAAACGGATCCGAGAACGACAAAGCCCGAATAAAGTCGGCCATGGCCTCCGCGAACGCGAAATACCCAAACCAAACCCAATAATCCTCCCCCTTTTGGCGATCGCACAAAGGTTTTGTCCAAGCCAGCAACCCGACCAGCATCCACCCGAAAAACGACAGGAATACCAAATAATCCTGCTCGAAAAGAGATTCGGGGAAAAGCAGAGCTGAAGGATCGACGCTAGAAACCATATAAATGAGGGAACCCCATGCAAAGCGGGAGTCCAAATAGTCACAAGGTCAAAAGAGCCAAATCATACCAGGTCCGATTATTGCTATCTTCGAATTTTGTCTCACGCAAAACCGCTAAGACGCAAAGATTTCGAGTAATAGGGCTCAGTCGCCGAGCGAGCCGCATCACAACATCCCCATAAAGGTATATTCCTATTGACGTATATTCCTATTATGGCGAATTTCCGCCCCATGGACCTGGCTTCTTTCTACAAATGCCTAAGCGATCCCACGAGACTTCGCATAGTGAACCTTCTTTTGAAGGGGCCGCTCTGCGTTTGCCAGATTCAAGATATTCTCCAAGAAGCCCAAGTCAAAACATCCAAACACCTTGGATACATGAAAAAGCGTGAGTTGCTCGTTGTAAAACGGAAGGCCAATTGGAATTTCTACGAACTCGACCCCTCGCTTCATCCAATCGCTCGCGCCAGCATGCAAGCGATTGAAGTTCATGCCTCCGAAGACCCAACCTTCGCCGCTGACCTAGAGCGACTCCAGAATTCGCAAGACTCCGACTGCTGCTAAAATCCAATTTTTTAAGCTATGAACAAACCACGCGTCCTCATCCTCTGCACTGGAAACTCATGCCGCAGCCACATGGCTGAAGGTATTCTCCGTGCCGCTGGCGGCGATCTTTTCGAAGTGCATTCCGCCGGGTCCAACCCAGCTGGATACGTCCATCCAATGGCAATCGAAGCTCTTAAGGAAATCGGGGTCGACATCTCAAGTCACGATTCCAAACACATGGACACTTTCCTCGACCGGGACATCAACACCGTCATCACCGTTTGCGGCAATGCAGATCAAGCCTGTCCAACATTCCCCGGCCAAGCAGAACGCTACCACTGGGGATTTTTCGATCCTGCAAAAGCAACTGGAACCGACAAGGAAGTCATGAACTGCTTCCGCGAGATACGCGATCAGATCAAACTCGTCTTCGAAGCCTACGCCTCGGGATATCGAGCTGGCCGCTCGGATTAATCGTCGCTCCTTTAAACAATCCATCATGAACGCTAAAACCTGGCTCGCCGGCGAATTCCTCGGCACATTCCTCCTCGTATTTTTCGGCTGCGGCAGCGTCGCCACGGCTATCGCTTGCGGCGCCCAAGTCGGAGTTTTTCAAGTCGCCATCGTGTGGGGCTTCGGACTGACCGTCGCCATCATTCTGACCGGACCGCTCAGTGGAGCCCACCTCAATCCAGCGATTACGATCGCCATGGTTGTCTTTCGAGCCTTTCCGAAACGTCAAGCCGTCGCCTACATTCTGGTCCAATTCCTGGGAGCCTTCGCAGCTGCCTCGCTCATTTACCTCGTATACGGCGGGGTCATCGAACTCTTCGAACAAACCAACGGCATCGTTCGAGGGCAGGCTGGTAGCGAAGCCAGCGCCATGATTTTTGGAGAATTCTACCCGAATCCGGGCGGCAAACCGATAACTGAAGCCACTCGCGGCTCGGTCACTTCGGTCCACGGATTCCTCGCCGAGTTCATCGGGACCGCCTTGCTTGCGCTCGTCATTTTCGGAATCACTGATAAACGCCGAAAGACCCTGCCCAGACCAGCAATACCCTTCGTCATTGGCATGACTCTGAGCGTCCTAATTTCCCTACTCGCACCGATCTCCATGGGGGGATTCAATCCCGCTCGCGACCTGGCTCCACGGCTTTTCTCAAGCCTCGTCGGCTGGGGCGATCTACCCTTCACCTTGAACGGTATCGGTTGGCTCACAGTCTACGTAATCGCTCCAATCGCCGGAGCCCTTTGCGGCGGATTCGTCAACAAGATCCTACCCGCCAACGACCTTCGGTAGATCACTCAGTCCGTCTATCGACAGCAAACCAGTTGATCTTCGTTCATTTCAGTCGAATAGTACCCTAGCATGCGTTCGGCAAAACCAGTCATCTGGCTTCTCATTCTCGTCACAGCCTACTCGCTGGCGCATCTCTTCTGGTATTGGCAAACCCCGCTTGGCCAAATACCCGCTCTCGACGGACAGGAGAACCTTTTGCTGGCTGACAGTATTTCGGACGGTTCGCTAGAAGCCGAACCGTTTTATCGAGCGATTCTCTATCCAGCCATACTCGCAGCGATTCCTATCCATTGGATGCTATTGGGACTAGGATGCCACATCGTAAACACGATACTAGCCGTCAAACTCTCCCGCAAGCTGTGGAATAATCGTATCGGAGAACTGATTACAGGAGGCTTGGTTGGCTTCAATCCAGTCCTTCTCCATTTCGCCTTCGATCCGCTCGACATCACGCTGTCCATCTCACTCTTTCTTGCCGCAGTTAACCTAGCGACGCCGGCTTCCTCCGAAAGGCCCGATCGACCGACAAACTCCTACCGTTATCTAGCTTCAGGATTCGCCCTCGCCCTCGCGGCGCTCGCCCGTCCTCATTTATTCGCAACGCTTATGCCCGCGTGCCTTGTCGCCGCAGGTCTCATTTCCCTGCGTCCAAAATATCGCAAATCGGCTTCAGCATTTCTCCTTGCAGCGATCATTCCTCTGCTCGCATTCGGAGCGCTTCAAAAAGTCCGTAACGGAAGTTTCGCCATACTGCCTACCCAGGGAGGATACAATCTATGGGCCAGCAACCGTCCTGGAGCCAACGGACTCTTTCTCAAGCAAACATTGAATTTCCACTACATTGGCGAGCACAAGAATCCGACTCGCCTGGAATCGGAAGAGCTCTACCGACGAGAAACCGGGGCAGTGGGAAACTCCCAAGAACGCTCCGCCTACTGGAAATCAAAAGCCGTCGAACATATTTTCGCCAACTCGATCGATTGGACGAAGCTCATGAGTTTCAAAGTCTACGCATGGTTTAACAACAACGAACAATACAATAACAAGACCTACTCTTTTCACAAGTCCTTGTCGCCATGGCTTCGATACAATCCGATTAGCTGGGGCCTCCTCCTGTCTCTCGCCGCCGTTTCTTTGACGATACTATTCCGAAATAATCGAATGCGTTTACTCGGCGGTCTCGGTCTCTTCGCTTGCTACTCGGGAGCAGCATTGCTCTACATGGCAAGCGCTCGTTTCCGACTTCCCATGGTTCCTTTGCTAGCGATCGCAGCAGGAGGCATACCTATCGTCATTGCCCAATGGCGGTCAATCAAAAGCCCCGAACGCAGCCTAGCAGGCATAGTCGTAGCCATAATCGCAATACTCGCATTTTCCCAATTCGGAAGCATCGCCTCCAAAGACACAATCCAGCAAGACACGATGCTCCTAGCAGATACCGCCTCGAGAGCCGGCCGAGACCTCGAAGCCTACAACTGGTCCGAGCAAACCCTCGCGCTAAACGATAGTCGACAGGATGCCCGACGCCTTCGCCTTCTCTCCTACTACAATCTCGTTACCATTGGCCTCGAAGCGCCAACCGGAAAATCCTGGAGCGACTTCGAGAGCGATCTCGACAAAATCGAACTAGACGATCCCTACATCCGATTCGCCAAAGGTGTTTGCCTCTGGAACCTCGACCAACGCGACCAAGCGTCCCTCGTCTGGAAACAAAACGTCGAAGCCCACAGTTGGAGTGCAGCTTCTTCCTTAGCAGCTCTCATCTACACCAACGCAGATCTGCCCAAACAACTCCCGCCCTACCCCAAAACCTCCACCAGCGCGGATCCACTACTCGTCTTCGCTCTCAACCAAACCAAGGCCTCCAAGCTAAAGCAGCAGACAAGCTTTCCCTTTAAAAGCACTCCCGAATTCGACCAGTCAATCGAACGCAGCCTCAGCCGGGCACTCCCAGGGCCAAAATAGACAGCACCCTTCGCAAAACGCAGCACCCTAAAGCATTCCCTGCACCTACCATAAAAAAGGCCAACGTTAGCCTTTTTTATGGTTCAAACGCTTTCCACCTAGATCACTCGCTCTCCCCGGCTCTCCCCGGCTCTCCCCGGCCTTCCCCGGCCTTCCCCGGCTCTCCCAGGCTAGCCTTGCTTGCCTTCGAAATAGTAACGGAACAACGCATGCGTTCCATCGTCGGCTCCGCCATCCGCAGCTACACGATCGTAGAGCGACTTCGCGAGCTTCAAGCCCGGCGTCACCAAGCCCATTGCTTCGGCCGATTCGATCGCGATGCCCATGTCTTTGATAAAATGCTTCACTGCGAATCCCGGATCGTAATTTCCATCCAACGCTCGCGGCGCAAGATTCGTCAGCGACCAGCTACCCGCAGCGCCTGACTCAATGCTCATCAAGACGCGCTTCGGATCGAGTCCCGATGCCTTGGCGTAGGCAAGCGATTCAGCAATCGAAACCATGCCTGCTGCAATCGCGATCTGGTTGCTCATCTTCGTGTGCTGACCCGAGCCCGCAGGTCCTTGCAAGTGAATATTCTTGCCCATGATTTCGAAGAGCGGCTTCGCCCGTTCAAAATCAGCCTCTTCGCCCCCGACCATTATTGAAAGACGAGCTTCGCGGGCTCCTAAATCGCCTCCGGAAACCGGAGCGTCCAAACACCCTATCTCGCGCTTCGACGCTTCTTCGGCAATTCGCTTTGCCAAGACCGGACTCGAAGTAGTCATATCGATAACTAAGCCGCCCGACTCCAAGGTTTGAAAAATGCCCTGAGCTCCAAAATACGTTTCTTCTACGTCCTGAGGGAAACCAACGATTGTGATCACCACATCCGCATCGGCTGCCGCATCAGCTGGTGCTTCACGCCACTCAGCTCCACGAGCAACCAAATCATCCGCTTTCGATTTCGTCCGATTGTAAACCGAAACCGGATAACCCGCGTCCAACAAATGGCCAGCCATGCTCTTCCCCATTACTCCAATACCGATAAAAGCGATTCTTTCTTTTGACATTTCGCCGATCAAAAAGCCCTCCATCCAAAATGGCTAACACTTTTTCTCGATTACCTCCCCATTTATCCCTCATACTTCAAATTTCATACTTCACCCAAATGCCCACACAAGTCATCACCGATCGAGAGATCTACAAACGTGTCGTCCTCGACGCCGTCCCGAAGGCCCAATCGTTCCTCTGGATCGCCACCGCCGACATAAAAGACATGTACGTCAAACAGGGGCCGCGCATGATTCCCTTCCTCCAGATACTATCGAATCTCATCGACACCGGAGTATCCATTCGCCTAGTACACGCCAAAGAGCCCGGTCCCGCCTTCCGTAAAGACTTCGATCGATTCCCTAATCTCATCGACGGCATGGAAATGATCCTCTGCCCGCGGACGCATTTCAAGACGGTCATCGTTGACGGAAAAATCGCCTACACCGGAAGCGCCAACCTAACCGGAGCGGGAATGGGAGCCAAATCGGAAAATCGACGAAATTTCGAATCGGGGATTTTTTCCGACGAACCTGAAATCATCCGCCCGCTCATGGAGCAATTCGACCAACTCTGGATCGGCGGTCACTGCCAGCCTTGCCAACGCAAAGCCTACTGCGTAACCTACCACGAGCTCATTGGGTAATTTCTGCAAGATTCCAGATTCCGCTTTCAACTCGCACCCGCTTACGTTTAGACTGCCAGCAGAACGATTATGAACCTTCAAGACCTCGGAGACCGAATTCGCCACCGCCGCAAGAAGTCCGGACTGACTCAGACCGATATCGCTAATGCTGTGCAAGTGAGCCCTCAAGCCGTCTCAAAGTGGGAACGCGGCGAAAATGCTCCTGACATCAGTCTACTCCCCGATCTTACCCAGCTCCTTGGAGTATCCATCGAATGGCTACTTGGCTGCCAAAGCATCGATAAGGATGTCATCGAAGCCACAATCGTCGACATCCGGGCCCGGGCCGCCCGTGAGAAGTCCGAGCAACTCGAACCGCGCGATTTCGCGAATTGGACCAACAGCGTCTGTTACCAGGTAACCGAATCCGCCCTGCGATTCGGAGGCATACCGATTAAGACCCGCGGCGCTGGCATCCTTTGCCTCTTTTCGGGTAGCGCCCACCAAGACCGGGCGATCGACGCGGCACTCAACGCGATCCAACTTTTCAACGAACCCCTCAAAGTCGGCATGAGCTCCGGCATGATCTATTTCGGCTCGATTGGCCATCCCGACTACGGCCGCCCCGACATCATCGGCGAAGCTGTCAGCATCGCCCTCCTCAACTCCGAGTGGGCAGACAACCACACCCACACTGCAACCGCAATCGACGGCAAAACCATCGACGGCTCCAGGCTCAAAGACCGCCAAAACCTTATCAAACGCCAAGTGACTTTTCCCGGAATCAGCCACCAAGTAACCGCGGTTGAACTGCCTCTAGATTAGCTGCATCAGCAAAATCAAGGTAGGGACCGATCGCCGAGCGGTCCGCATCAGCCCAACCCACTGGCAAGATCCACACCGAATTCTCGGTGTAGCTTGTCTTCGTCGCGAATGCGGCGTGGTTGGTAATCGATTCCTCCAATCCCACAAAAAAGACCGGCTCCCTTTCGGAAACCGGTCTGGAAAACTAGTTTAGAAAACTCGAGTCGCCTATTATACCGTTCCGAAGATCGTTTGCCCGTCCGAGCGCAAATCCTTGGAAGCTTCGATCAAACGATCTGCCATGTTCTTCTCGGCTTTCTTCAAGTATCCGCGTGGATCGTAAGCCTTCTTGTTGCCTACTTCGCCGTCGATCTTGAGCACGCCTTCGATATTCTCGCAGATGTGCGTTACGACTGGGCGAGTGAACGCGTACTGAGTATCGGTATCGATATTCATCTTAACCACTCCGTAGTCGAGCGTTTCGCGAATATCCGCAAGTTCCGAACCGGAACCGCCATGGAAAACGAGATCCATTTCCGCTTCCGCGCCATGCTTGTCCGTAACAGCCTTCTGACCGTCGCGAAGGATGGTCGGAGTTAGCTTAACCGAACCTGGCTTGTAAGCGCCATGAACGTTTCCGAAAGTCGCTGCGAAAAGGAAGCGGCCAATTGGCTGAAGCGCTTCGTAAACTTCGAGCATGTCTTCAGGAGAAGTGTAAAGCTTTTCAGCTGGAAGGCCGGATGTATCGTGACCATCTTCTTCGCCACCCACGCAGCCAGCTTCGACTTCGAGGATAATATTGAGCTCCGCGCACTCCTTGAGGAGTTCCTTGGAAATAGTGAGATTCTCCTTCAGGTCGACAACCGAACCGTCGAACATGTGCGACTGAAACAATGGTCCCTTGCCTTCAGCAATGCGCTTGCGCGACGCCTCGATAAGCGGACGAAGGAAACCGTCAACCTTCGCCGGATGGCAATGATCAGTGTGAAGAGCGACCAAAACGTGGTACTTCTCAGCCAGTAGGTGAGTTGCCTCGGCCAAAACGATCGCGCCAAAAGCTGCGTCCGCCACATTGAGACCAGATGCGAATTGACCGCCTCCGGTTGAAACCTGGATGATGCCATCGGTCTTCGCGTCCGCGAAGGCCTTTAGAGCTGCATTAATGGTCACGATAGACGTGACGTTAACCGCTGGATATGCATAGCCGCCTTTTTGAGCGGCGTCTAGCATGGCTTCGTATTGCTTTGGTGTTGCGACTGGCATTTTACTTAGCGCTGAATCGTTCTAATTGTTATTGTGAATTCCCGCCAATAGAGGGCCAGATTGGGCCCGAAAATAAACGGAGCACAATCTTGAAGCGCAAAGATCTTGGCCTGTCCAGAGAATCATCGAAACAAATGGACAGCTTCTACGCGATCGCCAACATGCCTGCCCATGCCCCAAATAACGATCTACCACAACCCACGATGCAGTAAAAGCCGCTGCGCTCTCGGAATTCTCCAGGATAAAGGTGCCCAACTTACCATCGTCGAATACCTCAAAACGCCTCCCACCGCCCTCGAACTCGCCGACATTTGCAAAAAGCTAAACGTCGCCCCCACCGCGATCATTCGCTCTAATGAAACGCTTTTCAAAACCCTCGGCCTATCTCTCGACAATGATCGATCCCCCGAAGATTGGTTTCGGATTCTCGCCGACAACCCCAAGCTCATCGAGCGCCCGATCATCGTAAAAGGCAACCGAGCCGTAATTGGTCGCCCGCCGGAAAACGCCCTCGAACTGCTTTAACTATATTCAGCAACCTTCGCATTTCAACGTAGGCACGGCGCTTGCGCCGTGCCGCGGATGAACATCATTCTCCTCCAACGAGGCGCGGCCTAATTGTAGGAGCGGGTTTATCCCGCGATCCACTTCATCCGACTAGCAGTAGGAGCGGGTTTATCCCGCGATACCACCGTAGACACCCCCAAGCAGCCCCCGCAACGACTCCCACAAGATGGGCCAATGCTACGTTTTCAACACCAGCCCCAAGATCGCTAACAAACAACGCCGAACCCATTGCGATCTCAATCAACGGCTTGGAAAATAAAAGGACGAGCGCCCCTCCCCACATCCATCGTTCGCTGATTACTCTCTTGGCCAAGGAATCTCTAAACATTGCGAGAACCCAATAACCGGCCAGGGCCATATCCAAACCCGACAGGCCCCTATAAAACTGGAGGTCGGGCCGAAATACCAGGACCGAGAACGATATCAGCACGGCCGAAATTAAATTCACCCAAATCCAGGCCTTACGCGAACGTATCTCCACCAAAGCTCCAACGAGCCCGAACATCACCACGTCCCAGATGAAGTGGCTCGCGTTCCAGTGAGTCAGGTGACCCGTAAAGAGCTGCCAAAAACCGTCTTGAGCAATAGCATTACGATCCAACTGCAAGATCGACGTCCAGCTCTCCGGAGCCAGAAAAAGCAAGGCCGCAGCCGCCCCAGTCAACAAAGTCAACCAGGGCAGCCGCAGCGATGGACTATCTTTTCCCACTAACATTATCCGAACTTTCCGTTACCACATCGCCATGAACGATATCGATCAACGGGATCAAGTTGAATAGATTGATCCCGAAGAACCCGCGACGCTCCCGAACACTGCGTTTCTGTTCCATGGCTACTCCATTCGAAGTACTAAGCGCGACGCTCTTCCGAGGCGCCGGCCTAATCAACGAACGACTTTTCCCTTCCTTCTGATCGACCGGCAAATTCCAAAATCGCTCGATAGACCCATTAATTGACGCCTGCTCAGTAAGCGGCGGATTGGTCAATGTCCTATCCGTCCACGCTACGCGCTGCATCCGCGTCTGAGCTTGAGCCGAAAGCCCCAGCAAAGAGAATAGTCCAACGATTATTCCAACTTTTATATAACTCATTCGTTTCATATTTATACCCTCCAAGTTTATGATTTCTTTCCGAAGAAACGTTTCCCCAGAAGCAACAGCGCCAATCCAACGATCACGAAAGGATGAACCGCTCCACCGCCTCCGTCACCCGAAGGAATCCGAGGCGCTGGCGCTTGAAAAGTCGGCTTGTTCCGATCTACCCGGCGATTAACGATCGGCGCCTGACTACGCTCCGATTGAGCTTTGCGTTCTTTCGAAATGCGATCCTGATTACGACGGTCAACTCCGTGACGAGTAAACGTCTCATCCGAAAGAACCAACATCGATGTATAATCCGTTACCAATTGATACTGGAGCGCGATATCCGTGATCGCCGACTCTGATTCTTCAGGCGAAGACAGCCCAACCGACTTCTCCCACTCAATTGTCTCGATCGTATCCATTGCCCAAAGACGTTCTAATTCAGGATTCAAGGTATCGACATCAGGAAAATCAAACTCCGTCACATACTCCTTATCCTCGCCAGTCATACGGGCTTGCATGCGCAATGTCGCTTTACCGCCTTTGGCATATCGTCCAAACAAAACCAACTGCTGACCCCGATAGACCTTTCGAAATTTCATTGGCGACAAGTCGA
>JAPKDW010000433.1 GCA_028822375.1 Opitutaceae bacterium | reverse complement strand
AGCACGCATACGGTTGTTTCCAATCGAGGAAGGAAGCGTCGTGCTTATTTTAGGATCCATTTACCGAGTAAACCTCTCTGAAATCAGTGATCAGGGAGAATTTGAGCCGGCTCTTGGTGGTCCTCGATGACCCATCTCCCCCTCGCTTCGTCAAAGGCCCGGACCGGCACTCTGTGACAACCTGATTAAAAGTCAGGTGCTCTACCAACTAAGCTACAGGGAGAAGATTCAGACCTATGACCTTCAAGGTATAAACCTCGAATATCATAATGCTAATCAGTCCAAGGACGAACCCGTAGAAACTTGTTACTACGCCACAGGAATTCTCCGAGCAGTGCGGCTGCCTCCTCGCCGGTGGAGGCACCCGCATGGTACACGGACTTTCCGCTGGCTCGTGCTTGAGCGCGACGGGCCACTGATGAGTTAGGGTGTGGCGTGTCGGACCGTTCCACCCAAACGACATCGTCGCCAATGAAGCGCAGCGTCAGTGAGCGACGGCGCATGCCGGGGAGCGTTAGGCCACCGCCGTGTAAACTGCCCATGTGAAAGACCATTAGATCGCCTGGCGACAGTGCGTCGCCGACGATGTCCCAATCGTCTCGATTGCCTTCAATATCGGGTAAGCGAGGCAGGTTGCTGACGGAGTATAAAGGCGCTGTGTCGTCGCCGGGTTTGAACCGCGAGCCGTTGTACCTAATCCCCCTGTGCGAACCTCGAACAACCTCAAAGCTGCATTCACGCGGAATTGGGTCGAGAGGAATCCACAAAGCCGCCATACTTGGGCCAAAATAATTGGAATACGAGCTGTCCTGATGCCATGGCGTTCTGCGCGTGCCACGCTCCCCTTCCTTATAGAAGATCTGCTCGCCCAGGTACCAAACATCGCTCTCACCGCCGAACAAAGCGCCTGCGATATCTGGCACCACGCTTTCTCGCAACAAAGTAAGATACGCTGATTCTTGAACTGAATATCCAGTGTCCGCTATAAACTGTTCCTTCGGGTCAGATGCGAAATCTTGCAGAGCGGCGGTCAAATGAGTGTGACTCCAAGCGTAGGCTGCTTCAATCATCCCCATGGTTTGCGCATCCAGCGCTTGTTTTAGAATCACCACCCCATCCTCTTGATAGGATTGCGCATGGCTTGAGAATTGCTCTTCGGACATAAGCGAGAAACCCTTTTCTAATCTTTTAATCATGCCATGATTTATCATGAGCCAACAAACAAACGAAGCAGTAACGGTAATTATGGACACATCCCAATGACAGCAGCCGTGGCAATTATTGGAGCAGGAATGGCGGGTCTCTCAGCCGCACGAATGCTAAGAGATGCCGGGATCTCTGTTACACTGTTTGACAAAGGGCGAGGCCTCGGCGGCCGCATGTCCACGCGTAAGCGAGACGAGATTCAGTTCGACCATGGCGCCCAGTATTTTACTGCCAGAGGAACTGGCTTCCAGATTCTGATAAGCGAACTAAAAGACCGGGGAGCAGTGGCGGAATGGTCTGATGGGATGTTCGTTGGCACCCCGGGAATGAGTGCGATAGGCCAAATTCTTGGCGAAGGTTTTCCGATCTTCAAAGGAGCAACCGTCGAAGCACTCGCGCAAAGTCCCCACGGATGGCGCGTTTCGACAACGAATGGCAACCCAGGGCAGGGTTTTGATGCCGTCTTGCTTGCAACACCGGCTCCCCAGGCCTCAGCATTGCTTGCAACTGCAGATGTTCGGTTCGAACCGCTGCAAGCCGTTCGTTATGCGCCTTGCTGGGCATTAATGCTGGCTTTCGAGGAATCAGTCCTACCTATCGCTGATTTCCAACGGTTTGAGACCGGTCCTATTGCTTGGATAGCGAGCGATAGCAGCAAGCCTGGTCGGTCGACCGATATGACGACATTTGTTGCCCACGCCTCGCCTGAGTGGTCACGGGCGAACCTCGAAAGGACTCCTGAGGAAGTTCTAAACCTGCTGGGCCAACGTATTTTAAAGCAGATACCGACAACGACCATACCGAACTATCAAAGCGCTCATCGTTGGCGATATGCGTTGGTGGAGACGCCCGCTGGGCAAAGCTGTTTCTGGGATACAGACCGTAGAATTGGCGCCTGCGGAG
>JAPKDW010000140.1 GCA_028822375.1 Opitutaceae bacterium | reverse complement strand
GATGAGCCTATTTAACAAAACGTCTCGTCCGAGTTCCTCTCCAATACGCAATGGAATCATCAGTTCCTCGAAGTCTTCTGGCGAACCTAGACCATAAATGCAGGAGACGCTTGCCACGACAATCACGTCTCGACGACTGATCAAGCTACTTGTCGCCGAAATGCGAAGTCTCTCGATCTCATCATTTATCGAAGAATCCTTTTCGATGAATGTATCCGTCGATGGTACGTACGCCTCAGGTTGATAGTAATCGTAGTAGCTTACGAAATACTCCACAGCATTGTTCGGAAAGAAGTTCTTGAATTCCGAATACAACTGGGCCGCCAGAGTTTTGTTGTGGGATATGATTAGGGTAGGCCTATTGCAACGAGCGATGATGTTCGCCATGCTGAATGTTTTCCCCGAACCGGTGACTCCAAGAAGCGTCTGATAGCGATTACCTTTCTCGATCGATTCGACAAGTTGGTCAATTGCCTCGGGCTGGTCGCCCATTGGCACATAGTCTGCCTTCAAATCGAAAAGCATTGATTCCTTTTTTTCCAACCTAATTCACCGCTTCCTCTTCAATCGGACGATTGAATACTTCCTCATCAAGCTGTCCCTCGGACTTCGCGACAATGCAAGTAATCGCCGCATCACCCGTCACGTTCACAGCCGTACGAACCATATCCAGCAAACGATCGATACCGATGATAAGTCCAATTTTGTCCGGAGGTAGACCAACTAGTCCTAGCACCATCGTTAGCATCACCAAACCAGCGCTCGGAACGCCAGCCGTCCCCACTGATGCCATCGTCGCTGCTAGAATGACCGTGAGGTACTGCGTAATCGAAAGATCGATACCTGACATCTGGGCGATGAATACCGTGGCCACGCCTTGCATGATCGCCGTTCCATCCATGTTAATCGTCGCGCCCAGCGGCACGGTGAATGACGCAATTTTATTGCTAACGCCTAAACGCTCTTCGGTAGCTCTGAGCGTAATTGGAATCGTCGCATTGCTGCTTGCGGTACTAAAGGCGAACATCTGGACGTTTCGAAGCTTCTTAAAGAAGACAATCGGACTTACTCCAGTAAAGAGTTTCAGCATAGTCGGGTAAACGACAAATGCATGGATCAATAGAACAATCACCACCAAAAGAAAGTATTTACCCAAAGCGAAAATCGTTTCGAACCCTTCCGTCGCGAACACTTGAGCAATTTTCGCGAATACTCCAAGCGGAGCCATCAGCATCACGAGGATAACCAATTTCATGATCACCTCGTTTAGGTCTTTGAAAAAGCTCAAGACACGCTCTCCATGCTTTCCTGAGAGTACAAGCGCCACACCGAACGATAATGCCGCTGCTATTATCTGCAGCATGTTACCCGCAACGAATGCAGATCCGATATTCACCGGGAAAATATCAATGAAAACACTGAGTAAACTTTTGGTCTCGCCCGGTTCGAAATTGTTTACGGCAATCGTTGCCACACCTTCACCCGGTCGAATCAATAGCGAAAAGACAATCGCAATGGTAATTGCTATCGCCGTCGTGCCCAAATACAGGGCAAGCGTCTTTAATCCCACCGTGCCCAACTTTCGGACATCGTCCATTGCAGCCGTTCCACAAACGAGCGATACGAAAACCAGTGGTACGACTAAAGCCTTTAGACTGCGAATGAACGCTTCGCTCAAGAATTCGAAAAAGCCATTTATCACCCAATCAGCTACAAAACCGTGCACGAGGATCGGATGATTTTTAGCATCCAAGAGCAATTCACCTGTTGCCGGATTCACCACGAATTCGACAAACCTGGATAGCGTTAAACCTGCTAACGCTCCCACGATCATTGAGATCAGAATATAGCGCGTTAGCTTTATCTTGTGTAAATCCATAAGTTTGCGGGAGTTGTAAGGTTATCGAAAGAAGCAGATACCGCCCCCAATGCACCTCAAAGCAAGCCGACGAGCAACGCCTAAATCAGACGCCTAGCACTTTCAGCGCAGCATCACGAATGCTCGCCCAAAAACGAGCAGGCCCCGATTCCTGACCTTTTGAAATTTCTTGGCAAAAGAACGTCCCTTTACCGCGAAAAACGTCATCGAAAAGTGGATTGAAACCACGAAAATAAGCCCAAAAGGTTTCCGCTCTAACGGCTCCAAAATCTAAATCAGGAGTAAAACCTATCGTCGAATTTTGATTCGTCCGACGCCCTGCTATTTGTTCAGGGTCTAAGCGTTCCATACGGACGCCGCGTATTCCAGCGACAACCAGGCGACACGGACCGACAAATTCAAAATAGCGAAACTGCAAGGTCATCCAGGCTTGAGCTCTAACAAAGCTCCACCGTCTTCGAATAATCACTGGAGAACCATTGGTTGAGACCAAGCCGATCAAATGACTCGGTCGCAAGATTATCGACCCGCCCTCGGGAATGTCGATCAGGCTGAGCTCCATATTCGCCTCATTTTGGGTGGAAGCCGTAATCCGACCCGAGCTTGTCGCATCTTGGAGGGTAAATTCGATCAGCTCAACCAAACCGGCAGCGACGCAAGTAAACGGTATCTGCCAATTCAATACAAATCGATTTTTTCGATCCAGATGCTCATCGGAGGCCTGCAAATAGGATTCCTTAATCCAAGCTCGTTCATTCTCTCGCAATATCAACGCAACCGAAACCCCTCCATCAAGCGCAGACGGACCCTCTAACGCTTCTTTCGAAAACCGAATCGGCTCCGCCCTTTGGAAAATTGGAGCAATCGCATAGTACGCGAACGCTTTCAGCAAAAACGGCCCAAAGATTATTCCCGCGAGCGCATATGGCAGATAAGGCCGAACGGTTTCCCATGATAAGTCCACGTACTGCGCAACTTCCGACGAGCTCGATTCCAGCTTTACAATGCGCTCTTCTAGAATTCGAGCCTCTTCGCTCAACCCCGCCCGCGTAATCCTAAGCTCCGAATTCCGCCCGCGCAGCCTATCGATCAAAGGCCCTAGTCTAGTGGAATCCGCTCTGCCGTTTGCCAATTGATTGTCGACCGCAGCCTTTTCTTCTGCGGTGGAAAACAGATATTCGATTTTCGAAAGAAATCCCTCCAAGCGTTCAACGAGGGCATGGGCCGTTTCCAATTGACCGAGAGCGCTCTCAAGGTCTCCCGCTACAGTTTGGATCTCAGAGTGAATTCCGTCTAAGCGAGAGTAAGCAGCTTGAGCATTCGCTTGAGCTTCAGCGAGCAATCCTATCCGTTCGCGTTCAATCTTGAGGCTGTCCCCAACATATAAATACAAAGCGAAACCACCAACAACCAAGGCTATCGCAATCAATGTAACCGCCGATTTGCTCAATATCCATTTTCCGAATTTGAGCAAGAACAGGGTCATAACCAGACTTCAGGAATCGACTACACGCTCAATTTCGGAAAAACGAAATCGAACAATTTATCCAGTGACTCTTCAATCGTCATCGCTTCGGTATCAATCACCAGATCCGAATCCTCAGGTTCTTCGAAGCCGGAATCCTTTCCGGTGAATTGCGGCACTAAGCCTTTCTCCGCTTTTGCGTACAACCCTTTGACATCTCGCTTCATGCAAGTCTCGAAGGAAGCCTTAACATACACCTCGATCAAATCAGCTTTCCCGATGGTTTTACGAGCCATTTTCCGCAGCGAAGCATTGGGAGTTATAAAAGAATTGATTGCCACTAAACCTGCATCGGCGAATAACTTCGAGACCTCAGCGATACGTCGAATATTCTCTAAGCGATCCTCGTCCGAAAACCCAAGTCCGCGATTCAAGCCCGTGCGTATATTGTCTCCATCAAGCACGTACACAAGTTTGCCTTCCGCATAGAGGCGTTTTTCCAACGCGGTTGCCAAAGTGCTTTTACCCGACCCGGAAAGACCGCACATCCAAATCACTTTGGAACGCTGCTTCGTGATCGCTTCGCGATCCGAGCGTTTCAATAATCTATCGGTAATTGGATGGAGATTTTCCGTCATCGTAAATTATTGAAGCGTTCGAGCTTCAATAGGCAAGGAAAGTCAGATCGATCGCTATGCGATTCTTGAGGTTTTTACGACTCCTCGCCCTAAACTTCATCCTCGCCAGATGTTGCGATCTCCTGTCGAAGCGCTCGTATTCGATCGCCAACGACAATCTTCATCGCCTCTGGCGAATTATCGGGCAAGGTTTTATAGTGGCGCTCGAGAAATCCAAGAGCCTCTTGTTTCCTTCCCAACCGTGTCAGCATCTCCCCGTAAATCCGAAATGCGTGGTAAGGGGGATTCATTGCCTGCGTTGCCCTTAGTACACGTTCCGCTGCACGCTCTAAATCATCCAATTTCAGCCAATAAATCATCGCTTCCTCCAGATAGATATCGGGGTTTTCGCTATGATGAACCCGACTCTTCTCCAAAAGCAAAAGCGCTCGTTTAGCGTATTGATGAGCGACTTTCCGGCCTTCTTCGGTACTGGCTAGTTGATTTGTATTCCGGTCGCCCACCACCCAAGCTGGCATATCGTTTGCTATAATTCGCGCCCCGTTTAGCCAAAAGATCTCAGGTCTTGGATCGATACTGGTCACTAGGCCGATTTTTGCGAAAGTACCTGCCAAATCGCGTTTTTCCCAGTTTCGGTTTTTCGACAGCCATACCAGATTGGCTGTAACCGATCGGTAGCCTCCAAGAACGGCAACCGATAAGCCTTGTCCGAATTGCGAATCCAACTGACGCAGTGATTCTACTTCAGCTCGTTGCCCCAATGCCTCGCTAATCGAACGATCCAGTGGCGACACGACCCAGCCGATCGCCAGGGCAATCGCTATGCAAAACGGAATAATGGAATAATTAGAGTTCACGCCGATTGAAACTAGCGCTGGCTACGGCCAAATAGAAACTTACATACAACAGGCTATAGAATCCGAGCTTTCCATAAATCGCTCCTGGAAGATTTTCGCCCAACGCTAATTTGTCGCCCACATCGAACAAATGAAAATTCGGCAACGCGAAACTCGCCAAGGCATAGACTCCCTTTAGCAACCAATTATCTACAGCTATCCAAGCTTCGGTCGTGATATGCTGAAGCTGGCCGACTATCCAAATCAAGACTCCCATCACCATTGCGAACAACGAAGATGACGCATAAGTCGAAAAAAGAACGACAACAGAACATAAAATCCCAATGCGCAGAGCTTGAATCGCCGAAAAACCAATCACAGCTCCATAGCGAACGATCCGTCCATCCTGAAAGTCATCAGGATATTCCACCATAATACTCGTTTCCCTCCACCAAAGAGCAAAGATCAGACAGGTCGTCATCATTCCCAGAAAGCACGCTACAGTCGCCCATGCGCCCAAAAACTTCCCTAGCACGAACTCCGAACGATAAATGGGTTTCGCCAGTAATGTCAGGGCCGTTCGATGTTCGATTTCACCGTAGAAAAGCTGCGCCGTCACGATAATCGCCAAAGCCGACCCGAAAACCGTCATACCGCCGAACCCGAAATCAGCGATGAATTTAAGCTCGGAGGAGCCGAAATTGAATTCCTGAAACAAAAACGAACTCGCCAAAGCGCCAATCGCCAAAATGGTCATGGCGAGAAACAGTTTCATTCTAACGGCTTCTCGAAAGGTATTACCCGCGATTACTCGAACGCGTCGCAGTGACCACCGGAGCTTATCGTTGGGCGCTTTCATGATTCGTCCCCTTGATCCCGAGCCAATTCCAAAAAAAGGTCCTCCAAGCTTCGCGACGGAGTCGAAACTCTGGCTCCTTGCTCTTTTGCTAGCGATTCGATGCTATTCCGAGTTTCCTTCGATAGCCCGTCAACGCGAATCGAATCTTGGCCCGCATTCTCTGTAAGCGAGGCGACCGTCCCTTCTCTCAGTAAACGTCCGCGCCCCATTATGGCCACACGATCGCAAATCGCTTCCACCTGAGATAGTAAATGCGAACACAGTAATATGGTCTTTCCCTCAGCCTTAAGTTCAATAATCAGCGATGTAATATCCGCAGCTCCGATCGGATCCACTCCAGCAGTAGGCTCATCCAAAATCAGCAATTCGGGATCCGCGATCAATGCCTGAGCCAAGCCGATCCGTTGAAGCATTCCCTTCGAATACGAACCTACACGCCGATCACCAGCATCTTCCAAACCCACCTTTTCCAACAATTGATCAATCCGTTTGCTCGCTCCCGATCGCTCCAATCCCGACAAACAGCCGAAATACTCCAAAAGCTCTCGACCTGTTAAGAAGCGCTGAAAATACGGCGCTTCTGGCAAATAGCCAACGCCCATCCGAGCCGAGGCGTCCTCACTCGATTTCCCAAAGACCTCACAAGTCCCACCAGAGGCTTTTAACAACCCAAGAACTACCTTGATCGTTGTACTTTTGCCCGAGCCATTTGGACCGAGCAAACCATAGATCGATCCTCGCTCTACAGTTAGACTCAAGTTGTCCACGGCCCGCAGGCGAGCCTTAGAAGCAGGGATCCTAAAGTCTTTGATTAAACCTTCAATGGCAATTGCTGGGGTCATCGCAAGTGATTACCGAATACCGAATCCCCTATGCTGACGCTCTCGCGTATCTTCGCGCGTTTCGGTTTTCCGGATGAATGAGTCCAGCTCGCTCTCGAGCTCTCTGAGGAAGCGGCGACATTCTATTTCTGCACCCTCCATCTCGACCTCAACGCGGCCATCGGCTAGATTTTTAACGTAACCCGTCACTTCAAATCCACTCGCAACCTGCTTGGTCGAGTAGCGAAACCCAACCCCTTGAACGTGGCCGGTGAAATGAGCGGTAAGATGGAAAACGGTCTCCAAAGATTCCATAAGTCACTCAGATTGAATGTAAAACGAGTCTTGCCAATCGCAAACAACCAAACGTTCCGAATTATCCCATTCCTGCCGAAATCTTTTAAAAATAAGCTTGCTCGCAATCCAACTTAATTGAATACCGCTTCTGTAAACCCTAGTGCTTGTTCAGAAATTGCCCTTCATTAGACGTGAATCATCAAAAAAATTCAATCGAATTAAGAACGACACCTTTTTGGGACAATTCATTTGCCAAAGCAAAATCCGGGAGCTAACTTTTGGCTGCTTTTTTAAAAAGCTTGTTAACAGAATATGGCCAATTTCGAAAACGATAGCAACGCCGACAACGAATGGGACGACAGTTGGGAGACCATCTGGAACGAATTCGACTGGGAGCGTTACTTGGACGAAGAAAAGGACGAGGTACGCAAATACCAAAAATTCTACAGCAAGCTTATACGTAGCCAGAGCCGCTTAGATGAAGTTGCGCTTTTTATGGGATGGGAGAATGGAAGTTCTACAAGCGAACCCCAAGAGACCGTAGAAACATCTCTCGATGCGCCGCCCGATCAACCTTACACGCTTCACAAACACCCGCTTTTCATCGCTAACAAAGCGTTGCATCAGTGGTTGACCGAAAAATGGTTTCAGCACATTTCCCTTTGTTCAGACCAAATTGCTTCGACCACTGCACTTAAACTGCAGAATGCAATCGCTCAATCCGACTACTACGGCCTCTTGGCTGTAACCGCATTGGATTTGGGCGACTACTCGCTAGCAATCGCCTATTTTAAACGTGGCTTAGTCGCGTTGAACAAGCTTCTCGCGCTTCTTTTGGAAGTCGAAGAGCTGAATATTGCCGCCCTGAGCGCCTACTCGAAACAAGCGAAAACGCGCCTGTTCGATATTCGAGAGATTTGGTTACGAGTGACAGCTGACTGCCGAGCGGCAGCCGCTAGAGGTTTCGAAGAGGAGTAGTCCTCCCCTACATGGCCAATCCCTAAAACGGATACCGCTTTAATATATGACTTTCCTAAAAAGTACTGCTTCCAATAGCGCTGCATCGCCGATTTCGCTTAATCGAAGCAAAATCCGGAGCCTTTTTCGGAAAGGCGGAGCCGGAAACGCATCCGCATTCGTTCAAGCCACTTCCTACTATTTGGATCTGATTTCCGAGTATTTCTATTTGCTCGGGTACACCGAGCCTAGTGATCGTCTTTCCGAAATCGAAGCCACCCTTTTCGAGTGCTGGCGGTATGCGCCTTACATTCGCCGGGTTTCGGACTTCGAGCGTTTTCTGGAAATTCAACTAGAAAAGCGCAGCAAGGATCGTTTCTTGGACATGCCTGAGCCACATGCGCATTTGAACCATCTTAACCACCAGCAACGATTTCTTTTGGTGGCTCGCGTCTATCAAGGATGGACGTATCGTTCGCTCCATCTAGCGACCCGAATCAAGAAGCCGGATTTAGGCCAAGCCCTTTCCGATCTTAAATGCTTGGTTACGGGATTTAAGCCACAATTGCTCAAAACCCAAGAACAGGTGCTGGTAATACGGCTAAGCCAATTGATGGAAGGCGAACTCAAGACCAGAAATGCTCGCGCTCTTGAAAAGGACCTAGCAAAGCATTTTCACGTGCTTCAATTCAAAGCCCAATGGCTCGGTTACCGTTGCGAGTTGGCAGAGTTGAAAGTTAAAATGAGTATCGATCCCGAACAATTGGAGAAATTCAAGAATAGTCTAAACGACAAATTGAAATCCCTTCCAGTCGAACGCCCGAAGTTCCGAGAAAGCGTACTGAATCAGATCTCATTCATGCGGGTGCATTCGAGCTAAGAGAGTGTGACGCTTGCCTAGGCTTTGCCTTTTCGGCCACGATAATTTCCAGGAGATTTCAGAAGATTCTGTCGCTGCTTCCTGAATACTGGCAGAAACGTTTCCTCGATATACGAGAATGCTTTTTCCAGCCCCTCTTTCTCATAAACTACGCCGATCGTTGCCTCCATTAAGGTGGGCTCTCCCATACAAGCCAAAAAGCGATTGGAGGTCATGCCTGTAAATACTTCGATCCGTTCGCCCGGAGCAATATCAGTTTGCCTAAGGATCCACTCGCGAGCGAACAGAGCGAGTACTGCATCGCCAATCCAGGCCTTAGTCCGTTTCTCGGTTTCGTCCATAAGCACACGAAAAAATCCAGACTTCGGCAAAAAGCCAATCAAGAACTTCTTCTAGGGAATTTTTCTCTTTCAGCTTGGAAATCGATCGAGTAAATCTTCGAAATAGCAAAGTCGGTGGTACACGTCCCATCTCACGACACTCGACTTCCTCCTTGTCAGGCCAATTCTTACAGCCTAACTCTTTTCCTAGACCACCCCTCCTGGGGAAATTATTGTTCCCACCGCATGAAGATAAAACACGTTTTCGCCAAGCAAATCGACTTTCCAATGGGCGGAAAGGTCTGGAACCCTGCCCTGACCTTTAAGGCCAAGGAAATTGTATTCATTTTCGTCGAGACCGACACGGGAATTCTAGGCGTAAGCGAAGTTTGGTCCTTTTACGGCAGCTCGAGATCTATTGTCGATACGATCAATAAAGACTTCGCGCCGCTTGTTGTCGGAGAAGACCCCCACTTCATCGAACGGATTCGCGAACGCATAGCAGGCCTGACTCCAATCGGAACGCTAGAAGGGATTTTGGTCAACGCGTTGAGCGGGTTAGACAATGCTCTTTGGGATCTTCGAGCAAAACTCCTGAACGCGCCATTGTATCAACTACTCGGAGCTCATTCGGATCGCGTTTACACTTACGCTAGCGGCGGCCTGTACGGCCGGGACAAGACAATCGACGACCTTAAAGACGAAGTTGGCGAGTATATCGAACAAGGATTCGAGGGCGTTAAAATCAAAATCGGCGGCGCTTCCCCAAGAGAAGATCTCAAACGTATTGCAGCGTCTAGAGAAGCGATCGGCTCAGATGCTCGCCTAATGATCGATGCCGTTCACGCTTACAATGTACCCGAAGCCCTCAGCTTCGCATCCAAAGCTAAAGAATACGACATCTACTGGTTCGAATCGCCAGTTTCCCTGGCAGACAACGCTGGCCACGCGGAGGTTAATTCGCGCGGAGGCATCCCCGTTTGCGCCAATGAATCGCTCTACGGGTGCCGAAACTTCAACGACCTTATAGATAAACGCGGAACGGAGTACGTGCATCTCGATCTCTGCGCCTGCGGAGGTATTACCGAGGCGCGCAAGATCGCGGCGATTGCCGAAGCGCATGACTTGCCCTGTACCATTCATTCGGCAAACACGATCTGCCTTTTTTCTGCTAGTATCCACTTTGCGGCGACATTGAATAATTGCGATTCAGTCGAATATCATCAAGTTCACCAATGGCTAAGAGACTACGCTCCGGAATCAACGATGGCCTTAGTCGACGGGCCCTATGTCAAGCCGCTTGATACTCCTGGAATCGGAATGGAATTCGTAACGCCGGACTTTATCGATAAGATCGCCGCGGAATTAAGAAACGGCGACCAAGAGTAGCGAAGCCTATCAAAAATTCCGTTAACCTAAACCGCTTATAATGCGATTGAATCGCAAGCGCTGAAAGCCAACTGATGTCTATTTCTGCAGCAACTTCCATAAAATGCTATTGAATTTTGCCCGCATTCCGATCATGACGCTTGTTTTCCAAACCGATCCTTTAGAGTTTCATGAAAAAATCGCATCACCGCCCCGCCAGTCTAAAACCGTCTATTTTGCTCGCATCCTGTGCGACGCTCCTCCTCCTAGGCCTCGCATATTTTGCGGTAGGAGCCGATAGCGCTCCTACTTGGACACTCTTTCTCGGGCGCTTTCATCCAGCATTATTGCATCTTCCGATCGGATTTCTAGCCGTTCTGGCAATCATTGAATATCTGGATAGCTCTTTCGGAGGCCCACGGATTGGCAAGGCCTGTGAGATCGTCCTGAAATACACGGCCTACGTCTCTACTCTCGCTGCCATACTCGGGATACTCCTCGGTCTTAGCGGCGGCTACAACGACGACCTCCTTGCGCGACACCGCTGGCTCGGCTGCACCACCGCAGTCCTCGTTTTCTGGCTAATCGTCCTGCGAACGCACGCACGCGATCGTAAGCGCAATGGATTCTCGGTTTCCTATCACAGCGCCCTCGGAGCCACCCTTATTTTGCTCCTAGTAGTAGGACATGATGGAGGAACTCTGACTCATGGGTCCGGTTATCTGACAAAGTATCTTCCAAACCCGATTAAGAGCGTCGTTGGAATGGAGATCGAAAAAGAAGCAGGATCTACGAGCTTCGAAGTAGCCGATGTCTACCAAGACATCATACATCCTATTTTCGAGGAAACGTGTATAAAATGCCACGGTCCCGATAAATCGAAAGGCGACCTTCGACTCGACAATTTCGAATTAGCGATGCTCGGCGGAGAACTTGGCGACACCATCGTTCCGGG
>JAPKDW010000011.1 GCA_028822375.1 Opitutaceae bacterium | reverse complement strand
AGGTCCGTTGGCAACGCAGATCAAGGAACTGGTCGATACTGGTTCGAAGGTCGCGGTGGTGACTGATGTCGCAGTGCGAAGCGCTTTGGCTTCTTTTTTCGATGCGAGTCTTGATGGTCTGCCGATTCTCGAGGTCCCATCGGGCGAGACGAGCAAACGGATGGCCCAGTTCGAACGCGTATTGGATTTTCTTGCGGAGGAGGGCTTGGATCGAGGGGGCGTTGTGGTTGCTGTTGGCGGAGGAGTGATTGGCGACTTGACGGGTTACGCGGCAGCGTCTTGGTTGAGGGGAGTGCGTTTTATCCAGGTTCCCACTACATTATTGTCGATGGTGGACAGTTCGGTTGGCGGCAAGACGGGGATTAATATTGCTGCGGGCAAGAATCTCGTTGGGGCTTTTCATCAACCGATCGCGGTTTATGAGGATTTGAATTTGCTGAAGACGTTGCCTCCGAGAGAATTCGCTGCGGGCATGGCGGAGGTCATGAAGTATGGAATGTTGGCCGATTTGGAACTGTTCGAAATGCTTGAAACTGTGCCGTTGTTGAACTGGGAGGACGAGCGTTTGGCTTCAGTTGTTCAGCGGAATTGCCAGACGAAGGCGAATGTCGTGAATGCTGACGAGAAGGAGCTTTCGAGTTCTGGAGGACGGGCATTGCTTAATTTGGGGCATACCTTTGGCCATGCGATTGAGAACGTCGCAGGTTATGGGGAATACCTTCACGGCGAGGCGATAGCGATTGGTTTCGTGGCAGCTGCGAAGTTGAGCGAACATTATAGATACATTTCGGCGAATGATACGGATCGTGTCATTCGCATGGTCGAGGCGCATGGATTGCCGTCGAGCTTGCGGTCGCCGTTGGCGATCGAGGCGTTGTTTTCCGCAATGGGGAAGGACAAAAAGGTCCGTGCGGGATCTCTTCGTTTCGTCGTTATGGATGCGATCGGATTAGCGGCGACCAAGGATGACGTTGCTATGGATGTCGTTGATCGGATTTGGAGAGACGTGGGAGCGTCCGATTAATCCGATTTCTGATCCTATGGACGAATGGATTGCCAGAGAGTACCTTGAATTGAATGGTTTCGTTACGATGCCTTTGCGTAAAGGTAGTTCGCAATCGAAACGGTCTTCGAAGGAAGAGGGGGTGGATCTTTACGTGCGGAATATGAAATTCACGGAAGGCGATCGCGATCCTGGTTTTTTATTGTTTTCGAGTGAATTGAAGCATTTGCGAAGCGCGATCGTTTGCGTTCGCGGTTGGCACACGGAAAAGGCTGCTTTGGCAAGTATGACCAATGGAGCGGATATGTTGAAATATTTGGAGACCAACGTGCTGAAGAAGGTCGAGAAGTGGTTTGAATTCGAGCATTGGCGGGAGCTCGGGGAAACTGAGTTTCCGAAGAAGATATTGGTCGCTCCGGTTTTTCCGATGCAGGAGGTTTATCGAGCCCGTATAGTAGCCGCGTTGAAAGACAAGGGGGTTGATGGCATTCTTTCGTTCAAATCAATGTTGCTTGATATCGTAGACCGGGTGGATACGCGTAATGTCTATCCTAAATCGGAGCTGTTGCAGTTGGTGCGGACGCTTAAGACTTTCGATCTAATAAAGGACTCTCAAATGAATTTTCTTGGATAAGGCGATGATACATCAAACAGCAATTGTATCTCCTGAAGCTAAACTGGGTAGCAACGTGGACGTTGGACCTTATGCGGTCGTGGAGGATGGCGTTGTCGTGGGAGACGATTCTCAAATCGCAGCGCATGCTGTTCTAAAGGCGGGAACGCGTATTGGTCGATCGGTGACGGTTGAGAGCTTCTGTGTCATCGCTGGTTTACCTCAGGATTTGAGTTTCGATCCGAATCTAGAAACGTATGTGGATATTGGCGACCGAAGCGTGGTTCGAGAAGGTTCCACGATTAATCGAGCGACACGGGAAGGAGAGGCGACATCTGTGGGTAAAGATTGTTTTCTCATGGCCGTTACTCACCTCGGGCATGACTGTAAGGTTGGTGATAGAGTGGTAATCGGAAACAATAGTTTGTTGGCAGGTTTCGTTACTGTCGGAAATGACGCATTTTTAGGAGGAGCATCGGGTATCCATCAGTTCTGCCGCATTGGAGCAGGGGTGATGTTTGGGGGGGATTCGACAGCGACGGTAGATGTTCCGCCATTTACTATGATGGCGGAGCGAAACAATCTCTTTGGGTTGAATCTTGTTGGTTTGCGTCGTCGAAGCCATACGCGTGAAGCTATAAAAGCGTTAAAGGAATGTTACGTCTCGCTTTATAGTTCGCAGGTGAATTTAAAGAAATCTGCGGCGGAATTGTTGGAATCTAGGTTTGGGGATGTGGAGGAGTGTAGAGCTTTTCTAACCTTTTTTGCGGGAGGTTCTCGGGGATTCGCTCAACCGCGAAAACGAGGAAGGGAAAAGGAATAGAGTATGGAGAAACCCAGGTTAGCGATTACTTGCGGCGATCCGGCCGGAGTTGGGCCGGAGCTGATTATCAAGTGCCTATCGGAGATGCAGGAGGATGAGGCGCATTTGTCGCTTATCGGACCAGGCTATTGGTTGGATGAAGCGGTTAAGGCTTGTCCCTTTGAAGTCGAGTCAATCGCCGTAGGGTTGCCAAGCGTGCATTGCGAAGTAGGCAAGCCTAGCCCAGAGAGTTCGAAGATCGCTTTAGAGGCTATGGAGCGAGCGGCTCGAGGTTGCTCTCTTGGAGAGTTTAACGGAGTGGCTACTGGGCCAATATCGAAGTCTCGTTGCGCTGAGGTTGGCTTTTCCCATCCGGGACAAACCGAGTTTTTCGCGAGTCATTGGGGTGGATCTCCAACGATGGGGTTCGTGGGAGAAAAATTGAAAGTCGTTTTGGCGACCTGGCATATTCCTTTGGCTACGGTTGCGTATCATTTGACGGAGTCGTGTCTTACTAAGGCGATCGATCGCGCACATGACTTGGCGACGAGAATGGGAAGTAAGAATCCGCGTATCGGCGTTTGCGGTTTGAATCCGCATGCTGGCGAGGACGGCCTGCTTGGGAGCGAGGAAGTGGCGATTTTCAATCCATTGATAGCGCAGTTGCGTGAATCAATTCCGGGATTGAGCGATTGTCTGCCTGGAGATACCTTGTTTTACCGGGCATTGAATGGAGAATTCGATGTGGTGGTTGCTCTTTACCACGATCAGGGTTTGGCGCCATTGAAGGCGGTTGAATTCGATAAGGCGGTGAATGTTACTTTGGGGCTTCGGCATACGCGGACGAGTCCGGATCACGGAACGGGCTACGATATCGCGGGAACCGGCACGGCCTCGCATCAGAGCTTTATTCGGGCGATTCGACTTGCGATCCAGCTTTCGAAACGTTCGTCGATCGTTTAGGAGGTTTTATACGAACTAATGGGGAGAGGCTTCTGAAAACAGGCGGATTAGCTTGATTCTACAATAATCCTGGGGATATTACGGATGAGGTGATGGTTGCATTAAAAGACAATTTGCCCGAGGGGGTACGGCAAGGCGATGAGCGGTTGATTAAATTGACCGATTCAGCGACCGGAAAAGTGTCGGCTCTCATGGAGCGAGAGACGGAAAGCTCGTTTTTGCGGGTGGGAATATCGGGAGGTGGATGCAATGGACTCTCATATAAGATGAAGTTCGTCTCAAATGCTAGAAAAGGCGATATCCTGGTTCGGTTTGGCGATGCTGACGTAGTCGTCGACAGCAAGAGCGCTTTGTATTTGAAGGGAACTCAGCTTGACTACTCGAGTGCTCTGATATCCGGTGGATTTAAATTCAGCAACCCCAACGCGACTTCCAGCTGCTCATGCGGCGAGAGTTTCAGCGTTTGATTTTAATGACTGATTTTGAATTCCCTTTCGTTCGCAATGCGAACTTTTGCATCTACCCCAGGAAAAGAGTTGATATGGCCGTATTTTTGAAAGATAAGCTTCGGAATATCGTATCCAGCTAACAGAATTATAAACTGAATTAATGCCAAGACCACGAGGTAAACGGAGACCGCCTAGAAAGCCAGATCCATTCGCAAGCATACGACGCAATCATCGAATTCGCGTCCCAAAGATCCGAGTTGTTGGACCTGACGGAAATCAAGTTGGGCTCATGGATACAAAAGAGGCCCTGTCCATTGCTCAAGAAGCAGGTTTGGATTTGGTTGAAGTTGCCGGCAATGCAAGACCGCCGGTTTGTCGAATCATGGATTTCGGCAAATACGTCTACGAGCAGCAGAAGAAGGCTAAGGATAGCAAGGGCAGTTCGAGCAAGACGAAGGAAGTGAAATTCCGTCCTCGCGTTGACGTGCACGATTTTATGACGAAGTTGCGTCGAGCGGAGCAATTCCTCGACAAGGGCAACAAGGTTAAATTGACGCTTTCATTTCGCGGTCGCGAAATGGCTCATACGGAAATTGGATACGATACGATTGGTCGAGCGATTAAGGATCTCGATCATATGGCTACGGCTGACAATACTCCTAGATTAGTAGGGCGTAATATCAACGTAATGCTCTCGCCATTACCGGCGAACAAGCGAAAGCCTAAATACAGTACTCACGCTTCCGATGAGCCCGAGCCAGAAGAACTGGACGACGAAGAGGAAGACGAAGATAACGACGAAGAGGAAGCGAAGTCCGAGTAAACCTTTTAGGTCTCGAACCTTTTAAAAACGTGGCACGGATACTTGGGACGCCTTTTAGCAAGCGCACACGTTTGCTCGTTGTTGCGTCCTGGTTTGTCTTTCTGACTTCCTGTCAAACGCCCTCGGGTCCATCAGTGGATTCGGAGGGAAGCGGCGAATTAGGAACGGTCGTCAAATCAGAACCGGTTTCCGAACCTGTTCCTGTGGTTAAGCCCAAACCGACGGAACCGCTTGTTAAGCCTAAGCCGCCTTGGCTAGCGGGCATCGTTAGACAGGCGAAGCATGTTGGAGCAGTTGCAAAGCGAATTGACGACGATCATTGGCAAGTAACGCGAGGTGAGCGAGTATTGACGCTGACTGATGGGAGTCGGAAAGCGGAGTTGGATGGGGCGGTTCTATTTTTGAACGAGGCCTTTAGTCGCCGTACAGGGATTTTGGCGCTCAGCGATTCCGATTTTGAAAGCACGCTGGCTCCAGCGATGATGCCAGTAGCCGGAACGCTTCGCTCAAACGTGATTGTAATTGATCCGGGGCACGGTGGATCTGAAAAAGGAACGACCAACGATTCTTTGGGCTTGTTGGAAAAAGACCTGAACTTGGATGTGTCGATGAGGCTGCAGTCGTTGCTTGAGGATCAAGGATACAAAGTAGTATTGACGCGATATGACGATCGATTGGTTCCGTTGGAAGAACGCTCGAAGATTGCGAATCATTCGAATGCGGGGCTTTTTGTGAGCGTTCACTTTAATGCAGCGCTGAATCCGGACGCGATGGGATTGGAATCGTACATTTTGACTTCGCCTGGAGCAGTTTCGACGAACGATCGAAAAGCAGGCGACGATGCTCAACGCTGGCCTGGCAATGCATTCGACTCGCTAAATTTCGAATTAGGTTTCCGAATCCACAAACAATTGATTGATGACCTGCAGCGAGTGGATCGTGGCTTTAAGCGAGCACGGTTCAAGGTGCTAAAGGGATTGGAATGTCCTGGGGTTTTGGTCGAATGCGGGTTCGTTTCGAATGACAAGGAAGCGCTTCTTTTAAATACACCGGTATATCGTCAGAAGTTGGCGGATTCGTTGGCTAGGTCCTTGGGTGATTTTGCAAAATCTCGCGAAGGAGAAAAGAGATCATGATCAAAGCCGCGCTAATAGTCGGTTTGGGGAGTTTTGTTGGAGGGAGCCTTCGCTATCTCTCGGTGGTTTGGATCAACCGGAAGGTAGAAGTCGATTTTCCGCTGGCGATCCTTTTGGTTAACACCGTGGGTTCTTTTGCGATAGGTTTCATTACGCCTGGGTTCGAACGGTTCTCATGGGGCGGAGACGCTACGCTACCGCTTTTACTCAGCGCGGGCATGATGGGGGGATTTACGACGTTTTCCGCTTTTAGTCTTCAAACGCTCAAGTTGATGCAAATGGGGAGTTGGGGATTGGCGGCAATCAATGCCATCGTAAGCGTCCTTTGCTGTATTATATCCGTATTCATAGGATTCAAACTCGGACAAACCTTGTTTCGTTAATATTGCTATTTGAAGATTGGTAACCTTTTAGAGTACAACGTTGTAATGTTAAGGGTTAAGCGATTTTTGGCCGAAACGAAAAGCGTTTGCGTAAAAAAAGAGCCTGTTTGCTTGCGATCCTTTTAGGGGAACCGCTTGCAAACAGACTCTTTGTTTCGAGTCCTAAAGTTGAGACTAGATTGATTCTACGATCTTGTCGGCGAGGCCGTATTCGATCGCTTCTTCGGCTGTAAGATAGAAATCACGGTCGGTATCCTGTTCGATCTTTTCCAGAGGTTGTCCGGATGCGCTTGCCAAAATGAGATTGAGGCGAGCTCTCAATTGTTCGAGGTACTGAGCGTGGATGTGTATATCCACTGCGGGACCACGGAGTTGGCCAGCGATGAGCGGCTGGTGAATCATGACGTATGAATGCGGATACAGGTAGCGGTTTCCTTTGCTCGGAGCGGAAAGGAGAATCGATCCCATCGATGCGGCCATGCCTGTGACGATTACGGAAACCTCGGAGGAGATCAACTTGATCGTGTCGTAGATGGCCATGCCCGCGGTGATCGATCCGCCCGGCGTGTTGATGTAGAAAGTGATGTCTTTTCCAGGAGCATCGGCTTCTAGGAAAAGTAGTCTTTCCGTGATGTCTTTTGCGGATTCATCGGAAACTTCTCCCCAGAGGAAGATTTTGCGTTCCGCAAGGAACTTCTTTTGGAGCATCGATGCTACTGGAGTATCGGCGGGCTTTTCGTCTTTGTCGGGCATAAAAATTCGTAAGGTTTATTTGACGCAGAACCTAGCAAGTACGGATTGGCTAGAAATTCAATGTGAAATTCGCACGTGAGCACGAATCCCAGCAATATACACGAAATTGATAAACCTTTGATTTCGTGGAGGACGCGTTTAACCGATTAAACGAGTCCGAGGATCATGCGGCCTTCTTCGCTGATCATGCTCTGGTCCCAGGCAGGTTCCCAGGTGAGATTGACTTCGGCTTCGTCAACTCCAGGGACGAGGACAACCTTACTCTTCGCATCTTCGGCGATTGCGGGACCCATGCCGCAGCCGGGAGCGGTAAGCGTCATCTGCACGTTAACTCGATGGCCGCCATTTTCGCTGGGATCGACGGAAAGCGAGTAGACGAGTCCGAGATCGACAATATTTACCGGTATTTCCGGATCGTACACGTTTTTGAGCTGTTGCCAGATGGCTTCTTCGTCGGGTTCTTCGCCTGTTGGAAGAGTCGCTTTCGTTTCGGTCGCTGCGGATTGCTCGGCCACGAGGTCAGCGCCTAGCGCATCAGCGTCGTTCCCGTCGATTCGGGCGAGGCCATAGGGCGTCATTACCGTGTAACTACCGCCTAATTGCTGTGTGATCTGTACTTTGGTGAGCGCGGGAAGTTCAACAGGGTCGCCGCTTGGTATTTGGACGGCTTGGACTTCGCGTGTGAGACTGCGTTCTTGTGACTCTTCAGACATAGGACAAATTGTAGATTCTGGCGAGGTGGACTAAGCTTTGAATTTTTCGCGAATGATTATCCGAGCGGTTTCAGCGAGCTTCCCGTCTTTAATGCAGTCGAGGATTTCTTCGAAAAAGCCGTAGACGATTAGTTCTTGGGCAGCTTCCTTTGGAATGCCGCGAGCAAGCATGTAGAAAATCTCTTCGTCTTGGATTTCGCTAGTGGTGGCTCCGTGACTGCATTTTACGTCGTTGGCCTCAATCTCCAACCCGGGAAGCGAGTTGGCTTCCGCTGTGTTGCTTAGTAGGAGATTCCGGTTTGTCTGATAAGCATCGGTTAGCTGAGCGCATTCATCGACTTTGATCAATCCAGAGAAAATCGTCTTGGCGTTCTGCATAAGAGCGTTTTTGAAAAGCAGATTGGAAGTCGTGTGCGGCGCGGAGTGAGTTTGCAAGGTGCGTTGATCGATTTCCTGGTCGGCATCGACAAGGGCTAACGAGCGCATATCGACATGAGCTCCGGATCCTTTGATCTGCCCATGAGTTTCCGAGCGGTAGTGATGACAGCCTATGTTAACGCTGTTCATCTTAACCTCGGAATCCTTGCCAGCGATATTCGAGTTGATTTGGAATCCCAGCGTCTGTTCGTTGAAATTTTGAATAAGCGTGTAGTCGATTTTCGCTCCGACTCCGGCGAAGAGGTGAGTTACTCCGCAAGAGAGGGCGGGTTCGTTTCCTGCCGACAGGTGAGCTTCAGCGATGGATACTTTCGAGAATTCCTCGGCGATTACCAACATGTGCGGGAAAATAGCTCCGTCCTGCGCATCAACCCAATTGTAACAACAAAATGGAGCTTCGATTTCGACCCCTTTAGGGATGTATAAAAGAGCTCCATTGGCGACGAATGCCGAGTGTAGGTGGGCAAATTTCTCGGAACCGAGATCGATGTCCTGCTTCATGAAATAATCTTTCAGCAGGTCGCTATGATGAACGAGAGCATCTTGCAAGCTGCTCCAGATGACGCCCTTGTCCTGAAGTTCTTGAGACGCTTGATTGTAGGCTAGAGTTTGGTTGTCCGCGAATACCAATCTTCCGGATTGAGCGCTGGTGAGGTCGGATTGCTCGACGAGCGAATCGGTGGTGGCCGGTAGGTTTTTCGGTCCGAAGTCAAACGTATCGAGGCTCAGTCCTTTTCGATTGGCGAAACGCCAGTTTTCATCGGATCGACCAGGCAGCGGAGCATTCGAGTAGGACTCGAATGACTGGCTTTTGAATGTCTGCCACCATTCGGGGGCTGTATTCAGTTGGTCGATATGGTTTTGGAATTCGAATCGGATTGATTCGTTTGCGCCCTGCTTGGCTTCCATAGGAATGTCTTCTGTTAGTGAACTCACTTTAAACGTATTTGAAATTTTGATTCGGTTGATGCGTAGCGTTTTTAACCTACGGAACCTTCCATTTCGAGTTCGATGAGTCGTTTCAATTCCACGCTGTACTCCATTGGAAATTCGCGTGTTAGTTCATTTACGAATCCGTTGACGCTTAAGCTCATGGCCTCGGCTTCGCTTAGACCGCGTTGCTGCATGTAGAAGATCTGCTCGGCAGACACTTTACTAACCGAGGCTTCGTGCTGTACGTAATTCTTGTCACCGCGAACCGTTATGGCCGGGTAAGTATCGGTGCGCGATTCGGAGTTGATCAAAAGGGCGTCACACTCGGTGTTGTTCTTACATCCCTTCAAGTGTTTGGGGATGTGAACTTGTCCGCGATAGGTCGAGCGACCTTTGCCGACGCTGATAGATTTGGAAATCACGTTACTGGTGGTTTCGTCAGCCGCGTGGATCATTTTGGCCCCGGTGTCTTGGTGCTGGCCGTCGTTTGCAAGAGCGATGCTGAGCACTTCGCCGCGGGCTTTTCGACCTTTAAGGACCACTCCTGGGTACTTCATCGTGAGACGCGATCCGATGTTGCAATCGATCCACTTGACGACTGCGTTTTCGTGTGCGATGGCGCGTTTCGTGACGAGGTTGAACACATTACTCGACCAGTTTTGGACGGTTATGTATTCGATCTTGGCTCCGGGCATGGCAACGAGTTCGACAACTGCGCTATGCAAAGTGGCGGTATCGAATTTCGGAGCGGTGCAACCTTCCATGTAGGTTACTTCCGAGCCTTCGTCTGCAATGATTAGCGTACGTTCGAACTGGCCGAAATTTTCCGCGTTTATGCGGAAGTAGGCTTGCAGCGGGTGACTGACTTTTACGCCAGGAGGAATGTAGATAAATGACCCACCTGAGAAAACCGCGCTATTGAGGGCTGAGAATTTATTGTCGCCGGTAGGGATGACCTTGCCGAACCATTTTTTGAAGATTTCAGGATGTTCCATGAGAGCATCCGTGCTGCCCATGAAAATGACCCCGTCTTTGGCAACGGCGTCTTTGATATTTGAATACGCTGCTTCCGAGTCGAATTGAGCTTCGACGCCCGCTAAAAATTTACGTTCGTTTTCTGGAATGCCGAGACGTTCGAATGTGGCTTTAACTTCGTCTGGAACGTCGTCCCAGCTTCTCTTCGCCCGCTGATCACCGGCTAGGTAGTAGCGGATTTTTTGGAAGTCGATGTTTTCGAGATCTTTGCTGGCCCAATGGGTTGGCATTGGCTTGCCTTCGAAAACTTTGAGAGCGCGCTTGCGGAAGTCGCGAATCCAATCTGGTTCGCCTTTGACGTCGCAGATGTAGTCGACCGTGGCTTCGCTTAGGCCGATGCCTGCATCGTACTTGTGGGATTCTTCGACTTTGAAATTACCCTTGTCCCGGTCTATGTCGAGTTGTGTGGCGGTTGTTGTCATTTAATAAATACAGGTTTAAGTGTTTTAGGCAGCGTCGCTTGCGAGTTCTTTTACCCAATCGTATCCCTTGGCCTCGAGTTCGAGGGCCAGGTCCTTGTCGCCGCTCTTAACGATACGGCCGTCGTACATTACATGAACCGCATCGGGTATGATGTAATCGAGGAGACGTTGGTAGTGGGTTATTATGAGAGCGCCCATATGGTCTCCTCGGAGTGTGTTCACACCTTCGGAAACGACTTTGAGCGCGTCGATGTCGAGGCCGGAATCGGTTTCGTCAAGGATCGCGTATTTCGGATTGAGCATCGCCAATTGCAGAATTTCGCAGCGTTTCTTTTCCCCACCCGAAAATCCGTCATTGATCGAACGCGCGGTGAACTTGCGGTCGATTTTGAGCATATCCATCATTGCGTAGAGCTCTTTATAAAAGGCGGGGGCATTGAGGTCTTCGCCTTTTGGAAGACGGGCTTTCTTTGCGGCGCGGATGAAATTGGCGATCGAAACTCCAGGTATTTCCATTGGATATTGGAACGCCAGGAACAATCCGGCTCGCGAGCGCTCGTCAACTTCGAGGTCTAGAAGGGACTCGCCGTCCATTAATGCATCTCCGCTAGTGATCTGGTAGTCGGGGTGGCCGGCCAAGGCTTTCGCCAAAGTGCTTTTCCCGGTACCGTTGGGACCCATGATGGCATGAACTTCGCCTTTAGGAACCGTTAGGTTGAGGTCTTTAATGATCTGCTTATCGCCGATGCTGACGTTAAGATTTTTGATTTCGAGTGTAGCGCTCATCTGTACAGATTTATAGTGAAATAGATGCGGTTTCGCCGTGATTCGGCTCGTTTGCGGTGGTTTTACCGCGATAAGTGATGTCGATTGAACTAGGTTCGAAGTTATCTGGGAGAAGGCTTGAGAGCTTTTGCAGGGCTTCGAGATCAAGTTGGATGTCGAAGATTTCTCCGGTCTTATTGTCGTGAAAGTGGGCGTGGTCGGAAAGGTTGGGGCAGTAGCGAGTTGATTCGCGCTCTAGGTGGACTTGTTTTACCAAGTCGCATTGTACAAGTGTCTCAAGGCAGTTGTAAACGGTTGCTAGAGAAATGGTTGACATGTCCTTTTTGACACGAGCGAAGACTTCTTCGGCCGTGGGGTGGTCACGTTTTGAGAGAATTGCGTTGTAAACGACTTCTCTCTGACGCGTCGATCGGAGTCCCGCTTGAGCGAGCTTTCGGTTGAGCGTTTCAGTGGTGGCTTGTTGGTTCATGATTGCTTGATTAAAGATGATTCTAAGTAAGAATCAATCTCATTATCATTAACAAACTAGAATAATTCTAAATATCAAGAGAAAATTGGAATCATTAAAAATAAGCTTTGCGGGAGGAATTGGAGTGTGAAGACGAAAATGCTAGAAAAGCTCTAGTGATCCTGTTTCTGGCACATCTGATTTTAGGATAATGGCTCTGGATTAGTGTAACCAGCTTACCTATCTTAGTGTATACCGAGGCAGAAAGGGATGTACTGGATATGAAACGAATTTGCTGCAAGAGCTGCATTCGCTTACGGCGTATGGAACGGTTTCCGACGAATCTCCTGAGCAGAATAGCGTTTTGATTGTTCGCACTGGTGCGAAGGCTCGGACAATGATGATAGCTTTCTCCCGTCGAGCGTTTCGGTTGTCAGGAAGAAAGGATAGGCTTAGGCCGAATCATTTCCAAAATTCTGTATCCGTGATTCCGATATCCTTTGCTTTGAAAACCGGGTCTTGACCGTTTTTCTTCTGTTTTTCGTAGTCTCTTAGGCAACGCAAGGCAGGCCTACAGAGAATAAGGATGGCGATGATATTGAGCCAGGCCATGAGACCGACGCCAATGTCGCCGAGCGCCCAGGCAAGCGAGGCGCTTCGCATCGTTCCGAAGTAGACGACAGCGAGGAAGAGAAACCTGATGACGAAAATCGCTTTAACGCGAGCGTTATGGTTTTTCCAGAGATAGGCGATGTTACTCTCGGTGTAATAATAATAGGCCATCAGCGTTGTGAAGGCGAAGAAGAAGAGGGCGAATGCAATGAAGCCGCTTCCGAATCCGGGAAATACCGTATCGACGGCTGCCTGAGTGAAAGCGGGGCCACCTTCAATGCCCGGGAGATTTTCGACGATGAACCCTCCGGTTGGGTCTGCCACATTGTAGACGCCTGTGATCAGTATCATAACCGCAGTTGCGGTGCAGACGAACCACGTATCGAAGTAGACCGAGAACGCTTGGACGAGGCCTTGTTTGGCGGGGTGGCTGACTTCTGCAGCCGCTGCAGCGATCGGGCCGGTGCCTTGTCCGGCTTCGTTGGAATAAATACCCCGTTTTACTCCCCAGCTGATTGCCATGCCCAGCATGCCTGCGAATGCCGGCTCCGCGGCGAACGCGCTTTTGAGGATCAGGGAGAATACCTCCGGCAGTTTTGAAATATTGGCAGCGATGACGACGGCTGCAACCAGGATGTAGCCAACTGCCATGAAAGGGACGAGCCATTGGGCTACGTGGCCGATTCGTTTGAATCCTCCGAAAACGATGAGCCCAAGCATTGCTACGATGACAGCTCCGGTAATGGATGGGGAGATGTCGAAGGCGTTGTTGACCGCTGCTCCAATACTGTTCGATTGAATGCCTGGCAAAAATAACCCTGTGCCTAGGATTGTGGATACGGCGAAGAGAACCGCATACCATTTTTGCTTGAGTCCTTTTTCAATGTAGTAGGCTGGACCGCCTCGGTACTGTCCGTCGGTCTCGACCTTGTATATCTGAGCGAGAGTAGATTCGACGAAGGCCGACCCGGCTCCCAGAAAAGCGATGGCCCACATCCAGAAAACGGCTCCAGGTCCGCCTATGGCGATCGCGGTAGCGACACCAGCGATGTTACCTGTCCCGACTCGACCGGAAACAGCGAGGGCGAATGTTTGGAAAGAGGATAGGCCTTTGGCCGACTCGCTACCAGTAAAGAGATACTTCGCCATATCCTTGATGTGGCGGATTTGCATGAAGCGCGTGGCGATTGTAAAGAAGAGGCCGGCTCCAAGGCAAAGGGCGATAAGGCCGTTGCTCCAAATGATGCCGCTGATGGTGTTGACGATCGATTCCAAGATTGAGAAGTGTTTGAGGATGACGATTGCAAGCGAGTCCAAGGGAGGAGGCGGGCGTCGCAGTTCGTTTGCTAGGAATAAGAAGTTAGAATTCGAAGGAGTCGAGTGGCTTTCGCGATAGCTTTGGAAAAGGCGTTTTGAGCTCGAAACATCAAGTCGTTTATGGGGTAAACCCCAGACTCTGGAGGAATAGACCTATTTTTAGTCAAAAAAAGGGGAAGCAGGTCGCGTTATTAGAGGGTTTTACTCAAAGTGTTGACGGTTGGTTTTCGCAAAATGAAATGATCAAGTACCCCGCGCGGGAGTTTCGACTAATTGTTTTCAGCTGCTACAATCGCTCCGAGCGTTTTGAAACGCTTTTCGCTCCTTGGAAAAGTAGGCTGATCATTGAGAAATGGCTCCCTCTTTAAACATTGTTGGGGTCAGGATGAATCCAGGGGGATCGATAGGGGCGAGCCAGTAAAGCATTGGCTTCGTCGTCACCAACCACTCGATGCGTAATCGGGTCCCATTTTAAACTACGCTCTAGTTGCATAGAGAGATTGGCGAGGATGCATGAAGCGCTGGATATGTGGCCTTCTTCGATATCGGCTACCGGACGGCTACGCGTTTCGATGCAGTTCAGGAAGTCTTTCATGTGTCCGCGGATTGCTGGGGCGACATGCTTTTCGAGGCCCTTTTCGGTTTTGTCTTCTGGGTATTGTTCGAGTTCGAATGTAACGTCTCGATGGATACTCTTAGCTTTTTTGTCTCGAGGGATGAAGTCGTATTTGCGCACGCTGGTTTTTAGCGTGCCTTTTTCGCCGTAAAAGATTGCGGCCCAAGGATACTCTGGATCGGGGGCGTCGCCCCAGCTGCGATGTGTCCAAACAGCTTGAAAGTCGCCATAATCAAATGTCGCCGTTTGGCTGTCTGGAGTATTGGCCCGGCTTTTCTTGTCGATGAAAATACCTCCGGTAGAGCTGATGTTCGTAGGCCAGCCGAGATTCATCATCCAGCGAGCCATGTCGAACATGTGGACGCACATGTCACCCATGATGCCGTTGCCGTATTCCATGTAAGCACGCCATTTTCGCGGATGGACGAGACTGTTGTAAGGGAGCATCGGAGCTGGTCCGGTCCACATGTCGTAGTCGAAATGGCTTGGGGGAGTCGCGTTGGGCGGATTGTTTCGGTTCCGCATGTGATGGTAGCAGCAGAGTTCAACGTGACCGATCTTTCCAAGCTTACCTTCTTGGATCAATTCTCTCGCTTCAATTAAATGAGGGGTGCTGCGGCGTTGGGTTCCTACTTGAACCACTCGACCGTACTTGCGAGCTGCGTTAAGCATGGCCTGGCTTTCGATGACATCGACTCCGGTGGGTTTCTGAACGTAGACGTCGGCACCGGATTTCACGGCTTCAATCATCGGTAAGGCATGCCAATGGTCGGGCGTATCGACGAGAACTATGTCGAGGTCCTTTTCCTTCAGCATTTCGCGGTAATCGCCATAGAGCCGCGGGCGTTTGCCGGAAGCTTGTCGCGATGCAACCAGGTCAGCTGCTTCGTTTAGCATTTGGCTATCGACGTCGCAAAGTGAAACGACGTCCACTGGGGAGACTTGTATTAGACGAAGTAAATCACACTTCCCGTACCAGCCGGAGCCGATTAGGCCGACGCGCTTTTTCGTGGATGAAAAATCGAGAGCGTAGTTGGGGATAGTCGACAACGCGAGTCCCGTCGCGCTGGATTTTAAAAACTGTCGGCGATTCATGGCGAAGAAGTATTCTATGGTAACCTGATAAATTCAATACAATCTCGCCCGTCAGAACTGATTCATAGGCGGCTCCTTCAGCCTTACTCAAAGTTGAATTCGGATTGAAGCGGATAGATTTTGACGAATTAGAAATACTAATCCAACTTAAGAATCTGTATTCAAAACCCTACTCTGACAGTATGGTTTGATCTGCATCCCTTGTCTTGCATCTCGCTCGGGGAGCTCCTATCTGATTTTGAGTGCCGGTTACAACGATAGGCTTTTTCGATGCTCACTGTCATCTGCAGGACGAACGTTTAGCGGGTTGGCTTGAGGCGGGAGGCGTTGAGGCCATGGCGCTAGCGAGAATCCGTAAGTGTGTGGTCAATGGCACTCATCCTGGCGATTGGAACCGAGTGGCTGAATTGGCGAACCAATTTGAATTGGTGAAGCCTTCGTTTGGCTTGCATCCTTGGTATGTCAATGAGCGTCCGGAGGACTGGAAGACGCGATTCGAGGCATATTTGGATCAACCGGATGTTGCAGTGGGAGAGATCGGCTTGGATCGTTGGGTCGAAGGTCACGATATTGAAGCTCAGATAGAGGCTTTTAGGTTTCAATTTCGTCTCGCTCAATCGCGTCAATTGCCGATCTCGATTCATTGCCTACGCGCCTGGGGGATGTTGTATGACTTCCTCAAAAAGGAGAGTTCTACCGAGCAAGGTTTCCTTCTGCATTCGTACGGTGGACCGGTTGAAATGGTAGAAGCTTTCGCTGCGTTGGGAGCTCGGTTTTCGTTTTCGGGCTCCTTTGCGATCGACGCCAAATCGAAGAAACGAGAGACCTTCGAACGCGTTCCTTTGGATCGATTGCTGATTGAGACGGATGCCCCGGATATGGTGGGTCCAGAGGGGCTGTTGGCGGAAACGCTTAGGGACAAGGATGGCAGAGTGATAAATTCGCCTTTGAACTTGCCTCGGATTTATAAATACGTAGCGGGTATGCGAGCTATGAGATTGGAAACCTTGACGCAAATCGTCGCCGAGAATTTCGAGTCCTTCTTTAATAGATAATGGGACATGCCGCTGCAGTTGCGTGTTATGTCCTTTGGGGACTGATCGTTTTGTATTGGAACCTGCTTGCTCAAGTGGATTCTCAGGAATTATTGATGCATCGAGTGATCTGGACGCTCGGGTTGACGCTGGTTCTGATGCGTCTCCGTGGGAGCTTAGGAGAGTATTTGGCGGCGTTTCGAAACAAGAAGGTCTTTTGGTGGCATTGTTTGGGAGCTTCGTTGTTGGCGGGGAATTGGTACCTCTTCGTGTATGGCGTTACGAATGGGCGAATCGCCGATGCGAGTTTGGGATATTTTCTCTGTCCATTCGTCACAATCTTTTGGGGACGCGTTATCGAAAAGGAAAAGCTGAGTAGGAAACAGTGGGTATCGATTGGCCTGGCAGGCTTAGGAGTTGCTCGCATGGCTTGGAGTCTCGACGAGCCGCCAGTGATCGCAACTGGGATCGCGTTGACCTGGGGGACCTTTAGTATTGTGAAGAAGCGCTCGAATCTCGGGATTTTTTCTGGCTTGGGTATGGAGATGTCTATTCTAATGCCGTTCGCTATCGCCTACTTAGTATGGTTCGGCAGGAAAGGCGAAATTGTTTGGGGAACACTTGGGTCCTCCTTCGATTGGCTGATAGCGTCTACTGGTTTTGTTACGATGATCCCGCTATTGCTTTATTCGTATGCTGTAAAACGCGTACCGCTAACGACAATGGGATTGTTGCAGTATCTTATGCCGACAATTGGACTAGCGTTTGCGGTATTCGTCTACGATGAACCGTTTAGCAGGGATCGTTTAATTGCCTTCTGTTTCATTTGGGCGGGCTTGATCCTCTACACGTTCGATAGCGTGAGAATCGCCCGAAAAAGGAAGACGTAGCAGTTTTCGAGACTCGAGCGCTTTTGCGAGATTTAGGTGAAGATCGGCGTTCCGGCAGAAGTAGCCTGATCTAGGCTTATAACGATGGGGCGCTCGGAGACCGGTTTAGCTATCTCCGAGCTTTTGCGTCGATCGGTTGCTAGATCAATTCTTTCAAATCGGTCAGAGAGATTTTTGCATTGGCGGCCTCGCTGGCATCGAAAATGTCTTCGAGCAGCTTCCGTTTTTGGTTCTGCATGTGAAGAACCTTTTCCTCGACGGAATCCGCGACGATTAACTTGTAGCTGGTTACGACTTTCGATTGACCAATCCGATGAGCTCGATCGGTCGCTTGGGCTTCAGCGGCCGGATTCCACCAAGGATCGAAGTGGATGACAGTGTCTGCTCCAGTGAGGTTCAGTCCCGTTCCGCCTGCTTTTAGGGAAATTAGGAAGATCGGGATTTCGTCGCTTTCCTGGAAGCGATCGACTTGGGCCATTCGATTCCGAGTGGAGCCATCGATGTAGCAATAATCGATGGATTGTTGTTCGAGCTCTACTTTGAGTAGGGAGAGAATCGATACGAACTGGGAAAAAACCAGTATGCGATGTCCTCCATCGATGGCTTCTTCCAGCAACTCGAGAAAGCCTGCTCGTTTTGCGGAAGATTCGGCTTCAAGTGTTTTGTCGAGCAAGCGAGGGTCGCAGCAGGTTTGACGTAGACGCAGGAGCTGGGTGAGCGTTTTCATGCGAACCGTTCCTTCGCTTGCGCCGCTCTTTTCTAAGTCGGCGATTTCGTTTTCGGCGAATCGTTTGGTTTGTTCGTAAACGCGTTTTTGAGCGTCCGTCATTTCGACGTAGATGATTTGCTCCAGCTTTTCGGGCAATTCGGGAGCGACGTCTTTTTTCGCGCGACGTAGAATGTAGGGGGCAGCTTGGTCTTTGATGCGTTCCTCGTGCCAGCGACGTTCCTCGCCACGAGCTCCGGAAGGAATCGCCTTCCAGCCGCCGGGCATGATGAAGTCGAGCAGCGACATGAGATCCTGGATACTGTTTTCTACCGGAGTACCCGTGAGCAGGAAGCGTCCCTGGGTTTGCAGGGACCCGATGGCCTTCGCATTGCGAGTGCGGCGATTTTTAATGTGTTGCGCTTCGTCGCCAAAAACGCAGAGGAAATCGAGGTCGGCGAATTTCTTTTGGTCTCTGATGAGCGTGCCGTAGGAAGTGACTATTAAATCGACTCCTTGAAGATCTTGAGTCTTTCCGATTCGCTGGGAGCCGTGATTGACGAAGACTTTTAGCTGAGGGCAGAACTTTAAGGCTTCACGTCTCCAGTTCTCTACGAGCGAAGCGGGACATACTACGAGGGACAAGCGAGGCGATAGCGGCGTTCGATCGATTTGCAGGTTTGCCAAAAGAGCCAGCGCTTGGAGGGTCTTTCCGAGACCCATTTCGTCGGCGAGTATGCCTCCGAGTTGGTGGGTGAACAAATGGAGCAGCCAGGAGGTGCCGATTTTCTGATAAGGACGAAGAGTTGCTTCGAGGTTTTCGGGGAGCGTCGCGGGCTTGAGTTTCGATCGGTCTTTGAGCGCTACGCTGCGAGCTCGCCAGGTTGAGGGTGGCTTGAAGTTGGGGTTAAGCTCGGCGATGGTTTCCTCGACCTCTGGCGTTCTTGTGAAGGGTATCTTGTACTTGCCGTTGTGGAGCAGAGGAGCGTCGGGTGATTCGGCGAGTGATTTTTGAAGCGTATGTAGCGAGTCGATACTGCTCTTTTTGAAAAGATAAACCTGGTCGCCAGATTCGATATAATGGCGTCCGGAGTTTAAGCCTTGGCTAATCGCTTGGGGTGTGGCTTGGCCTGCGGAAATGGATAGATTGACTGTGTATCCGTTTCGTTCTTCGGCGATTTCGGTTCGGATCTTGGCTTCTCGGATCGATTCGACTCGACTTAGAAAATTGTCCGTGAATTCCGCTCGGTAGCGTTCTTCGAGGTCGCCCCAGAACTCTCCGAGGAAATTGAGGGTTAAATGACGGTCTCGGAGCCACCAACGGCGATTTCGTGGTTCAAGTTTAAATCTGTGCTGGCCGAGCAATTCGCGTACTTCTTGGTAATAGGGATGCTCGCGAGACGGAAGGGAGATAGAGAGGTAGTGGGAGGATCCGTCGACGACCATCGGAGTGCCGCGAAAATCACGGACTGGTTTTCTCTCGGGTTCGGGCTTTGGGGACGGGCTTGGTCGCGATTGGGCAGTTTCAGCTTTGGGAGCCGATGAGGCTTTGGGGGGAATCTCCAGAAATTCGGATACGCCAATGAGTTCGCTGATATTCCAATCAATTGAAGTCTTAGGTTGGTTCGCCCAATAGAAAGTGGGGGTTCCTTGGAGTCCGAGAACCAACTGTCCAAGTTGTTGCTTGGTGAGTTGGAGAAATGAGGAAAGGGTGCCGCCGCACCATTGCAGTAAAGAGAAGGCTGCCACTCGTCCCGCATCGTCAAGGGAGCCTAAGGATTCCATCGTAACCTTCTCAGGAGCTAGGATCTGACCGTTGTCTTGTTCGAATTCTAGCTTGGTTGGAATGGCGTTGCGTTGGGCCGAGGATTCCAAATTCGGAGGTATTATGATGCGGATACGCACAATTTTATTAGGATCGATTTCGGGTTGCTCGAATGGCGCAGTTCAGGACCTTGCGTATAGCTTTTTCAGTCCCTCGATACGGGGATGTGAATGACGTGTTTTTCCTGAAACTCGTCGTAGTCGAAAAATTCTTGAATTCGGTAGGCCGTGGGCGTCTCCTTGATGCTAGCGAAGTCGTCGTCTAATTTGCCTCCTTTGAGGTAGAGGACGCCATTTGGTAGATCGTTGAAAGCGGTTCGTTTGACGCGCTTGCGTATCCAGTTCATGAATCGCGGAAGCTGAGTGACTGCCCGCGCGACGATGAAGTCGTATTGGTTAGATACTTTCTCGGCCCGAGCTTGTTCGGCGGAGACGTTGTCGAGGCCGAGTTTATGAACGCAATCGACGACGACTTTGACTTTCTTGCCAATGGAGTCGACCAGGTGGAAGCCGCATTCAGGAAATAGAATAGCAAGTGGAATTCCTGGGAATCCACCGCCAGTGCCGACGTCCATGACACGTGTGCCGTCTTTAAACTGGATTGCCTTGGCTATGGCCAGGCTGTGAAGGAGGTGTTTTTTCGGAAGATTCTCGATATCGGCGCGCGAGATGAGATTGATTTTCTCATTCCATTCGGCGATGAGGTTCGCGTAGGCGGCAAACCGATCTTTTTGTAGATCGGTCAATTCTGGAAAATGCTGCTCGAGGATCTGAAGGTCGAAATCCATAAGGAGCTGTGAGTGCCCACTCGCAGAGGCAAGGGCAACCAAATTGTGTTTTTGGGGAAGGTCGGAAACTGGCCGCTTCGGTTTATCAGCGCCCGCCGCCAGGTCCGCCTCTTCCGCCTCTTCCGCCTGGTCGACGTTGGGGTGGGACAACCTCCTCCATGACTGCCTTATATTTCTTGAACTGCTTTTTGTCTAAGATGGCTTTGATCTTTTTGTCGGCGTCGGTTCGCAGCTTTTCTAGCTTGGCCATGCGGGCCATCATGGCGTCGCGATTTCCGCCGCCGCCTCGTCCTTGGCGTTCGCGGCCTTCGCCAGCCATTTTTTGCCGTTCGGCTTGCATTTTCATTCGTTCAATTTGGAAAGGCGCGAAGTAGCCGATGAGAACCTTTTGAACGGGCTCGACCTGTTCCTCGAGCATCTCGATTCCTTTCATGACTTTAAGCACGGCATTTTCGATGGATTGATTGAATCGCTGTCTGGCTGCTTCGGTCTCTTCCGGCGGCATGGCTTTTTGCTGGGCGAGGGCAGTTGGCATGAAAGCAAGACAAGCAATCGTGAATAGGGAAACGGTTTTGGCGCTTAATAGAAAATTCATGAAGGGGCAATTTATTGGTTAGCGTGGGAGGACCGAATTGGCTGTTCCTTATAAGAACGGAATTTTTGGGTTGCTGGTTACTATCGGCGTGCTGGGCACGACAGCTTTCTGATTGGATGTGCTGAAAAAGAATGATTACGTGTCGATTTTCGGCGAACCCACTGGGAGTAGCTTCTGGGGCTGGCGATTCGAGGGACATTATTATCGGGTTCAGGGAGCATCGTTTCTTATTGAATACGATAATGTGCAGGGGCGCGAATCACATTCACACGGTCTGGCGGGACTTCGATGGGGACTTCGGCCGAGATTTACTGAAAGAGCATTATAGCGCTGGGCACGCGCATTAAATTCGAAGGGGTGAGGGATGAGCTGGTCGCATAGCGCGACTACTCGCTTGACCCTTTGGGTTCGTTTTGAGACTTTTTGGGTGTCGCGGTTTTCCATTTTGGTCGATGGCGGCGGATATTTTTCTTCTCACTCCCTTTGTTGATTGATGTGTACTCATTTGTTTCCTAAGCGAAATCCGACTCTAAGAGTGGTGTTTCTTGTTTTAGTGGGGTCCGTTATCGGATTGTTGCCTAGGCTCGTCGCTGACGACTATGAGCGATTGGATGCGGCTACCAAACGATGGATCGATATAGAGGTAAAAATCGCGAACGAGCGCAATGCATGGAAGGCTCAGGAGAAGATTTTGGAACAGAGCGTTCTGGTCTTGGAAGCGGATATCGACGGGCTGACGAGCAATTTGGAGCGATTGCAGGGAGAGGTCGATTTTAGAGCGGGGGAATTGTCCAAAAACACGGAGTCTTATGAGGGCCAAGAAGTGGCGCGTGTTTTCTATTCAGAGAAGCTGGAAGCGCTGGAGCAGCGATTCGATCGCGTTCGAGCTCGTACGCCTTTTTTCTTGGAAGACGAGTTGAATAGAGCTCGCGAGAAATTGGACGCTGGGGATAAGGCTGCCCTGGGTGAACGGGCGCAGATCCTGATCGCTGCCTTCACTACAATCGAAGATTTTAACCGCACGGTGACGATCGACTACGTGGCGCGGGAATTTAAGGATGGTCGGGAAGTGATGGTTTCTGTCCTATACTGGGGACTTGCGAGAGCCTACGCAGTGGATCCGCGAGGAACGGTTGCTTGGGAATTGATGCCGGGAGAATTGGGATGGACCTGGACTGAAAAACCGGAGCACGTGGCGGAAATATTGGAGTTGATTAAAGTATACGAGCAGAAGCGGCCGCCTTCGATTCAATTGGTGCCGGGAAAAGTGATGAACAAGGCGGGAGGCGAGGGATGATCCGGCGCGTTGTATATGTGGTTTTCGTTTTAGCTTTCGGGGCAAATGCCCAGGAGAGGGATATTGCCGCGTTGGCGGATTCTATGGAGGCTCGGATTGAAGCAAGCCTTCAGAAGTACCGTGATTTACAGGAAACGATTGCGGCCGATAAGGTGCCGATCGTTCAGCAGATAAACGACTACGAAAATAAAACGATTGAAATGCGTGCTCGTATTCGAGCGATGCGTTCGACTGAAGATTCGGCGAGAGAGGAATTGCGCTCGCGTCAATCGCTAGCTCGAGATTTGCGGACTCAGAATGATTACGTATCAGGGTTATTTGCCCAATATTTGAATACGTTCGAAGGACGCCTGCATATTTCCGAAGATCAACGTTTCGAGGTGAAACTGACTCCACTGCGTGAGGCTATCGAAATTTCCGGTCCAGGGTCCGAGGTAGCTCGCGTGAAGCGAACGGAGGCGGTCGAGGTTTGCTTGGATCGATTGGATGTCTTGGTTGGAGGCTACGAATTCGAAGGAAAGGCGATTGATGCAAATGGCGAAATCTTGTCAGGTCGAGTTTTCGTGTATGGTCCGGCTGCTTATTTCCAAGGAGAGAAAGAGGGAGCGGTGGGATTTTTGAATTACCGTCCCGGAGCCTTGGAGCCCGAGCTGGTTCGTCTGGATGGAGTTTTTGGAAAAGCGCTCCAGGAGTACGGAGGAAATGGCCAATCGGCACTTCCTCTTGACGCATCGTTGGGCAAGGCGATTTCCTTGGAGAAGGCGAGTGGGAATTGGCGGGAGCACTTGGAGAAGGGCGGACCGGTTGGTTATACGATTTTAGGTATGGGAGTGTTGGCGTTGTTGCTGGCGCTTGTGAAGTTAGCAGACTTTAAGGCGTTGAACGTAACGATTCCTGCTAACTTGGCTTCGATTGCGACCGCAGCGTATTTGGGAGAAACGGACAAGGCAAAGGCGGAGGCCGCATCGGCGAAGCCTTGGATGCGCTCCATGCTTTCGGAGGGGGCGGACCATGCCAACGGAGATCGCGAATTGATGGAGGATCACATGGTTAGCGTTATCTTGCATAGAAAGCCTCAGCTGGAGCGTTTTTTACCTTGGCTCTCGGTGACAGCAGCAGCGACCCCTTTGATGGGATTGCTTGGAACAGTGGTTGGGATGATTAAGACCTTTACCTTGATCACTATTTTTGGCTCGGGGGATCCGAAGGCTTTGTCTTCTGGAATTTCAGAAGCCTTGGTGACGACGGAGCTTGGGCTGGTTGTTGCGATCCCTACTTTGATTATTCATGGGGCTTTGCTGCGGTTGGCAAAACGTCGAATTAGCGCAATGGAACTTACGGCGACGGAGTTTTCCAAAGTGGTTAATAAGCTGAACAGCAAGGAAACTAAATAATCGGATGGAAACGTTTTTGCTAGAGGCTTGGGAAACAGTGCGGGAAGGCGGGATTGTCATGTTGGCCTTGGTTGCGTTGTCGTTTCTTTTGTATCGTTCGGCTTTTGGCACGCTTTCGTTCGTGAAAGGCTTTTCGGTTCCTAAGATTGCGGACAACTTTGACAAGGGCTCTAGCTTTATGGATCGAGAAATCGCGATTTCTCAAATGAAGCGCGAGTTTGGCGAATTGGTTTCACGTCAAGTTGCGTACATTGGAATGCTGGCTGCTGCTGCTCCGTTGCTAGGGTTGTTAGGGACGGTGATCGGAATGTTGAATACGTTCGAAAGTCTTTCTCAGCGGATGCAGGAAACAACTTCGCAGGTTTCTAGTGGGGTGAGGTTCGCATTGGTCACGACTCAAGCAGGACTTATTGTAGCGATTCCAGCTATTTTTATTATTCAGTGGATTCGCCGTGAAGCGAAGATCCGGCAGCAAGAGCTTGTGAGCGCCGAGTTCTCGCTTATGCGCGAAAGAAAAGGAGGCAATGCATGAGGCGAGATATGCTAGACCTGGAGTTGAGCGGAGAGACGGAGATCAATCTTTCTCCGATGATCGATTGTATTTTTATTCTGCTGATCTTTTTCATCGTCACTACCGTTTTCGTTCAAGAATCGGGGATTGACGTAGATAAGCCAGAAGCGAGTAATTCGACGCCACTGCCTAAGAATAGCATTCTGATAGCAATTACCGAAACGGGACGCATTTATCACGGAGGCAAGGAGATCTCTCTGGCTCGAGTGAGGCCGATCGTCCATCGCATACTCGCGATCGAAGACGCTCCGGTTATTATTCAAGCGGATCGCTCGTCGATCCACGATACGTTCGCGAAGGTGTATGGCGAAGTAAAAGCAGCAGGTGGAAAGGATATTCATTTCGCTACAAACGAATGAAGACGCATTCGCTAGAGACTCGGTTGAGCAAATCAACCAATTCGATCGGAGTGGCGTTTTTCGCTATTATCGGTACGGGCGTATTGTTTTCAGCAATGTCTTTGTCCCGTTTAGGTTCGGTTGAACCGCCAGAGGATGTTGCCGTCGCAAAATTGAGCCTCTTCCTTCCTCCACCTCCACCGCCACCACCACCGGAGGTCGTGACAGAATCGGTTACGTCGCAAGTGCCGATTCAGGTTAAAGTGAGCTTGGATCCTAAGCCGACTGAGTTAGCTGTAAAGCCAGTGGAAGTGAGTATGAATACGCCGCTCCAGATTTCGGATAGGATTGAGGTTAACTTGACGGAGTTCAATCGGCCGAAGATCGAAGTAAACCTGGAGAACATCGTTTATGATAAATCCGAGGTAGACGAAATTCCCTCGAGGAGTCATACGCCGATGCCAAATTTGCCATCGAAGATAAAAAAGAAGGTAGGGGGCGCTCGCGTGATCGTGCAGTTTCTAATCGATCAGAATGGAAAGCCTTTGCATGTGTGGGTGCTTAATTCGGCAGTTAAGGAAGCGACTCCCTATATCATCAAAGATTTGATGCGTTGGCGGTTTCGACCTGGTAAGAAAAATGGTCAAAAGGTGAGGACTAAGGTTCGGTTTGTTTTGGTATTCCAGGATTCTAAAAATTCATCTCCGTTTAGTTTATGAAGAAAATTTTATCAGTTGTGTCTGTATCCTTTTTATTGGGGCGAGTTGTTCTCGGTCAAGAAAGCGAGGAGATGGGGAAGCCGGATTTGTTCGGACCGGAGTTTCAAAAGCGGTTTACGGCGAGCTATGGAGTTTTGGAAGATCGAGAACCGGAGTTGCAAGAGCTGGAAATCGTTCTTCTTGAGGGAATCGGACCGATGGTCGAAGAAAATCCTGACTTCGCTAAGTCTATGCTGGAAGGAATGCTCGGCGATGATTCGGAAGCGACGGCGACCTTCAATTTCATTCTAGCGAACTTGTATTTCAACGGCGGCGCTTTTGATAGCGCGATGAACGAATATGATTTGGCAATTGGGAAGTATCCAGCTTTTCGGCGCGCTTGGAAGAATTTGGGTTTGCTAAAGGTTCGAAATGGAGATTACGAAGGTGGATTAAAAGCGCTCGTTCGTTGCGTGGAGTTAGGCGATACGAGTCCCGATACGTATGGATCGGCTGCGTATAGTCACCTGCGTGTGGGGAATTTAATGGCTGCGGAATTGGCGTACAACGCGGCGATCGTGCTTGATCCAAATAATATTGAATGGATCGAAGGTAAAACCGAGGCGATGATTCAGGGAAAACGTTTTTCGGATGCGCGTCCTCTGTTGTTGGAATTGATCAAGCGCAATCCGGAAAAGGATGCGTACAGAATGTTTCTGGCAAATATTCACGTAGAGCTTGAGCAGTATATCGAGGCGGCCCAAGTCTTCGAGTTGATTCACGCTATGGGTAAGGGAAATGGGGATACGCGACTTCAGCTTGCCAATATTTATAGCTTGAATGGCATGTATGAGCTTTCCGTGGATACGTTTTTGGCTTCGTCGAAGGAACAGTTGAAATTATACCTTGATCAAATAATAATCGGAGTGGCTTATCTGTTGGATAAGGAAGAGGTGGAACAAGCGCAGAGATTGTTTCGTAAAATAGACGGGGTCGAAGATACGTGGTCGTCAATGCAAAGAACGCGATATCTTTTGCTGGAAGCTGAGTTTGCCAGGGCGGATGAGAATCGTGAATTACTGAAAGAGAAACTGGTCGAGGCGTTGGAAAACGATCCTTTGAATGGGGAAGTTTTGGTTCAGTTGGGAATGCTTTACGCAGAGGAGGGAAATAGCGCTAAAGCGATGTTCTATTTCGAACGGGCGTATGCTTCAGAGGATTATGAATTCAATGCCCTTATTCTTGCTTCGCAATTACTCATCGATGACAAGCGATTCGAAGATTCGCTAGCCCTGTTAAGGCGAGCTTCCCAGACGCATTCGAGCGCGGAGTTGAAGGCGTTGATGGAACGCGTTCAGGCGGCTTCGATTCAATAGTTTAAGATTGAAGGAATTATACTGTCTCGTCCGCGAGCCGTTTGCCGCTTTGGATGCTCGCTCCCATGGCGATGCCATCGATTGCATGGCCGCCGAAAGCGAGATTGGGATTGTCGGCTTCTAGCTCTGCGAGCGTTTGTTTCCATGGGCCAAAGGCTTGAGTGTACTGGGGAATCGCCCGTGGCCACGTTGTTAAGTGAGAGAAGCAAGGGAGACCTTTTGCGCCAAGCAGTGTATCCAGATCTTTGGTGGCGAGATCTATCAGCGCTTCTTTGGATGCGTTTGCGAGATCGTCACGTTGGCGCCCGCCGATCATGACAGTAAGCAAGCAGTGATCATCTGGAGCGCGTCCAGGATAGAGACTCGAACTGAATAGGACGCCTAGGATATTCGGAGATTCTTTGCTCGGGACGAGAACGCCAAATCCATCGAGCGGATGGGCAATTTGATCGCGGCGATAGCCTAGGGCTAGGCTATGGACTGTTGGGTAGGGTAGATCCGGAGTGTCGGCAAGCCGGAGTTTGATCGATTGAGGCCAAGCAAGTTTCTTAATCGCTAGCGAAGGAAGGCAGACTATGAGTTTTTTGGCGAATCCTTCGAAGTTTTCTCCATCTCGTTTCCAAGTGACCTGCCAGCCTTGATCGTTCTTATTGATTGCGACGACTTCCGAATTGAGCCAAAGGCGATTGCCGAGTTTACGCCCTAAGGTTTGAGGCAAGGTGTGAAGTCCATCTTGGAAGCTGATGGATCGTTTTTTGTAGCTGGTCCCATCACGCTTTTGATGTTTTTTGTGTTGGATGGCTCCGCGGATTATTGAACCGCCGTCCCGTTCGAATCCCCGCATGAGTGGGAATGCGTGCTCGAGAATCAGTTCTTCGGGATTGCCTGCGTAAACGCCGCTGACGAAGGGGTTGATTGCGTAGTCGAGGAATTCGGGTCCTATGCGTCGTTCGACGAATCGAGCGACGGATTCGGATTTGGCGGCTTGATCGCTAATCTGCTTACGGAACGGTTCGGCAAGAAAACCGAGTTTCGCTTTGAGTGAGAAAAGCGACGTGGTGATTGCTTGTAGTAAAGATCGTGGTACGGCGACGGGACGGTTCTTGCGGACGATAAATCGTTTGGCCGCATTGGGACTGGATTCCTGAAGTTGCGAAGATAGTCCAAGTTCGTCGATGAATTGCTCAACCCAATGGTCGGGAAGCAGGAGGGCGTTGGGCCCTTTTTCGAATAGGAATCCCTCTTGCCTTTCGCTTTGAATCGGTCCGCCGGGAGCCGAACCTTTTTCAATGACGCTAATATCCAAGCCGCGCTGTTGGAGTAAGTATCCCGCAGTGAGGCCTGATATGCCTCCTCCTATGATGATCGCGTCTTGCATGTCGAAGTCTTTGATTTTCGAAGCGATTACGAACGATAGTTGGTAACGGTATTTACCAATGCCTCCATGTTCTCAATACGTGCGGTTGGAAGAATTCCGTGGCCGAGGTTGAATATATGGCCGGGCCGATCGCTCATGGCGTCGAGGATGCGGGTGGCGTTTTGGGAAACAATCTCTGGGTTTGTGTCGAGAATTACCGGATCGAGATTTCCTTGAATTGCGATATTGGCAGGGATTTGCTTGGCAGCTTCTTGAATGGGAATCGTCCAGTCGACTGCGATTGCCTTGGGACGGGTAGCTGCTTGGCGAGCGATATGTGGGGTAGTTCCTTTCGCATAGATGATCATGGGGACTTCGTCGCGAACGGCATCGACAATTTGTTCGATCCAGCGAAGGGAGGCTTCGTAGTAGTCGTCGCCCGAAATAATTCCGCCCCAAGAGTCGAAAATCTGGATGGCTTCCGCTCCCGCTGCAACTTGCATTCGGAAGTAGTCGATCAGAGCTGCGACAAGTTTTTCCATCAGCGCGTTGAACGAAGCGCGATCGGAGTAGAAAAGCGCTTTGACGCGTTCGAAATTCTTCGAGCTGCCGCCTTCAACCATGTAGGTGGCGAGCGTCCAAGGGGAACCGCCAAACCCTAGGGTCGCTTTTGATCCGTCGAGTTCGGCGCTGATGAGCTTGAGGGCTTGGGCGACGTAAGAGAGCTTCTCTTCGATAGCGGTCGGATCAAGCGCGTCGATTTGCTCTCGAGTATCGAGACGATAATTCATGCCGATTCCGCCTTGATCGCGAAAATGGTATCCTTGCCCAAGGGCTTCGGGGATCACTAGAATGTCGGAAAAAAGAATGGCAGCATCGAGTTCGAATCGCTTTAGGGGTTGGAGCGTTACTTCGAGAGCGAGCTCTGGAGTTTGGGCGAGTTCGAGGAAGGAATATTTTTCCTTGAGGGCGCGGTACTCGGGGAGGTAGCGGCCGGCTTGGCGCATGACCCAGATGGGTGGCCGATCGAGAGGCTGGCAATTAAGAGCAGCGTGAAAGCGTTCGCGGGAATTCATTTATACGGAAATTAGACTGTAGGCGATTGAGTTAGTGGAAAAACGAAAATCTGAACGTCTTCGTTCTGGAATTTTACTTCTTACTTTAAGTTGGCCCAGTCCTGTGGTACGAGGAAAGTTTCGTAAAGCTCAGCTTCGGGCGTTCCTTTTTCAGGGGCGTAATCATATTTCCAAGACACATCGCTCGGGAGGGACATCAGAATGGATTCGGTGCGTCCGTTGCTTTGGAGACCGAATAAGGTGCCTCGGTCGTATACGAGATTAAATTCAACGTAGCGGCCGTGACGGTAGCGTTGGAAGGCGATTTCGCGTTCACCGTACGCAATGTCTTTGCGGCGTTTGACTATAGGAAGATAGGCTTTGCCGAAGTGGTTGCCGATACTTTGCAAGAAGGCGAATGCGTTGTCGAAACCGCCTTCGTCGAAGTCGTCGAAAAAGAGTCCTCCAATACCCCGTGGTTCGGAGCGATGTTTGATGTAGAAATAGCGATCGCAGGTTTCTTTGAGTTTCGGGTAGTGGTGGGCTCCGAATGGGTCGCAGGCAGCTTTGGCGGTCTGGTGCCATTCGATGGCGTCCTCTCGGAATCCGTAGTATGGGGTGAGGTCGAATCCGCCGCCGAACCACCAAACATCAGATTCGTCGGCATTTCTAGCTGGAGCGAAAAAGAAGCGAACGTTGGCGTGAGAGGTCGGGGCGTAGGGGTTTTTCGGATGGATGACGATTGATACACCGGTTGCATGAAAGGACCGTCCGGCCAATTCTGGGCGTGTTGCAGTGGCGGATGGAGGTAGGTTGTCTCCCGTGACGTAGGAGAAATTGACGCCGGCTTTGTCGAAGGTTTCGCCTCCTTCGAGCACGCGGGTGACTCCCCCGCCTCCGCTGGGCCGGTCCCAGGCGTCCACGATAAATCGGTGGTTGGGGTCTTCGATTGACTCGAGTTGAGCGCAAAGATCGCTCTGAAGTTCGAGTAGATAGGTTTTGACTAGTTCCAGGGTTTCCAGGCTCACGGATTCATTCCTAAGGGGAAATCGCTCGAGATCTAGTTATTTTGTCGGAATTCAATGTAAAAAAGCGTGGAAGCGGTTGGATAGCGGCTTCGGGAGTAGTGGCTTGCGCTTGCGTTTCGTCTACATCGTTTGCATCTATTTAGTTGTTGCCGTTTCTATTTCCGCTTTGGAATCGATGAATTTCACCATGATTAAAAATCGCTCTTCACTTAATTTCACGGTCGTACTGACTGCTTTAGTTGCTTTGTTTTCGACAAGCTTGGGAATCGCTCAAAGCGATGAGAACGCATTGGCGCCATTGGTGGTCAATGCCGGAAGCGCCACGGAAGATGAGACGAAAGCCGAGGGTGACGCTGATGAAGCTGAAGCTGCGAGCGAAGAGGCCAAAGGGGAGTTAGCCGATAAGGAAGATGAAGAGGACCCAGAGGAGAAGGCGCGAAAAGAGGAGCTCAAGCGGCTCAAGGGAGAAAAGGAAATGATTCAAGCGAGGCTGGCTTTGCGTTCAGAGCAATTTAAGGAAGAGCTGATTGGTCTGAAGGAGGATAAGGAACGGTTGGCTGCTGAAAATTCGCTGGTTCGCGAGCGATTGGGTGACGAATTGTTGGAGCTTAAATTGGCTAACGAGCGGTTGAGCGCTCAAATCGACACTTTAAATAAGGAGTTTTCGTACGAAACGCTTAAGGCAAAAAAGCTGTTGAACGATGAATTGTCGGAGATGCGAAATGAGGAAGAGCGTCTCAAGCTTCAAAACTCGATCGCTCTGAAAAAGATGGAGACCGAGATGGCTGAATTGCGATTGGCGGATACGCGATTGAAGTTGAAGCGATCAACCTTGGATATCGACGTGGCCGAGCTCACGGCGAAATTGATGTTGAAGGAAAAGGGCGATTTGGTGGGGGATCAGATTTATGCCGATCGCGACTTGATGTATCTGAAAGAGCCGTTTGTGGACGGAGTGTTACATGTAAGTGATCGGCGAGTGGCTTTGAATGGTCCCATCTGGAGCGGTCTTGCGGATTACGTGAGCGAGCGGATTAATTTCTATAATAATGAAAGCACTGATTATCCGATTTTCTTAGTGATCGATTCGTCTCCAGGAGGATCGGTGATGTCTGGTTACAAGATAATGAAGGCGATGCATGGCAGCAAGGCGCCTGTTTACGTCGTTGTTAAGTCATATGCGGCCAGTATGGCGGCGAGTATCGCGACGCTGGCTGAACGCTCGTACTGCTATCCGAATGCGGTCATCTTGCATCACCAAATTAGTTGGGGCGTTAGCGGTAATCTAACTCAGCAGCGCGAGTTCTTGGAGGAGGCTGAAGAATGGTGGCGCAGGGTTGCTCGCCCGGTCGCAAAGAAAATGGGCCTGACATTGGACGAGTTCATTTCGTTGATGTACGAGAAAAACTCCGATGGCGATTGGCGCGAGTTTGGGGATAGGGCTTCTGAATTGAAGTGGATTGACCAGGTTGTCGATCGGGTTTGGGAAATGTCGGTGGACAAGAATCCGGATCGATTTGGACAAAGCATGATTTTCGCTACGAGCGCTTTGGAGGAAGCGATCGATCAACAAGGTAAGCCGTTTGTCGGTCTGCCGCGTTTGGAACCATTTGATTTCTATTACCTCTACAATCCAGATAATTACTACCGGTTGCGGTAGATTGGTTTGCTTTGCGAATCAGTTGGAGGGCTGAGCATGGATTTTTGTAAATAAAATATGTACTTTGTGACTTTCGGGTCAATTTTATGGACATCCTATTAGGTAAATGAGGGAGTTTACCGTACATTCGGTTAGATGATTTTATTGATATCCCTTTACCTTTTATCCATTTTTGCAGGCGCCTGGACTTTACTTCGCTGTATCGCTGTTGCGCCCGAAGGTTATGAGGATGAATTTGGATTTCATAGTGATGATTGAGATCGTTAGATCGTAATCGGTTGTAATCTATCTAAGCTCGAAAGTCGGCTTGTGCCGGTCTTCAGATATTTAAAAGCCCTGTATTCACGTGAATACAGGGCTTTTCAATAGATAGCTGTTTTCTCTATTCGAGAAATGCCGAGTTAACTGGTTTCGGTCGTTTTGAGGGGTTCGTATTGATAGCCGATACCGTGAATCGTCTTAAGGTTATCGAGCGGTACGCTCTTGCGTTTGAAGAGGTCGCGAATCTTTACGATGTACTGGTCGAGCGAGCGGCTTCGAATATCCGCATGAATGCCCCAGACCGAGTGGATGAGATTTTTCCGTGTGATAATCGTGTTTGGGTTGTGTTGAAAATAAGCGAGGATGCCGATTTCTTTGCGGCCAATCGTAACGACTTCTCCATCGGTAAACGTAATTTCCATTGTGGTCGGGTTTACCAATGCCGTGTTGAAGGTGAAAGGGGAGTCCGTGAGTTTCACGTTTTTGGTTACGTTGAAATCGCCAGCGACTTCTGCTCGACGAAGGACTGCATGAATCCGGGCGACTAATTCCGGGGCGCTGAAAGGTTTTGTGACGTAGTCGTCAGCTCCAAGTTCGAGTCCCTTGACCTTTGAAATTTCGGAATCGTTTCCTGTGAGGAAAATCGTGGGGATATTGATGTCTTCGCGTTTAAGATCCTCCATGAATGCGAACCCGTTTTGATCGGGGAGGGTGAGGTCTAGTAAAATAATGTTCGCAAAGTTGTTCTTTAGAAAACGCATCGCTAAGGCGCAACGATTGCAAATCTGAGTTTGCATTCCGGCAGCTTCGAGATGTTCGGCGATAACGTTTGCGAGTTCAGCTTCGTCCTCGACGATCAAGACCAGTGGCTTGGGTTTGGTTGGCATATAAATTTTTGGGTTTCAGGGAACGGGTTGATGAGTGGAGGAGCTGTAAATATTATGTTAACCGTTTTTTGCTCTAGATTGGAAGAAGGATGTTCTTATTGGGTGATTAAGGTGTATTGCTTACGATAACGGTGAGTAAGAAGAGCCATTCTAGAAGTGAATGTAAAATGTAAAATGTAAAAATGTAAAAAGAACCATAAAACTGTGCACGATTAGGCTTGCGCCTTTTTCTCACATGGATTTCCAGATGTTGCGTGTCACAAGAATCGCAAACCGTTATGTTTGGACTGCCGAAGGGCAGCCTTGAAGAAGCGACGATCCGCCTTTTTGCGAAAGCGGGTTGGAATATCCGGAAAAGCTCTCGGTCGTATAAGCCGAGCTTTGACGATTCGGAACTGGATGGGCGTTTTGTCCGAAGCCAGGAAATCAGCCGCTATGTGGACCATGGATTCTTCGATGCAGGTCTTTGCGGTTACGACTGGGTCGTGGAAAACGGTTCGGATGTCGTGGAGGTCTGCGATCTCGTTTATAGCCGCGCTTCGAATCGCCCATCTTATTGGGTCCTGGCCGTTCCTGAAGCCTCCGACATTAAGTCGGTAGAGGATTTGCAAGGGAAGCGTGTAGCGACGGAAGTTGTTAATCTGACCCGTAAGTTTTTGGCTGACAAAGGAGTGGATGCGGAAGTCGAATTTTCATGGGGCGCGACCGAGGTGAAGGTACCGGATATGGTAGACGCGATCGTGGATTTGACCGAAACTGGCAATTCCCTGAGAGCGAACAACCTGCGCATCGTTGATACTCTGCTTAAAACGAACACCAAGTTGATCGCCAATAAGAAGAGTTGGGAAAATCCGTTCAAACGTCAGAAGATCGAGAACATCGCGATGATGCTTGAAGCGGCGTTGGAAGCGGCGGATAAGGTCGGTTTGAAGTTGAATGCTCCCAAGTCGAAATTGGATGAAATTTTAGAGATCTTGCCTGCGCTTCGCAATCCCACCGTAAATCGACTGACCGACGAAGGCTGGTCGGCGGTTGAGGTGATCTTGAGCGAGAAGGATGTCCGCGATATCATTCCGAAACTTAAGGAAATGGGCGCTGAAGGGATCATTGAGTACCCGCTCAATAAAGTCGTCTATTAGTCGGAGAATGTGGGCTGAAATCAAACCGGCTCGATAATTGAGTTTGATGGGTCGATTTCGCTTGCTCCTAATGTCTTTTGGGTCACGTTTCCTGACCCTTGCGGCATATTCTACCGCTCGTTCCGCCGCGATGCTTCCGGACGAGCTCGATTAATTCAAACCTGTCGCTTCTGGCGACGCATACGAGCCAAACGCTGGGAGGTTTCGGAAGCGCTCTCGGGAGAGTTGGTATTTACTATCATGAGTTCTATAATGGAAGAACTTCTGGCCACGACAACCTTCGATAAACTTAAAGAAGGTTCGATCATCAAGGGCACAGTAACTGAAATCCGCCAAATCGAAGTAGTAGTCGATATCGGTGGTAAATCTGAAGGTCTTATCTCCGCATCCGAATTTTCGGATTTGGGAGACCTGCAAATTGGCGAAGAAATCGAGATCTATCTCGAGAAGCTTGAAGACAGAGACGGTAATCCGGTTCTATCTTTCGACAGAGCCGAGCAGAAAAAGAATTGGGAGAACATCATCACCAAGTGTGAAGAAGGTTCGATCGTTCAAGGCCGCGTGAAAGCGAAAGTCAAAGGCGGCTTGATCGTTGCCATGGGAGTAGATGCATTCTTGCCAGCTTCCCATATCGACATTCAGCCTCCGAAGAACCTGGATCAATACGTGGGCCAGACCTACGATTACAAGGTTCTCAAAATCAATTTGGAGCGTAAGAACATTGTTCTGTCGCGTCGCGAGCTGATTGAAGAGCAACGCGCTTCCAAGCGCCGCGATCTCCTCGACAAGATCCAGCCAGGCGACGTCGTCAAGGGCGTTGTCAAGAACATCACCGATTTCGGCGCGTTCATCGACCTCGACGGTATGGATGGATTGCTCCACATCACGGACATGAGCTGGGGACGTATTTCGCACCCAAGCGAAATGTTGAAGCAGGGCGAAGAGATCGATGTAATGATCATCGAAATCAATCGCGAGAAGGAACGTGTTTCCCTCGGCCTGAAGCAGACCAAGTCGAATCCATGGGAAAGCATCGAAAACAAGTACCCAGTCGGAGCTCGCGTGGCGGGCAAGGTTGTGAACTTGGTTCCTTATGGCGCATTCATCGAAATCGAAGAAGGTGTAGAAGGTTTGGTTCACGTGACGGAAATGTCTTGGACCAAGCGTATCACCAAGCCAAGCGAGCTGCTTAAGGTCGGCGACGACGTTGAAGCGGTTGTTCTCGGAATCCAAAAGGACGAAGAGAAGATCTCTCTAGGTATTCGTCAACTCGATCCAAATCCATGGGATATGGTGGTACACAATTACCCAGTCGGAGCTCATGTTCACGGCAAGGTACGCAACATCACGACCTACGGCGCATTCGTCGAATTGGAAGAAGGCATCGACGGTATGGTTCACGTGTCAGATATGTCTTGGACTCGCAAAATCAACCATCCGAGCGAAGTGCTCAAGAAGAACGACGAGATCGACGCGCTCGTACTCGACGTGGATACTTCGAGCCAGCGTATCTCTCTAGGGATGAAGCAACTCGCGACCGACCCATGGTCGGATATCGATGGTCGTTTCCGTATCGGTGATGTGGTTACTGGCGTAGTTTCGAAGATCACGTCGTTCGGCGCATTCGTCGAGCTTCAGGATCACATCGATGGTTTGGTTCACATCAGCCAGATCAGCGAAGAGCGTATCGATAAGATTAAAGACGTTGTCAATTTGGAAGACGAAGTGACTGCTCGCGTGATCAAGATCGATCGCGAAGAACGTCGAATTGGATTGAGTATCAAGGCGGCTAACTACGATGAAGAGCAGTTGGCAGCAGAGACTCAAACTTACGATACGATGAAGGATGGCGGCGATCTTATGAACTTGGGCGACATTCTCGACCAAGCGACTAAGTAGACTGTAGTCTTCGATTCAATACTTTCAAAGGCGAGCCTCTCTGAGGTTCGCCTTTTTTTGTATCAATAGCTTGAGGTATTCGGGCGAGCTTGAGGGGTCAATGCAGGCTGTTTTACAGTGTATTGAAATTAATCTACATTAATCCGTGTTTGGAGCGTTTATTTGCCTTGAAGTCGAAAGGCAATTTGGGGAACTTTTAACGACATGGACGTTTCCAGTTTCGCGCCAGTACTTGTTCAGATCGCATTCGCCGCCGGACTAGCCGGAGTTATTCTCGTCGCTAGCCATATTTTTGGCCAACGAGGATCTAAGGGCAGTATCAAAAATTCCGCCTACGAATGTGGCGTAAAGTCGGAGGGTAAGACCAGTACCCGTTTTTCCGTCAAGTTTTACGTGACGGCGATGCTCTTTATTCTCTTCGATATCGAAGTGCTATTTTTGATTCCCTGGGCGATAATCTATCGTGATTTTCTCGCCGATGGTTTGCCGATACTTGGACCGATTCTGTTTTTCCTCGGCG
>JAPKDW010000432.1 GCA_028822375.1 Opitutaceae bacterium | reverse complement strand
GTCGCAGCGCGGCGTGGTTTCAGTCTGATTTCAGTTAAGTTGACGCGTATGCGCTCAGCGGGACCATTATCATTGAAGTAATCACTGATAAGTCGGGGACAATGTCTGAACGAATATACCGTTCAATGACCGCTCGGAGATCGGTCGCTACTTTTTTCAGTCGCAACCGGGCTCATTCCTCGGAGCCTGCTCCGGGAATGCTATCTATTCGAAAATAACGGGGTTCAATTCCGTATCGATGATCTCGCCTATTTGGGCTCCGGGCATCCATGCGTCCCAGTCGTTTTGCTGATTTTGGTTCTTCGGCTTTGATAGGCCCATCTCTTTATCCATGTAAATGATCGTCATGATCTTACGCGTTTGATCGGTCGTGTTGGGACCGGCGCGGTGGAATGTGTAGCCGTAGTGGAAGCTGACTTCACCTAGGTCGAATGGGGAGCTATCTACGGGGAGATCGGAGAGCTTCAGGCACTCGTCGATTACCTTTTCGCTGGCGTCGCTGATTTCGAGGTCGCGGCCGAAGGTGATGCTCTGGCTACCGATTGAAAATTCGAGCGGTCCTTTTTCCATGGGTACCGCTTGGAGCGGAATCCAGGCAGTTACGGTGTTATTGTTGGAGAGTGGCCAATAGTATTGGTCGACGTGCCATGGAGTGTATCCACCGCTTGGTTCTTTGTAGAGAGCTTGGTCGTGATAGAGGCGTACGCCATTCGTTCCCATCAGTTGAGTCGCAATGCGACCGAGGCGCTTACTTTTGATGAATGCTTCGATCGCAGCGTTGCTCCTCCAGAGATTCATGATTTGGAGAAAGGCTTTACCGTAGGTGTCGCGCTTTTCCATATCGCGAGTCTCTTGGTTGAGAGCGTTTACGGTTTTCGTGATTTCGGATTCGTAATGAGCCAGAATCTCGGGGGAGAGGACATTCTTCAGTTTTATGTAGCCGTCGCGTTGGAAGCGTTCGATTTGGTCGCCGGAGAGGGCGTATTCGGATTCGAGGTCGAGGGTTGCGGTATTCATTGGCCAGAAGTTTAGCACATAATTCGGTGATAATCCTGCTTGGATATTGCAAAAGCTGATACTTTAATGCCTTATTGGTGCGAGTGAATGGCTTTTTGTGACAAATGAAGCTCTATTTTGAAAAGATCACGCATTCGAAAGGGCAGTCATTTACCTGCTCGGAATTCGTTGGGGAGGCGTTCAATTGCCCGCATCACTTTCATCCGGAAATCGAGATAACGTACATCGCTTCGAGTGTCGGAAGGCGTTTTGTTGGGGATCATATCGGGCGATTTAGTCCGGGTGATTTGGTGATGATCGGCGGTGGTTTGCCTCACATGTATTTTAATGACGAAACAGAGTCTCCTCGCGATCCTGAGGGGGCTCGGTCATTGGTGATGCAGTTTGACATGGAGTTGTGGGGCGAGCGATTTTGGGAGATGTCGGAAATGAGCGAGGTAAAGGCCCTTTGGGATCGGTCAGCCCGTGGTTTGCGTTTTACGGGTCGGGTTGTGGAGGAGGCAGTTGAGCTCATGGAGATGCTGAAGGAAGCGAAGGGGGCGAGCCGTCTAGAGTTGTTGCTGAAGCTTCTGAGTGGCTTGGCGGCCAGCGAGGAGTGGAATTCGCTTTCTAGCGTTCATTACTCGAAGCCGAATTCGATAGCAGGGGATCAGCGGATCAATAAAGCCTACGCGTTTATCAACGAACGATTTTGCGATAGCATTTCTCAGAATAATGTCGCCCGGGCCGTGGGAATGAGTGGTTCGGCGTTTAGTCGATTTTTTCGCCGGGCATCCGGGAAGACGTTTACGGAGTTTTTGACGGAGATTCGTATCGGTCACGCTTGCCAAGGTTTACAGTTCTCGGATACGCGAATCCTGGAAGTATGCTATGCCTGCGGCTTTTCCAATCTGTCGAATTTCAATCGGCGTTTTCGGGAACAGCTTGGAATGACTCCAAGGCAATATCGAGCTGCGTTTCGTCACAAAATACGTGATAGTGGCAGTCAGTTCGGGCAAAGCGTTTTTATCGGCTAGTTTTTAGTAGACGGTGGCTTGACGCTAAAAAAAAAGAGCTGACCTTACGCTATCTTTGCGGTACGTACTTTTTTATGAGACTTATCATGCTACCCTT
>JAPKDW010000431.1 GCA_028822375.1 Opitutaceae bacterium | reverse complement strand
CGAAGGTCGCGGTGGTGACTGATGTCGCAGTGCGACCTTCGAACCAGTATCGACCAGTTCCTTGATCTGCGTTGCCAACGGACCTTCAAGCCCTCGACCGATATGAATCGGATACGACTCCTTGGCCGTCGTAACCGTTATCTTCGTGATATTCGAACGATTGGTAATCAAAATGAGAATTGAGTTGCGAGCTAGTTAACCGAGATCAAATTAGCGAAGCTCGTATCCTTTCCTCCAAGACCGAGCTGCTCGGAATAAGCCAACATCTTCAATTCCTGAGGTAAGGGCGCAAACCCATTTTTCTTTCGATGCGTATTGATACGCTCCCGCATCATCGAATCCAAGAGCACAGGATTGTCCGAAAGCATCACAAGCGGCTCGGATACCGTGTACATTGAATTAAAAACCGGCCCGCCAACGTACTGAAAACGCTGTAAGCTCACAATATTCAAAGCCCATGTATCCCGCAGTTCAGGCACCGCGGCCATCTCCGCCACCACCACTGGCGCAGATGCAGGACTTCTCAGAAACCGCATCGTATTACTCGCATTCCAAAGCGTCGCATTCATCAACGCTCCATTGATCCCCAAAGTCGGGTGATCCGAATAGCACGGCAAGTTCACCCAAAAATCGACCTCGTGCATCAACGGCATCGGCAAGTAGCTCTTCCGCTCGTTACTATCGCCATCCTTTCTTCCGATCGCGTTTTCCTCATCGATATTAACCCAATACTTAGCGGACTGAGCAGGCAACGGATTGTCGTAAAACCACTTCTTGTTGTAATACTCCCCACTATCCAAGGATCGCACGAATACCTGGTTGAACTTCATCGAGCGCTTACTCAAAGGGGGCAAAAAACCCGATTCCCGCAACATGCGTCCATTCAGTCCAATAATGAAAATGTCCGAGCGCTCATAGCCTCGTTTTATCAACGATCGTACGACCGCCTCGACAAGCGGCTCCGGAGTGCTCAATCCCGGTCCCGAATTGCTGTACACCTTCAACCCCACCTTACCCTTGGTACCGGGTTCAAAAGTCCGATCGTTCGAACGTTCGTAAATCCCGAGCAAATTCTCTACCGCTGCCTGATAATTCTTCGTATCGAATGCCTCGAGCTCATACTCGAACACGCGATTCGAACGTTCCGGCGCATCATTGAATTCCCCTATCAAATTCTGCCCGAAAGCCTGGTCCAAATGAAGGACGCCCGCGCACAGAAAGACGAAGAGCAGCTCTGCTTTAAAATAACGTATTAGTCGGTGAAGGGGCATTGGTTATCCTATGAATTTAAACTACCAAGAATAGAACGAATATACATTGCGAGAGATTTCGCTAATCAGCAAGTCTCAGGACATATTTCTCGAACTTGTCCGCCCTATTTCCAATACCCCAACAAATAGGGCCAGCCAGGACCCACAATTAGGTTGTAAACGGGCGATCTTCCTCCCTAGAAATAGACGAATCCGATCAACTGCCCGTTCTCTCAGCGGATTAGATACACGAACCTTTTCCGTTCTCCTTTCCGAATGCCATCATTCACTCGCCTTGCTAGTAAATTTTCTACGATCGCTATCTGCGCCGTCGCGTTGTTCGCCATCTCCGGATGCGCCGATAGCGAAGAGCGTATCAGTCGAGCGCTAAACAAAGCCGACCAAGCCCGACAAAAGAACGAAACGAGTGAGGCGCTTAGTATTCTCGCCAAGGCTGCGATGAAAAACCCGGATAGCGCCGCTCTCCAAGAATCCATTGCCAACACCCAAATAGAAGCCAACGATCCGCAAGCTGCCGCGGAGGCTTTCGTTCATGCAATAGAGCTCGACCCGAATCGCAGTCGCCTATGGGTGCATGTCGCTGAACTGCGTATCCGTTTAAGCGAAGCCGACTTAGCCGCAGCCGCTTTCGAAAACTATCTCGACAAATTCCCCGACGACTTCCTCGCCTGGAAAAACTACGCTCAACTTCAAGAAGAACGCAGCGATTTCAGTTCGGCGATCAAAGCCACTTTGCAATGGAATCGCATCCGTCCCTCAGCTGGGCCCGCCCTCAAACTCGGACAACTTTTCAAAGATAGCGGCAATACCCCCCAAGCCAGATCGTGGATCTCTCAAGCCGCCGCCTATGCCCGAGACCC
>JAPKDW010000139.1 GCA_028822375.1 Opitutaceae bacterium | reverse complement strand
ACAAAGCCAAGCGAGCATTGTTTTCCGTACCATCCGGCAAATTTTTGTCATTCAAATCCTCATGGGCGATGGGCGAAAATAAGACTAATTTCGGAGCGCTCGATCCGTTCGGTTTTAGAGCCAAATAGTGATCGATCATTTTCGTGTATCGATGCTTGAATGACTCAAGTTTTGCCGAACCGCCAAATGATTCGTTATAACCATAGAACACGAAAAGCGCATCCGCCTCGGTAAGCGCCAAGTAAGACTCTATCGGCGTGAATCCTTTATTTCGCGGCTGATTGTCGATTTCGTCACCGGTATAACCGAAATTTCGAAAAACCAATTGCTGCTCTCCCAAACGGCTTTGAATGAGGGTTTCGAGCCAACCGTCGTGTTGCATGCGGTCAGCGAGTCCGCTGCCGATGTAGCAAATTCGATCGCCGTCTTCGAAGCGGAAATCCGCTTGCATAGTTGTGGCCGCCACTAGAGCAAGCGTAGCGCGCCATAAAGGTCTAAAAATTGAGGTCATACGATTTATTGAGTCTTCAGGATTATTTTGAGATCACAGCTTTGCCCGATAGAATCCGCGCGATGAATCGCCCTTGTCCAGTTAAACCTTGCGAAAACGATCTATTATAGGATTGGCATTAAGATCCATCAGCTCGCTCACCGTATTCTCATTAGGCAATCTCTACAATCGTCATTCTGAGATTGATACGTGTCAGTCATTAGCTTTATATCCTGAAATGTCATTAAGCCCCTACGATCGACGAAATTTCCTCAAAGCAGTCACCGCCCTTGGAGCCTCTAGCGTACTCCCTGCTTTTATTCGAGCAGAGCATCATGCGTCAGTATCCTTGAAAGGCCGACTCTACAAGACGCTCAAAATCGGGATGGTTAAGATCCCCGACGCATCTCTCGTGGAAAAGTTTATCGCTGCCAAAAAAGCAGGTTTTCGAGGAATCGAAATGAACTCACCGGGTATGGACGTCGCGGAAACCAAAGCCGCGATCGCCGCGTCTGGCTTGCCAGTCGACGGTACCGTTTGCAGCACCCATTGGAAAATTCGCCACACAAGCCCCGACACCTCCGTTCGAGCTCAAGCTCTGGAAAACCTTAAGACAGCTATTCGCGACACGCGCGCCGTCGGCGGTCACACCGTTCTCCTAGTTGTCGGTCACGGCAAGGACGGACCTGTTTCGGAAATCCGTCCGCGCTCTATAGAAAACATTCGCCAAGCCCTTCCTCTTGCCGCGGAACTTGGAATTTCCATCGTCATTGAAAACGTCTGGAATCATTTTCTCTACAACCATGAAGGCGATTCGACCCAGAGCGCTGCCGAATTCGTTAGCTACGTAGATAGCTTTGACTCCCCCTGGGTTGGCATGCAGTTCGACATCGGCAATCACTGGAAATATGGCGCCATGGGCGATTGGATACGCCAACTCGGCAAGCGCGTCATCAAACTAGACGTCAAAGGCTTCTCTCGTCAGCAAGGCAAGTTTACCCAGATAGGCGAAGGAGACATTGATTTCGCCGATGTTCGCAAAGCCCTACTCGAAATCGACTACCACGGCTGGGTAGCCGCCGAAGTCAAAGGTGGCGGCTTAGAGGAGCTCAAAACCATCTCCAAGCAAATGGACCAAGCGTTTGGGATCTGAGAAAGGCGCGCAGGTATCTTGCCTGTAAAGAAACAGGCTGGAAGCCTGTGCTACGTTTTTAATCCCAGGCTCACGCATCCTTAAAGGGACTGCGTTCATCGGGGATACTCCTCAAAAGCGCTTTCAAGGTCGCAACCTTCTCAGGGTGCTGCTTAAGCTGGTCTATTTCCTCCGAGGGATCAGCCACTACGTTGTAAAGTTCATAAACAGGCCTTTCGAGCCCAAGCCTAACGAGCTTCCAGTCGCCTTGAAGAACGCTTTGCTTTCCACCCTGTTCTCCAAATTCCCAATACAAGGTACGATTCGCTGGAGTCGTTTGGTTTTCATTAAAGAGCGGTAACATTGACTGCCCATCGTTCCGAGGCGCTTCCACGCCAATCAAATCGCAAACTGTGGGCATCCAATCCTGAAACGCCGTAACATCCTCAACCACTCGGCCCCCTTTGATCTGAGCCGGCCAATGAACGATAAAAGGCACCCGAACACCTCCTTCGTATAAAGCTCGTTTAGTCCCTCGCTTGTTTCCGTTGGAATCGAAAAAATCCGCATGATGACCTCCTTCTTGATGAGGTCCATTGTCGCTCGAAAATATAACAATTGTATTTTCCGCTATCTCCAACTCCGACAGCAACTCGAATATGTGGGCTACATCGTCATCGATTCGCTTTATCATCGACGCAAACCCCTTTTCCGCCAGCGGCCAAGACTTGTCCTCAAAACCACCAAGACTGGGCACTTCCATCCCCCTGCCATGGCGACCACCTTCGTTATTGGCATGCGGGATATTCAAAGCGTAGTAGAGAAAAAACGGGTCATCCTTGTTTTCGCGAATAAAACGAAACACCTCTTCGCCGATTAACTCAGGAGCATAGTCTACTGCGACTTCCGCCACGCCACGACCCTCTTTGTCAGCCGGGTTTTCTCGGTACGCTTCCATCTGAACATTATTCAAAGCCACTTTTTCACCGTTCTTCACCATGAATGGTGGATAGAAGTTATGGGCATGATACATATTCACGTATCCATAAAAATAGTCAAAACCGTGCTGATTCGGATCGTCCAGTGGCGGAGGGTGACCAATGCCCCATTTCCCAATGCAAGCGGTTTTGTAGCCATTCTCTTTCAGAACATCTGCTACGGTTGTCTCAGTCAGCTGAGCTTCCCCGTTTCCTCGCACGGAACAATTCCCCGTATGCAGTCCTGTCATCAAAACGCATCGAGAAGGTGCGCAAACGGTCGAACCGGAATAGTGCCTTGTGAACCGCAACCCCTCCCCGGCCATTCGATCGATCGCTGGCGTATTCAATGTTTCCTGACCATAACAGCCAAGATCGCCGTAGCCAAGATCGTCAGCCAAAATGTAAATAATGTTTGGCCGATCGGAAGCCGAAACGACAACCGTTAACCACAAAAATACGAATAGTAGGATCCGATTCATGCTCGAATATAATAGAGCTACTTGAGGTTCAGCAATCCCGAACAACACGAAAAATCACTTGACCGTTAGATAAGCAGCCAACGAAAGAAGCCGTTGCTTGAGTTAGCAGTTCCTTAGCCTAGAACGTTGGAGCTTCCCACTCGTCGTACAGCTCCTGCTTGTGCCAGCTGTTTTGAGTATGCGGAGAACGTTTTGCCTTAACGGGCCCACGCTGCTTTTCAGGAGCCATATCAGTCTCTTCCGCTACTTTATGCCAGAGAGCTGAAAGCGTCTTCACTTTTTCCGGGTGCTGCTTAGCCAGGTCATGCTGTTCAACTCGATCGTTCGCAATATCGTACAGTTCCCAAGCATGGCCGTAAAAACTGACTGCTTTCCAATCGCCTTGTCGAATGGCTCGGCAATTAGAAAACTGAAAGTACAGCCAATCATGCCCTTCTCGTTCCTTGCCCTCGAAGAGCGGCAAAAGCGTTTTACCCTGCAATGGCTCTATCTCTTCGCCCACAAAGTTCTTCGGATATGAAGCATCTGCAATATCGATACACGTCGCCATAAGATCGATCAAGTGACCCGGGCTCGCATTCCATGAACCCGCATTAGCGATCTTTCCTGGCCAATTCACGATTAGCGGCGAAGAGATGCCACCTTCGTGTTGCGTCTGTTTATAGTGACGCAAAGGCGTGTTTCCGACCGTAGCCCAACTTGCATCGTAGAGGTAATAGGAATCCGCTTCCCATGGCTCGATATCCGTGCGCTTACTACGTTCGAACGGACAGGCCCCGTTATCCGAGCATAGCATAATCAACGTATTCTCAAGTTCACCCTTATACTTCAAATAGGCAATCATCCTTCCGATGTTCTGGTCCACGCGATCAACCATTGCTGCGAAGATCGCCATGCGGAAACTTTCCATTTCCCGTTCCTTAGGAGTCAATTTCTCCCAGGCTTTCATGTGTTCAGGCATTGGAGGCAGCTCCATGTCTTGCGGAAAAAGCCCGAGACGTTTTTGCTTTTCGAAACGCTCTTTCCGAATGACATCCCAACCTGCATCGTATCGTCCCAAATATTTCTCGATATCTTCCTTCGGCGCCTGAAGCGGATAGTGTGGCGCGTTAAACGCAATGTAGTGGAAAAATGGTTTCTTTTGATGAAGCGCTTGGTCGATGAAGTCCATCGCGTAATCTACGTTCGCATCAGTCGTGTAAAAATCCTTATCGAAATCATTCCACGGTTTTCCATTGAGCCGAAACGTATCGTCGCCCTTGAAGAAATCAGTCGCGCCGGAAAGGTGACCGAAATACTTACTAAAACCGTGATCGGTCGGTTGATCGTCAAGATGCCACTTGCCGGTCATCGAGGTCGCGTACCCCGCCTCGCCCAACGTCTCCGCGATCGTCACGGATCTATCCAAAGCGGCGTTACCCGCTTGGTTCGTATATAGACCCGTTAGCAGGCATACGCGTGAAGAGTGGCATTTTGCGGTATTGTAGAATTGCGAAAACCGAAGCCCCTCTGAAGCCAGACTATCGATATGCGGCGTTTCGATCTCGCTACCGTAACATCCGAAATCCGAAAACCCCAAATCGTCAACCATCATTAGGAGAATATTGGGACGCGCATCCTCCGCCCAAACCTGACCAATAAACAGTGCAGCAAAGGCTCCAACTAGGAACGAAAACGGGTATTTGTTAAAAGTCATAGCAGTAGAATATGGATTAATCACTGATCGCTTGGCCAGCGAGTTCTTCCGCATTGCCAACCTTCTTTGGCGTTTCGATCTCGCTACCGTAACATCCGAAATCCGAAATCCGCTTGTACGAACGTAGATGGTTTTGTACTTTTTCGCCATGATGTCATTCAACAACTGGCTTTCGAAGCTAGACCAAGGAGGTCAACTGTACCGATTATTCGAGCATATTCCCAATTTGATGTTCTTCGTTAAGGACAAGGAAAGTCGCCTCGTAATGGGGAATCACCGCTTTCTCGAACACTGCGGATTTGCAACCAACAAGGATCTTGCCGGGAAATCGGACCAGGACATTTTCCCCGATTACATGTCGGAAAAATTTCGTCGCGACGATGAGACCGTTATCCAATCCCAAAAGCCTCTCCTGGACCTCGTAGAGCTTTTCCCGACAAGAGATCGTTTGCCCGAGTGGTTCGTCACCCACAAATACCCGCTTTTCCATTCGAACGGAGACGTTGAAGGCGTTTGCGGGATCGTTCAAAACTACGAGCAAACCAAGGAGGACAGTGACGATCCAGTCATCAAAATGGTACGCCTCATCAAGCAAAACTATGCTTCAAGCCTCTCCATTCCCGAACTCTCCAAACAAGCTGGTCTGTCACAGCGGCAACTCGAGCGTTTGTTTAAAAAACGATTTCGAGTCAGTCCTCGGGAATACATTATCCGGCTCCGAATTTTAATCGCCGCCGACCAGCTCAGCCAAAGCCGCGCGACAATCACTCAAATTGCGCTCGATTGCGGTTTTTACGACCACAGCTCCTTCACCCGCTATTTCAAACGAAACATGGGATGCTTGCCGCTTTCTTACAGGCAAGAACACTCGATCTAAATTAGTTGAAACCAAACCTGGCCCCTCGAACGTCTAAATACAACAGCATCCCTTTCTAAACATACTCTGCTCTCGCACCTATGAAATTGTCTTTGAAACGTACGATTCTTCCCGTCGCAATCATCGCGCTTGCCTACGCACCCAATTTCGTATTCGCCAGTGACTCCTGGCCGAATTGGCGAGGGCCAACCCAAAACGGAACGGTCCCCGGCGCGAAACCTCCTATCGAGTGGAGCGAAGACAAAAACATTAAGTGGAAGATGGAGATTCCCGGATCCGGTCTAGCCACTCCAATCGTTTGGAAAGACCGCATTTTCCTTTTAAGCGCCATTAAACAGGCTTCCACTAAGCCAAGCTCGGCCAGCGCTCCCAAACCTGCCCCTGTAGTCGAACGTCCGAGGCCTGGAGGCGAAGGCGTTTCGCCCGCGGGCAATGGCCGTCGTCGTCCTAATCGAGGTGGACCAGGTGGTAGAGGCGGTAGAGGCGGTCCCAGAGGTCAGGGAGGCCCTGGCCCGCAAGAAGAACATGCCTTTCACATTCTCGCCTTAGACCGCAATTCAGGCGAAGTCATCTGGAGCGAAACTGCTCGCAAAGAAACGCCCCACGAAGGACATCATCCAACTCATGGCTTCGCATCGGGCTCTCCAGTCACCGATGGTCAAAACCTTTGGGTATCCTTCGGGTCGCGGGGAATCTTCTGCTACGATCTCCACGGAGCCGTCATATGGGAAACCGATCTTGGCGATCTCAGCACACGCAATGCATTCGGCGAAGGCGCCTCTCCGGTCCTTGCAGGGGATTCGCTCCTGGTATTGTGGGATCAAGAAAGCCAATCTTATCTGGTCGCTCTGGACAAAAAGACCGGCAAGGAATTATGGAGAACCGAACGCGACGAACCCACATCCTGGACCACTCCCGTCATCGTTGAAGTTGACGGAATCACACAGGCTATCGTCGCAGGATCTAACAAAACACGTAGTTACAACACAGCCAACGGAGAGTTGATATGGGAAGCCAGCGGCCTTACCTACAACGTTATACCAACGCCTGTCATCAATGATGATTTCGTATACGTAGTCAGTGGATACAAGGGTCGCTCGGTTCAGGCAATCAATCTCAGATCCAAAGGTGACGTTAGTGATTCAGCCAGTATCGCCTGGAGCGCTCCGCACAGCGCTCCCTACGTAGCCTCCCCTGTCCTTTCCGGCAATCGCCTCTTCATGAATAAAGGCAACGATGCTTACCTCACCTGCTTCAATGCCCAAACAGGCGAAGTCTACTTTCAAGACGAATCTCTCGAAGGCATACGTGGCATATACGCATCGCCCATATCCGCAAACGGCCACCTCTACATTCTGGGCAAAGAAGGCGTATCTCTCGTTATTAAGGATTCAGAAGAATTCGAAATCGTATCCACAAATCAACTCGACGCGCCAATAGACGCTTCGCCGGTGATCGTCGGTAACGAATTATTCATTCGAACGCACACGCACCTCTACTGCATATCAAACGACAGCTAGGGTCACTTCGTTAAGTTCGCTTCGCCCGTCCAAACGTTGTCCCAATCGAGAAACACGGAATCGGCAATAATCGTGACTTTATAGACTCGGCTGTAGCTCGTTCGAATAGGAGCTTCCACTTCTCGGATGCTTCCGTCGGGATACCGTACCCGTTCGTAGCCGCTTGACTGATGCTCCACTATCTCCTCGGTCATATTCACTTCTTTGAGAACAATCGCATTAGCGCCCATTTTCGCCGCTCGTTTTTTCAGGACCGTTACGATCTGGTTTGTCTTCTGATCAAATGCTGCGGGATTACTATTTTGCGTAGTGGCGCTTGATTCCATTCTCGCCACCTGCTCATAGCTGGTCGGGATATCCATATCCAAAACCCAGGTTAATAAACCAGCTGGCTGCTGATAAACGTCCACATCCCATTCGGTCAGCGGCGTTCGCATTTTTCCAGTAACCTCGGTCACCCCAGAACTCGTCGTTTCACAACCGACAAATGCAAAAGACAACAAAGACACGCATACACTGATTATCAATCGATTCTTCATTACGAACACCTCCAGAACCGGGAAGCTATTTCCACACTGCCAGTGGGTCAAACCCAAAGGAGCCATGACTGCATGCTAATAAAAACATAAACCGTTAGAGGCTCTGAAAACCAAACCTCGTTTCAAACCATGAAAACAATCGCCTTTGCCTTTGCCCTAATCATTTCGCTCTCCTTCGCATCAGCGAAGCCACCGAAGAATTTTCGTACCGAAAACCTCGTTGCTTGGTGTATCGTCCCCTACGACGCAAAAAAAAGACCGGACGATTGACTCGACCGATCTCGTTTCATTTTGAAATTTAAAACACCCCTACATCTTTCGATAGATGTAGTTGAAAATTTGAGCCGACTTACTCTCGTTACCAACAAGGCCAACGCGAATCCTAAAAATGGTAAACACTTCGTTTCGTTTAAGTTTAATAACCACTTTTTTGTCACCTGGACCACGAAAAGTCAAAGTGGACCGCACTGGACTTTTGATTTTTTCATCCACCAAAGTGTAATCCAATCCAGGCATTCCCTTCTTTGCCCCTTTTCCAGCGGAATTAATATCCATATTCAAGCGGACATCCCAATAGCCAGTGAATACATTGTACTTGGCCTGCTGAATTCGCTTTAGCGTGTCCTCTTCGCTTTTGGAAGCGCTTGCCACTAAGGACATTGAAACAGCCATGAACAGAGCCAAAATAAGTCGATTTAAATGAGTCAAAATTATCATGCCCAAAACCTACGAGCCGCGTTTGGCTTGTCAACTTGGCAAAACGCTCAAGGGCTTAGGGAATTTGCCCAACAAATGTTTAGCAACCTATTGACATTAAGGAACTAAGGATCGATCGATGGGGATTTTTCGTTCCCTATTCGACCGGTCTTTCACTTGTCGAAACCAGTCAAAGCTCTAATTCCCCTAGTCAGCCGATCCAGGTCGACCTCGCATCATCTTGGTTTTCGATCTGATTGCTTTTCCTTTCAACCGACGTTCTTTGGCCCCTCTGGAGGGTTTGGTAGGCCTTCTTTTCTTGGGCGCAGTCGAGATGCTCAGCACAAGCTGTCTTAGTTTTTCGAGAGCCGCTTCGCGGTTTGTCTCTTGGCTACGAGTTTCCTGCGATTTGATGACGACTACTCCGTGCTCAGTGATCCGATGATCGCTTTTCGCAAGCAGACGTTCTTTCAGGCGTTCGGGCAGCGAGGACTCTGCGATCTTGAAGAAAAGGTGGATGGCTGTTGAAACTTTGTTCACATTCTGCCCACCGGATCCCTGAGAGCGAATCGCCGTGATCTCAATCTCTCGCAATGGAATACATACCGTACTCGAAATCCTCAACATCATTAAAACACAAACCAAGGCGAACCGATAGCCAAGCGGCAAATCGAATTCATCGTAAAGAAAGGAGCCTCCGGATCGGAAAAAATGTGCTTGTTCACGTTCCTCGCGACTGGCATTTTCAAATTTGAAAATTACCCTAAGACCATGCAACTTACTTCTCCCTACAATCGCCCAGCAAAGCTCACTGTATTCATAATGGCATTCGCAGGTTCACTCTGCTTGGCCCAAAGCCCTTCTGATTTCAGCGTAAAGACTGATAAGCTGCTTTACCAATCGGCGATGGATAGCGCCGCTAGCGTAAAGGATTGGGTCATGGAAGGCCCCGGCCATCTGAAATTCGCTGACGGTTGGATGGAGATGCGCTCGCCTAACGAAGAGATGCATCACGTTTACTGGTGCCCCGAGACTTTTCCGTCCGACTTCATGGCTCAGTGGGAAATGCAAAATCAACATTTGGAAGCTGGATTATGCATCTTATTTTTTGCAGCAACCGGCCTAGAAAGCGAAGACGTCATGGATTCTTCACTACCGAAGCGCGATGGGGTATTCAGTCAATATAACAATGAAGCCTTGAAGAACTACCATATCTCCTACTACGCAAATACTCCCAAACTGCCAGCTAGAGCAGTTGCTCGCTTGCGAAAAAACCCGGGCAAAAACATCGTTTACGAAGGACCTCCCGGCATTAATGTTGAGAGCGACCGTGCCCACAAAGTAACGTTGATCAAGAACAAGGCTCACATCCGGCTTTTCATCGACGATCGCCTCATCATCGACTGGATCGACGACGGCAAAGTCAATGGCGGCCCTTTGGGCGCTGGCAAAATCGCATTGCGCCAAATGCAATGGACCCACTTCCGCTACCGGAATTTCAAAGTATGGTCGCTCACGTCAGATAACTAGGGATTGGTATCTCAGCTTCGCAGCGCGAATCTTGAAATGAACAAAGAAACGCTCATCCCAATTATTCTATTCGTATTGAACATCCCTTTGTTCCTATTCATCGGCAGGAAGATGTTTGGTTTTTCAATGCTAGCGGTTCAATGGGTTGCTGGACCTTCGATGGCGAAATCGTATGGACACGGGAGTTCGAAGCGCGAAGCGTTTGTTTGCCGTGATGCCTCGCTGACGCGCAGCGGCAGTCGACGAAGTCGAGAGCTTGCTCCGGGGTGGTAAACAAAGGGCACGGATATTCACTAATTTGGTCCTGAAAACCAGTCCAATTCTATTCCTTTAAAGATCGCTTGATATACTTGTCAATCTGCACTCGAAGCGCATCTAGGGGAAGACCGCCATGCTCTAGCGCGGCGTCATGAAATTCGCGGATATCGAAATTGTCGCCTAAAGCCTCTTCGGCTTTGCGACGCAATTCCCAAATCGTAAGCTCGCCCATCTTGTAGGACAAGGCTTGACCGGGCCAGGCGATGTAACGATCAACCTCCGTTCCGACTGTGCGCATTGATAGAGCCGTATTTTTCGCAAGGTAGTCAACCGCTCGCTGACGAGTCCAGTTCTTGGAATGCAATCCCGTATCCACGACCAAACGACACGCACGCCACATTTCGTACGATAAGCGACCAAAGTGATCGTATGGCGTTTTATAGAGCCCCATTTCAACCCCAAGCTTTTCGCTGTAAAGTCCCCAGCCTTCTCCATAAGCATGCGGATAGAATCGCTTACGAAACTCGGGAGCGTTCTCAATCTCGTAAGCAAGCGAAATTTGAAGATGGTGCCCCGGAACGCCTTCATGAAGAGACAGAGCTACAAGCTGGTAAAGCGATCGTGTTTCCAAAGCGTAAGTATTGACCCAATACTGACCCCCTTTGCTCGCTCCTGGCGACGCAGGTACATAACGCCCTCCGGTATAGTTCGGAGCAAGTTCATCAGGTACCGGTTCGACTGAGTACGGTTGACGCGGGAGTTTCCCGAAGAACGCAGGCAAGCGACCGTCTGTCTGTTTGGAAATCCACGCTGCTCGCATCAATAGCTCCTCCGGAGTTTTAGCGTAGAACTGTGGATCCGTACGAAGAAATTCCAAAAACGAATCAAACGTGCCTTCGAATCCGCTTTCTGCGATAACTTCGTCCATCTCGATGCGAATTCGCTGCACTTCTTGAAGGCCCTTTTGATGAATGTCCTTTGCGGAAATTTCGTCGAGCGAAGTGTAATAGCGAATTTGAGCCTCATAATACGCCTTCCCATTGGGTTGATCCGTAGCGCCGAGAGATTGACGGGCTTGGGGTAAGTATTCGCCTCGCATGAAATCTGCCAAACGACGAGTGGCCGGAATCAGCTTCTCC
>JAPKDW010000430.1 GCA_028822375.1 Opitutaceae bacterium | reverse complement strand
TTCTAACCTTGGAACCTGAATCGGGCGCTCCTATTCCAGATGTGACGAACCCGTTTTTCGATGAAGGTCTTTTTAGTGGGGACCTATGGGTATCGTACAAGCGGAGACTCTTCGACAAAATCGATTGGAAGATTCAGCTGAATGTTCGAAACGCGATCGGAGATGACGACGACATTCCAGTGAAGACGAACCCCGATGGTCAAGTTGCGGTCATTCGGATGCCGAATCCTAGAACGATTTACTTGAGCAATTCTTTTCGGTTCTAATTGGGATAAGTTGGATTCGCAGCGAATCGATGTTCGCTGCGGATTCGATTCTTGCCGTTTCGTCGTATGAGGGCAAGGAAAGCGTTACTAAAACCGCAGCCGAAACGTCTACTGATTTAGTCAGGATTGGCACCTGGTTGGGTTTCGCGGAAATTGATTCAGAAGTCTTTTAATATCGTGAAAGCGATGTTTATTGAAAATGACCATTTTAGAGATGATAACTCAAGTTCCGACATCATGGCCACTGTTTCCAAGCTGATGCGCTGGGAGAAGGTTTACTCGGAAAATTAAAGAAGCTTATGTCGAAAAGACCGAACGTATTATTGATTACAGTAGATCATTGGCCAGCGCGATTGCTTGGGTCGGCGGGGCATCCGGTGATCCAAACGCCCACGCTAGACGAATTGGCGAAAAGCGGGGTTTCCTTTTCGAATTGCTACGCGGAATGTCCGGTATGTATCCCGGCTCGCCGTAGCTTGATGACGGGTACGACTCCGCGTACTCACGGTGATCGGGTTTTCACGGAAACGCTGGAAATGCCGGATTTTCCTACGATGGCTCAAACGTTTCGCGATGCAGGGTATCAAGCATTTGGAGTCGGGAAGCTGCATGTGTATCCCCAGCGGAATCGGATAGGATTCGACGACGTGATTCTCGATGAAGAAGGAAGAAGTTCGTATGGAACGGTCGACGACTACGAACTGTACCTGGGAGATGAGGGGTATGCCGGACAGCAGTATGATCATGGCATGAGCAATAACGAGTACTGTTCTCGGCCGTGGCACTTGCCTGACGAAACGCATGCTACGAATTGGGCGACGCGCAATATGGCTCGCGTCATCAAGCGTCGGGATCCGAAACGCCCTTCGTTCTGGTTTCTGTCCTATCGCCACCCGCATCCGCCGCTGGTTCCGTTGCGAGACTATCTGGATATGTACCAAGGTTTGGAAATGGACAAACCGGTCATTGGGGAGTGGGCTCGGTCGGAAGGGCTTCCTTACAAACTGCAGTCGGCCGTCGCTCAGGGAGAGCGCTTCACGGCGATTCAAACGGATATGGCGAAACGGGCTTTTTATGCGCTTTGCACTCATCTCGATCACAGCCTGCGGGTGGTGATCGGGACTTTGAGAGAGGAAGGACTGCTCGATGATACGATCATTTGCTTCACATCGGATCATGGAGATATGCTGGGAGACCACAATATTTGGGCGAAGCGATCGTTTTACGAAGGCTCGGCCAACGTGCCTATGATCTTGTTGGGGACTGCTGGTGACGAACGAGTGGGTTACAATAAAGTGGACAAGCGCTTGTGTGGTTGGCGAGACGTGATGCCTACCTTGCTGGACCTGGCAAGTATCGATATACCCGATACCGTTGAAGGGCTTTCGATGATTGGAGAGGAAAAGCGCGAATGGTTTTATGGCGAAGTGGGCGAGGGCGATTGCGCGACGCGAATGATCCGCGACAATCGCTACAAGCTCGTTTACTACGCGGCGGGCAATGCGCGTCTGCTATTCGATATGGAGAATGATCCACGCGAGCTCGTTGACTTGTCGAAGGACTCGGGGCATGCGGAAATACTGAAACGGCTAACGGGATTATTGATCGGCGAGCTTTACGGGGAGGACCTTACCTGGATGGAGAATGGGGAATTGGTTGGACGACCGAATCGAGAATTCCAGGAGACGCCAAATCGCGGACTCACCAGTCAGCGTGGGGCACATTGGCCACCGCCTCCAAAATCCGACATGCCTCAAATTTGATTCACTGCGCGAGCATGCGCGAACCCTTTAACTATCGAGAGAGCGGGCCCTTCGTTTTCTTGGAATCTCTGAACTATTATTATGGGAACTCTGTTTTCTTTCC
>JAPKDW010000138.1 GCA_028822375.1 Opitutaceae bacterium | reverse complement strand
GGTGCTCCAGGCCGGGTTGGTGTGGATTTTGAAGAATGGGTCCGAGGATCCTGAAGCTCTCATTTCGCCTCTTTTCTGCCCCATAATCCTGAGCCTTACGATTGTCGTATTTGGCATAGAAACTGTCGCACGTCTCTACAAATCCATGCTATGATCAAGCTCACTTCATAAAACCCATGGTTTCCCACCTGGCAGATCTCAATTTCTCAAGATAACCAATTTTAAAAGCTCATGAAGGTAAAAATTATCCTTTCAGCATTAAGCTTCTTACTACTCCTTCAGCCGTTCACCTTCAGTCTTGGCGCAAGCCAGCCAAACATCCTCTTCGTCGCCATTGATGATTTTAATGATTGGGGGCCCACCCAGTTGGACGGTGCGCCGTTCGAGGTGGATACCCCGAACTTCGACGCGCTGGCAGATCGGGGTATTCTGTTCACCAATGCCCATTGCAATGCCCCGTCATGCAACCCGTCTCGCACTTCAATCATGTCGGGGCTCCATCCCGCGTCGACCGGCGTCTACGCTAACGGACATGACTGGCTGGCTAATGAACGATTCGATGACATCCTTCTGCTCCCAGAGTATTTTCAACGACATGGCTACACGACGCTGGGAGGAGGAAAAATCTATCACGCCAATCAGGGTAATGATTTCAATCGCAAAGGACTTATATCGCCCCGTGGCTGGAAAGATTTTTTTCCGTCCTTCGAGGAGCAACTGCCGGTGCCGAGCATGCCAGATATCAAGCCCAACCGCGGCGAAGGAAATTTCAATTGGGGCGGAACCGGTAAACCGCTCGAGGATATGGGGGACCACAAAGTCGTAAACTGGGCCATCGATCAACTCGAGACTCCGCAAGATAAACCGCTCTTTCTCGCCGTCGGGATCTATCGCCCTCATATGCCTTGGTTTGTCCCAGATGAATTTTACGATCATTATGAGGACGTCAAAATCACGCCTGCAACGAATCCAGTCGGATGGAAGAAAAACATCCCTGAGCCTCTCGCCAATCGATGGGATCGACATAAGGACTACGTCGGCAAACCGGGGCCCAGCCGTGGCTATGCGGCATGCGTCACCTACGCTGATTTTGAGCTGGGTCGGCTCCTGCGAGGTTTGGAAGCTTCACCGCTCGCGGATAACACGATTGTCGTAATCTGGTCAGATCACGGCTGGCACTTGGGTGAAAAGGACCATTTTTCAAAATTCACCCTCTGGGAGGAATCCACCCGCGTACCTCTACTCATCTTGAAGCCCGGGGCAAACAAGCGAGAAGTCGATACGGCAGTGAGCTTGTTGGATGTTTACCCCACCCTGCTCGCTCTTGCCGGACTCCCCGAAAACGAAGACAACGACGGTCAGAACCTTCTCCCGATTATTGAAGCGAAGACAGATCTCAACCGGGCTATCCTGACCTCCGATAATGAGCATTACCATGCCGTGCGCGATGGACGTTATCGCTATCTTAAGTCGGACAATGCAGAGGCCTTGTTTGACCATTTCAACGATCCGCGTGAATTCAACAATATCGCCAACCAACCCGGCAGCGCCGCTATTATAAAGCGCCTTTCGAAGACTCTGCCAACGAGCCCAATTCAAAGCATGCCCCAGCGCAAAAAACCGGACGACCTTTAAAGACGGCTTAACAAATCTGTGCAGGAGCGGGTTTATCCCGCGATTCTTTTTACCTTCTTATGTGAACTAATTTTATCGCGGGATAAACCCGCTCCTACAGATCAAAGATCCAACGTATTTAGAAATGAAATATGAACACTGAACTCTTAGGTCTCTCCCCGTTCGAAGGTAAAATCATTACTACAGGAGGATTCGCATGAGTCGACATTCGCTCGATGGAGAATGGGAGCTCATTGGCGGCCCACACCTGGCGATGCCGGAGCACGCGACTGAATTCGAGAATGAAGCCGCGATCAGAATTCCAGCACGAGTGCCGGGCAATGTGGAAGACGATCTGGTCGAAGCGGGTTTGCTCACGCCGCTCGAGATGGGCGAAGGCGCGTATCAGACATTGGACTACGAAGGACATCGTTGGTTCTTTCGCAAATCATTCAAAGCGCCTGCGATTGATCCATCAGAACAGCTATGCCTCGTCTTCGAAGGCATCGACACAATCGCTGAAGTATTCCTTAATGGCGAGTCGCTGGGCAAGACCCAAAACATGCTAATCCCCCACTCCTTCGAAATCGGAAACTGCGTTCGACACGGCGAGGAAAACGAGTTGATCGTGCGAATCGATCCGGTCGTCGTAGCGGGCCGCGAGCGTGAAGCGGAACCCTGCGAATTCGTCAACGGATTCACGGAGCGGGCTGCAATTCGAAAGGCCGCCCATATGTACGGTTGGGATATACTGCCACGCATTGTATCCGCCGGATTGTGGCGACCCGTTTATCTGCAAACCGTGCCGGCCGTTCACTGGCGGCAGGTGTTCGCTCAAACACTGTCAATCGATCTCGAAAATCGCAACGCCGAGGTTGCGGTTTTCTGGGAGTTCGTCGTACCGCAGATCAATTTGAACGGATGGAAACTTCGCCTCTCCATCGATGACGATCAGAGAAAGCGCAAAGATCTCAAAACGGTATCCATATTTGCATGCAGCGGCCACCTCATGCTGAGCCTAGAGGACATCGACTTTTGGTGGCCAAGAGGACTGGGCGAGCCCACTCTGTACGCGCTCAGGATCGAACTGCTTGACCCCCAGGGAAATGTTGCCGCCGAGCATGTGCAAACGATTGGCATCCGGACCCTCGAATTAGTCAAAACCGAGATAACGACGGAAGAAGAACCCGGTGAATTCGTTTTCGTAGTCAATGGCCAAAAGGTATTCATAAAAGGAACCAACCATGTCCCTCTAGACGCGCTGCACGGAAGAGATAACCGCCATCTCGACACGCTGCTTTCAATGACCGCAGACCTGAACTGCAATATGCTCAGAATCTGGGGTGGCGGTGTTTACGAAACGGATACATTTTACGATCGATGCGACGAACTGGGAATCATGGTGTGGCACGATTTCATGTTCGGCTGCGCCCTCTACCCACAGACGAATGATTTCCTGGAACAAGCGCGCGAGGAAGCGGAAGTGGTAGTCAAGCGCCTACGCCATCACGCCTGCATGGCGCTCTGGAGCGGAAACAACGAAAACGACGTAGCTCACGACTGGTTTCCGCTTCACTCCAAACTCAATCCGAACGACGATCGCATTAGCCGCGAAATTCTGCCGGAAGTGTTGAGACGTCTGGACCCGCTTCGGTCCTACCTTCCCAGCTCTCCCTACGTAAGCCAAAAGGTCTTCGAACGCGGAAAGAAGACATCGGAGATACCCGAAGATCACCTCTGGGGACCGAGAGACGATTTCAAGGGACCGTTCTACCAGAACTCGCCCGCGCATTTTGTCAGCGAAATTGGATACCACGGCGCGCCCTGTCTGGAATCGCTCAAACAGATGATTGAACCGGAACACCTGTGGCCTTTCGAGAACGACGGCGAGATAGATCCGCAGTGGCGAGCGAAAGCGGTCGCCAGCTTTCCCGATGAATCGCTACATGACGGTCGAATCCGGCTGATGGCGAATCAGGTCTCGATTTTGTTCGATGTGATCCCCGACCAGCTGGAACCGTTTATCCAGGCCTCGCAAATCAGCCAGGCCGAAGCGATGAAGTTCTTCATCGAGCGATTTCGAATGGGCAAATGGCGACGCACCGGAATCCTATGGTGGAATATCCGCGACGGCTGGCCATTGATTTCCGACGCGGTGGTCGACTACTACAACCGTCCCAAGCTGGCCTACTCCTATATCAAACGAGTCCAGCAGGACCTATGCGTCATGGTGGATGAAGCCGAGGACGATCGGCACAAAGTCATCGCAGTAAACGACACGCTTAACGATGCCAAAATCGAAGTCGCCATTGGCGTTATCGGGCAAGCGGATACGCTTTTGAAACACACCCTCACCGTGCCTGCGAATGGTCGCGCCGAAGTCGGCGAAATTCCCGCCTCCCCTGTTTGCGCCCTATACTTGCTCAATTGGCGGACGGACGCGTCGACCGGTCGCAACCATTATTTAGCAGGACCACGTCCCTTCAACTTGGAGCAATACACGCAATGGGTGTCCCAACTGGAACTCGAGGCGAAGCCCCCTGCATTTGTGTCGCCATAAATGCCTGAGAGACTGTTTAATAAATCGAAGGTCACTCTGCCTATAATCTGTAGGAGCGGGTTTATCCCGCGATTCCTCATTCCCATCTTTCGACAGCCGGCACTATCGCGGGATAAACCCGCTCCTACACAGACCTATTAGATAGCTTCAAAAGGATCTAAATTCAAAATTTCTATAATGAGTATCCTAAAACAAAATACACAAGAAGCAGTCGAACTTCTCCAACAATTGAACGCCTTCTCGGATACGACCGAAAACGCAGCCGATGACATAGCCAATACACTCCGCTCAGGCGGACGCCTGCTCGCCTGCGGCAACGGTGGCAGCGCTGCGGAAGCCGCCCATCTGACCACCGAACTCGTCGTGCGTTACAAGAACGATCGTCCCGCCTACGCGGCTCTATGCCTGAACGCGCATGGCGGAGACTTGACTGCTATCGGCAACGACTACGACTTCCAGCAAGTGTTCGAAAGGCAGGTGGAAGCCTTCGGCCGCACCGGCGACTGCCTGGTAGTATTCAGCTCCAGCGGTCAATCCAAGAACATCCTGCTGGCGCTCGAGAAAGCGAAGGCTCTAGGATTGAAAACCATCGCCCTCCTCGGCAAGGACGGAGGCGTCTGCTCGGGCAAAGCCGACCACGAAATTTGCGTTTCCTGCACGAGCACAGCGAGGATACAAGAAGCGCACCTTCTGCTGCTCCATACGCTTTGCGATTTAGTCGAAACAAAGCTAGGGCATGAATAAAGGGCGACACTATTTGGGAATCGACATCGGCGGGACCAAATACGCCGATTTCGTTTTTCTGACCTGCGGCACGGGCATGGGTTCTGGCATCGTTTGAAATGGGCAAATCCTCGAAGGGACCAACGGCTTCGCCGGTGAAATCGGTCACATGCGTCTTACCGATGATGGCCCGATCGGCTACGGAAAGAACGGGTCCGCTGAAGGCTGGTGCAGCGGCGGAGGTTTCGCTCAATGGGCCGGCTTATCCGCAAAGGAAGCTGCGAAACTGGCCCACCAGGGAGATGAAGCCGCATTGAAGGCATTCGCCCGTTTTGGCGAACAACTAGGACGCGGCTTGGCCGTTCTGGTCGACATTCTCAATCCCGAACGGATCTTGATCGGCGGCATTTATCCTCGAGCCCGACCATGGATTGAACCCGCGATGCTTGCATCGCTCGAGAGAGAGGCGCTCTCGCCTGCTCTATCCGCTTGCGAGGTGATGCCCGCAGAACTCGGAGAATGCATAGGCGATTTAGCCGCCATCGCAGTGGCCGCCTATTGGGACGAGAAGCAATAACGTCGAAAAAACACAAGGAGCCATTCCTTAAGAAAATGTTGCCCAAACCCATTCAATGGCATGGCAGTTTCTGGCTACCTCCTCTTGTCAAAAGTACAGACCTGACGTCATTTATTCCCCGAATCAAATCGGAACAATTGTATCGAACGTACCGAGCCGTAGGCGACATGACCACAAGAGCCCAGTGACACATTCATTTCCTAGTGACCATTTGGACACGCATTCGGCGGCAAAGATCGGGAAGAAAAAAGACGAAGGCGATCAGTCATAGACGTCGCTTCGGTGGCCGACTTTCACGACTAGGACGACGAGCTCTCCGTCGTCGATTTTACACAAGATGCGGTAGTCTTCGACACGGTAGCGCCAGAATTCCCCGAGGTCTCCGCGGAGAGCCTTACCGAACTGGCGAGGGTCCTCGGTGTCTTGAATCCTCTCGTCGAGGAATGCAATCACCTTGCGGCTGGCTTGGGGGCCGAGCTTACGCAGCTGCTTGATCGCCCGTTCAGTGACTTTATAGTCCCAGCTCACGCTTGGCTTCTCCGCTGGTGAACGTGCGGCCTGGGTTCTTCGCAGCGGAGGCGGCGAGATAATAGTCCTCGAGGTCCTCCAGGTGCTGAAGGATGGCCTCACGGGCGTAGAAGGTCTTGGTTCGTCCGGTCTTCTTGGCCAGGCGGTCGAGGCGCTTCTCGATGTCGGGTTGAAGTCTGATTGCTAGCATGAGGTCGATACTGATACGAAATACATGTATAGCAAGTCTTGAATCGACCAGTGCCAGCCATTTAACTCGACCAACTGTACCGTTAAAGCCTCGCGGTCCTAATAATCCACGGAATTTCTAACTTGAGAGTGCGACGTAACGGAGTGAAGATGGCGAAGCAAACCAACCTTTAGCCTCCCCACCGAATCAGATCGTAACAATTGTACCGAACGTACCGAGCCGTAGGCGACATGACCACAAGAGCCCAGTGACACATCCATTTCCTCACCCTCACAACAAATGAAAACACCCGCATTCCCTCCGCTTATTCTCTCCCTTCTAGTCATTCTCGTTTTCTTTACAGGCTGCGAAACGACCTCCCCTGAAAGTAAGGCCCCACCACCCGAAGCATTTATAGTCAAACGAGGTGATTCCGTCATGGCACTCATCGAACAAATGGGTGAGCCTGATCAAAAATCCACCATCGAAAAATCCGGATCCTCCGGTTCTATTTGGACCTATCGACATCTTATGCGCTCGGAAACGCGCATGGTCACCAAGGGTTTCCAACAAATCCCTGTCCGTGATCCTCAAACCAACGGAATCATGATGATTCCGGAGCGGATTTTAGAGTCGGAAACAGAGTCCATAACTCAAGTCACCGAATTCTTGATCATGGATGGACAAGTAGTTTCCTGGAAGCAACGGGTCGATAACCAAAGCACCCGAGTGAGATAGGTCGCCCCCTCAACGCCAGAGGTCGGCCTCAGGCATTTCGCAGCAAACAGGCAGATACAACGGGTCTTTTTCTCGAAATCAACCAGTGCCAGCCATTTTACTCGACCAACGGTACCAATAAAGCCTTGCGATCCTAATAATCCACGGAATTTCTAACTTGATAGAGCCAAACCAACCTTTAGCCTGCCCTCCGAATCAAATCGGAACAATTGTACCGAACGAAGTGACACATTCATTTCCTATCAACAAAGAGGTCAACGGCTACAAGCAGTATCTTTCAAGCCCCTACACCCGAGTCGAACTTTCCCCTTAATCTGGATTTTCATTCAGAAAGAACTGAATAAAAAATAGGATATTATCCAAAAAATGAATACAAATTCCATGAAAACGATCCGCTTTTTACCACTGTTTGCAGCCCTGACGCTTTCCCTCGTCACAACGCTCAATGCCGCCGAGAACTCCCTCTTCAGTACCGAGGAGATTCTTGATGAAAGCACGCTGGATATAAAGATCCTAGAGGACTGGCATCCCGTAGGCTCGACGCGACAGAAGCTGATCGAAATCAATGTCGCCGATTGGTGGCCGGAGCAAGATTATCGGATCCCGGTACGTATGATTGTACCGCTCGAAGGCAAGGCAAAGGGCTTTAGCATTACCGGAGCAAATCCCTATAAGACGTTGATGAAAGACTCGCGCCCAAGCGACTTTCAGGCAAAACTGCTGGCAGGTGGCGTTGGCATCGTTAAGACGCACGTCAAGGCGTTTAGGCAGATTCCGGGGAAAAAGGGCCTGGATCAAAAAATGATGCGTAGGTTCATGAAAGACCTGAATCCACGATACACGACTCTCTGGATCTGGTCGATGACCTTGATGCGGGCAACCACTGCGGCGTATGCGGAAACCGACTACTTCGAAATAGGCAAAGTGGCCGGTTCGGGCAGCTCCAAGAACGGCATATCGCCCGCGGTCGCCTTGATAAATGACGAGCGTTTTACCGCGACATGCTCCGATGTGGCGTTTGCTTACTATTCGCCGACTCGAAAATCCGACAAGGAAGTAATGGCCAAAGTGGACGCGACAAACAAAGCATTCTTTGAGGCCGTCAAGGCCGGCGATATCGATCTAGATCAAGAACGCGGGAAAATTTATCAGCGCGTTATGGTGGGATCTAAGAGCAGCAAGGATATGAGAGCGGGAAGATCCGTGGACGAAATGCAAACCTTTGCGGATCGTTTATGGTCCAGCGTGTGCGTTGCTGAGAATTGGGACCGGCTAATGGAGCGCGGCGTCGATATTCTTTTCCAGCCGGGAACACATGACTATGTCGCCTATGATATTCTTTGGGGCGCGCAAAACCATCCCCAGGTGCCTGTCTATTACGAACCCAGTGGCGGGCACTATCATACGCCGCATGTCGCTACGGCAAAGGACGAACAGAATAGAGACGCCTTCCTCTGGAAGCATTTCTTTGGCGGCGAACCGTTGCTGAGCTCTCCGTCGTCGAGCCATAAGGTCGACAAGGATAAGCTAAGGGTTCATGTGAGCTTTAATGAAGGACCTCAGCCGACAAGCGGACGCATCTGGTGGATGTATGACCGCGCTCCGGCAGGCTCCGCCTCGTTCTTGCATATTCCTATTCCCGAAGATCAATGGGCGGATATGAAACGGGATCCCAAGACCGGTTCCTGGACCGCTACCATTCCGTTGAAGGAAGGGGCTTCCCGTATCGATTTCTTCAGCAATCACGGGCACATGGCCAACGGCTACCAGCAGTATCATTCAAGCCCCTACACCCGAGTGGAACTTTCCCCTTAATCAGGTCTTCTATTCAGAAAGAGCTGAATGAAAAAAATAAAACAGTTATCAAAAAATGAATACAAACCCCATAAACAAACAACACCCCATCCTGCTCTTCGTGATCCTCGCTCTCCTGGCGACGGCGCCCTTCTCGAATGCGCAAGAGCAACAGCCCTCCGAAGAGCAACTGGCGCAATCGCTCAAGCGTTTTCCCGAAGCGGACACGAATAAGGACGGCAAACTGACCACGGAGGAGATCCAACAGTTTCGCCAATCCAGGCAGAGGAATAGGCGCCTGGCCGCTGCGGCACAACCGACGCAGGCTAAGGATGCGAATCTAAATGAGACGCTGGCGGGGATTAATGCAAGGGGGACAGGGCAGCGGTTTAAGAATATTGAGCTGGAGCTTTTGGAGTGGCCTAGTGAGTTGCATGAGAAACTTGGAAAAATGAAGAAAGTTGCTTTTGTGGCGCGGCCTGTGGAGAAGATTGCGGGGAAGCTGCCGGTGATTATTTATTTGCATGGTGGAGCACAGCGTTGGTGGGACATGAGTTTGCAACAGCAGCTTGCGATTTCGCTTTCGCCTAAGAGAAAGATGTTACGGGGGTTTGATTTTGCGGAGCTTGCGGGGAAGCGGCTGATTGTGCTTGAGCCTAACACGGCGGGACTTTGGGATGCGGATTCGCTCGATACGATGCTTGATTATGTGTTGGAAAATTTTCCTGAGATTGATAAGGATCGTGTGTATGTGATGGGCTATAGCATGGGGGGTAAGGGTACTTGGGCTTGGATCAATGAATCGGCGGATCGATTTGCGGCGGCAGCGGCTGGTGGTTTTTCGGGTGGTAGTGATAAGGACAATGTGAAGAAGCTTGCGAGGCTGCCGATTTGGGGGATGGCGGGCAGCAATGATGGGGGGAGTGCAACTGGAATGAGAAAAATGGTGGAGCGATTGAAGGCGGCGGGGAATGTGAATGTAAAATGTACGGTGTTTGATGGGGGGCATAAAGAGGGATACGAAGGAATGTTTGGTACTACGGTGGAGTTGGTGGATTGGATGCTAGGGTTTAAGCGACCGAAAACCACGGAATGAAAAGTGGCAATAGGTATTGGAACGAGTAAGACCCGAATCAACACGTTGAACAGATATTCAACCCCTCCGAATAGAATCGAAATAATTGTATCGAACAAAAAAATACATATATCTCCTATCAATAAAATACCATGCGCTATCTCATTAACACCCCGATCCTCCTGCTCTTCGTGATCCTCGCTCTCCTGGCGACGGCGCCCTTTTCGAATGCGCAAGCGCAACAGCCCTCCGAAGAGCAACTGGCAAAAATGCTTAAGCGTTTTCCAGAAGCGGACACGGATAAGGACGGCAAACTGACCACGGAGGAGATCCAACAGTTCCGCCAATCCAGACAGAGGAATGCGCGCCCGGCCGCAGCGGCGCAACCGCTGGATATTCCCGATCACGTGACACTTGAGAAAGACATCGTTTATCTGGTCGCGGGCGACTATGAAGTGGCGTTGGATATCGCCGTACCGAAGGGATTAACGAAACCGGTTCCGGCTGTGGTGCACATTCACGGCGGCGGGTTTTGGGGCGGGTCGAAAAGCGTGCATCACGCGGTACGTTACGCGGAGGCGGGATTTATTGGCGTGTCGATTAACTACCGACTGAGCGGTGTGGCCCCCTTTCCAGCAGCCGTGCAGGATTGCAAAGCGGCGATCCGCTGGCTGCGAGCCAACGCGGAAAAATACCAGATCGACGCAGACCACATTGGTGTTTGGGGCACCTCTACCGGCGGGCATCTGGTGGCGCTTCTGGGGACGTCGGGTGGCGATCCCTACCTCGAAGGCTATGGCGGCTTGCCGACCAATACTTCACTCCGCAAGTACCGGGAGAAAGAGGTGCTTTTCGAATTTTCGAGTGAGGTACAGGCGGTGGTCGATCACTTTGGCCCAACCGATTTTTTAAAGCTGGGCGGGAATCATTCAGCGCTAACGTCAGCCGAGTCGCGTTTTCTCGGAGGCAAGATCACGGGACTCAAGGAGCAGGTGCGGCGCGCGAATCCGATCACGTATGTAGACAAGGATGATCCGCCAATACTGATTATTCATGGCCGCGAAGACATAGGGGTAAATTTCAATCAATCCGAGTTGCTTTACGCCGCTCTGAAAAAGGCGGGCGCCGTGACGAAGCTCGTACCGGTCGCCAACGCGGGACACGGCTATCGCCCAACTCCGGAGGGCGCGGAGATCAAGCCGAGTAAAGATGAGATTGACGCGATGGAGTTGGCGTGGTTTCGGGAGTATTTGAGGTAGGCATTTTTATATGAAATACCTCACTCGCTCGTTTATCCTTTTTCTTTTGGCCTCAGCCCATGTTTTGTTAGCGGCTGATCCGATCAGCTGGAACCTCTGGCCCGGCGAGGCGCCCGGCGAAACCGTAACGCTTCCGCCGGAATCGTATCGGATCACCGACAACGACAGGCTGGCTGCCGGTAAGGATGTGAGTCGTCTGCAAAATGTATCCGTTCCTACGCTCACGATCTACAAGCCCGATTCGAAAATAGATACGGGTTCAACCATCATGATTGCGCCAGGCGGTGGGTTCACGATTCTTGCCTTTGACTTGGAAGGAACCGAAGTGGCTGAGTTA
>JAPKDW010000429.1 GCA_028822375.1 Opitutaceae bacterium | reverse complement strand
ATCGCTCAGATAATGGTTCAGGATCCGGGGTGACAAATCACGAATACTGGACCTCTAACGGACAAAGGAATCCGGTGTGATTGCATTCAAGGCATTCCAGCCACATTCATTGACAAGCCTTTGCAGACGGTTGCGTATTTGGACCAATCCCTTTCCCCTGCGGCCTGTTTTCCCCCGTCTCCTTAAATCCGCCAGGGATTCCTCAAGATGCTCCACCAATGCCTTGTGGGCCGCTTCCCTTAATGGCTTGGGCAACAAAACCCCGGCCTTTTCCGCCTCAAATTCACGCTTGAACTCCTTGGCCACTTTCAAGGCAACCTCCTTGTCTGTAACTCCCAGGGACCGGTATCGATGAGCAGGCATGTCCCCCTAATCGATATCGTAGATAATAGGTTGATGATTGGACTTTACTGCCATCCTTAATCCTCACCCGCCGGGATGACTGCACATTCCCCACGGAGAACTTCCGGTTCTCCCCGAGATGGGATTCCCGGCGTTGAACAAACTCAAGGTATTCGCCAGAGCCCCGAAACTCCTTCTCCATGGCCACCCCGCTACCTCGCCCGCGCGAAAATCGATCGGATCAACCACGGACTCAATTCGTACTGGAGCCAACTCCGAGAACGTGAAGCAGTGAGACATACCTTTAATCGAACCCGCAGATTTCTCCGATTACTCGAAAAGCCTTGCTCATTCGCCTAATTACAAGACAAGTTAACACATCCACAGGTGTCACTTTATCCCGTCCCTCCCATAATTTTTCCTCGTGAGCGAGCATCTTGACGGTGGATCAGCACTGTCGGGGCTGAGAATGCATTTTCTCCCGGTAGCTGACCCGTCGGTGATCGAGATCCCTTCGACCTAATCCTATGACACTGCAAACAGACAAACTCCTCTTCACTCCCGGGCCTCTCACGACCAGCAATTCCGTCAAGGAGGTGATGTTGCGCGACTTGGGATCGCGGGACGCCGAGTTCGTTGCCGTCGTGGGCGAAATTCGGCGACTCCTGCTAACACTTGCCGGCGTCAGTCAGGCGGACGGCTACGAGGCGATACTGATGCAGGGAGCGGGAACGTTCGGCATCGAATCCGTGATTTCCTCGGCAATTCCAGTCGATGGCAAGCTTCTGATCATCATCAACGGCGCTTACGGTAAACGCATCCGCGACATTGCGGACCGGCATGGGATCGAAACGGCCGTGATTGAAGTAACGGAGAATACGCAACCGGATCCACAGGAATTGCGCAGACGCCTTGCCGATGACAACGAGATCACCCACGTGGCCCTGGTGCATTGCGAAACTTCGTCCGGTATTCTTAATCCGCTGAACGAAATCGGATCCGTGGTCAAAGAATTGGGGCGGACATTCATCGTCGATGCGATGAGTAGTTTTGGCGGCATCCCACTGAATGTGGCCGAGGCCGGAATCGATTTCCTCGTCTCGTCCGCAAACAAATGCATCGAAGGTGTGCCGGGCTTCTCGTTGGTGATTGCCGATCACGAGCAATTGCTGGCCATTGATGGTCGGGCGCGCACGATCAGCCTGGATCTGCTGGCGCAATGGAAAGGTCTCGAAGAAGGCGGACAATTTCGTTTTACCCCACCGACGCACGCCATGCTCGCGTTCCGCGAAGCCCTGCGCGAATTGGACGATGAAGGGGGTGTTGCCGGTCGGGCCACTCGCTACGCGACGAATCACGCGGCACTGCTGCGCGGCATGCGGCAGATGGGTTTTCGCGAATACGTTCCCGCTGAATTGCAGAGCCACATCATTACGGCCTTTCTGTTTCCGGATGACCCCCGCTTCGACTTCACGGATTTCTATCAGCGGCTGTCGTCGAAAGGGATGCTGATTTATCCCGGTAAGCTAACGGAGGTGGACTGTTTCCGGGTCGGCAACATCGGCAAGATTTTTGAGAGCGACATCGAGTCACTGCTGACGGCGATCGAAGCAACTTTGTTAGAGATGAATATGAAAAATACTGAACCATACACCACCCCGACTGCTCATGCATCGGCCCCTGTCGAATACGAGGACTACAACAGCACGTCCGGAAATTATGACGACACCCGAGTCCCGATCGGTCTGCCGATCATCCTGGATTTTCTGGCCTCGACGCCGACTCCTTTGAAGGAGCAGTC
>JAPKDW010000137.1 GCA_028822375.1 Opitutaceae bacterium | reverse complement strand
GGGGCATGCGAAGCATGAGTCTGCAGGACTTGGGCAGCGCCCAACCAATCCCGCTTTTTCTGTCAAAATTTCGGGCCCAATACTCTTCTGGTACGGAGCGAGATTTCCACTTTTTGGGATTCCTTCTGGTTTCGAGCTGTTTAGGGTGCGCGGTAGTGAAGCTTTTCTTTTTAGGGACCGGGACCTCGCAAGGGGTGCCCGTTATTGGTTGCTCTTGCAGAACGTGCGTTTCAAGCGATCCGCGAGATACGCGTTTTCGGACGCATGTCCATGTCGAGATGGGCGATTTGAATATTCAGATCGATGCGGCCCCGGAGTTTCGGATACAGGCGCTGAAGCATTCGATTCCGAAAGTCGACTTGGTAGTCCTGACTCATGGCCATTCGGATCATATCCTTGGAATGGATGATATGCGACGGTATTGCGATCTGAGAAAAGGAGAGGCGCTTCCGGTTTACACGAACGATGAAGGGGAATCCCGGATGCGAAGCATTTTCGGGTATGCGATAGGCGAACGTCCTAAGGTGCCTGGTTATCCGGCGTTTTTGCCGCAGCGCATGCCGGAGGTTTTGGAAGTCGCTGGCGGAGTTATTCGCTCAACGGTTCAAAGTCATGGGAGTTTCGATACCTTGGGCGTGGTTTTGGAGGAAGTGCGATCCGGAAGGAAATTGGCTTACTTTACCGATTGCGATTCGGTTAGTGGTGAAGCGGTGGAGTTGGCGAAAGGCGCAGATGTGGTGGTGTTGGATGCGCTGCGTATGAAGTCGCATCGTTCTCATATGAGTATAAAGGAAGCGGTTGCTGCAGCTAGTCGAATTGGGGCGAAGCAGACGTATTTGATTCACATGACGCATGAGATTGAACATGCGGTTGTGGATGCTTCGTTGCCGGCAGGAGTGAACCTTGCTTACGACAATTTGGTAGTGGAGGTGTAGGGGGCTTGTTGCTGCGGCCTCGGCGATGCCGCCCTACCTTTTGGTCTGCCTATGTAGATTCCGCTTTTTAGGCGTGAATATTGGGCAGGTTTTACAGACCGAGAGGGGCAAAAAAGAAGCGCCGAGAGAATCGGCGCTTTTCGTTGTTTGGAGGATTGGGCATCCTCTCGAATTTCAGAGAACTAGCCGGATCAGTTAACCGTGATCGGTACGACGACTTCCGAGTATCCAGGGATCTCGATAAACAGGCTGCCTTGTCCTGGCCCTCCACCTTGTACGGATACGCTCGCGGAGCGTTGTCCTGCTTGGATTGAAACTCGATCCATTATGATGCTTTGCGGAATGTCGGTGGTCACTCGGATTTGGAGGCCTCCTGGAGGAGCTGCTTCGGGGATACTCAATAATAGAGTTGTACTTTGGCCTTGAGAAATCGCTGAGGGCGTGAGTCTGGCACTGACCGTCGATGTATCGACTCGCAGGGTTCCAGCAAAGATTTCGCCAGCGATGCCGAGGACTTTCACAGCGTAACCGCGACCTTCGGGAAGCGAAGGTACGTAGAAGGAGAGCGATGTGGAACTATCGAAGCGCGTCGCGGCAGGTATTTCACCGACCATGATTTTGTCTTCTCTTGTGAAACCGCGGCCAAGGACGGCGACTCGGGTTCCGACGGGGGCTCGATTTACTTCGAGCTCCACTGAGTAGCGGTTCTCGATCGAAAAACTGTTGAGTTCGGTAACGATTTCCTTGGAAGCCGATCCGTTCTCGGTTTTGCGTTGGTATTGAACGAGAATATAGTAGGTCGCATCGGAGCGGCCTATTGGCATCGGGAAATCGTATTCGTAGAGATTGCCTGAGCCGGGTGCCTGGCTCATCGGGTGGGCTTGGCCATCGATGATTACTTCAGGACGAAGCGTCTCTTTGACGATCGCCGAGTTCTTCACGTTTATTTGAGCTGTGATCGTGTAAACGTTCGATGGATTTGCCCTCATGCTTGAAGGCGTCAAATCGGTGACGTTAATATTGCAGCCTGTAATGAATAGCGCGATTGGCGCTAGCAGGCAAAGGAACCAGTTTCTCTGGGTGGACTTGGACGCGGAAGTATCCATGATATTGTGTCGTAGACTAAATTAGGTCTTGAATTACAATCAAATAAAGGGCTGTGAGTGAAAGAAATAATTCATGCAAGGTAACTTAAAGGCAACCGTCGAGGGGAAAAAAAACAATTTAGGGAAGGAATTCCAGCCTAAATGGTGGGGGGACACACTTGGATTGTATGTTCATGTGCCATTTTGCGCGACTGCGTGCGATTTTTGCGCGTTTTATCAGGTGCAAAGCGACCGAGAAGGAATTCGTCGTTACTTGGATGGAATGCAAGACGAGGCAGAGGCGATTTCCTTGAATCAGGGCATCGATACCTGCTTCTGGGGAGGTGGAACGCCGGGTCTGCTGAAGGCCGAGGATTTTGATAGGCTTTGCGATGTGGTGATAAATAGATTTGGCCGTCCGAAAACTGAATGGTCGGTGGAGATGGCTCCATCGACGGTTAAGGCGGACAAATTGAAGGTATTGAAAGAGCGGGGAGTCACCCGCATTTCGATGGGCGTGCAGAGCTTTGATGATGGCTTGCTTGACAAGTTGGGACGGCAACACAGTCAAAAGCAGGTACTGAAGGCCTATGATTTGATTCGCGAATTCGATTTCGATTCAGTGAATCTGGATTTGATTTTCGCTATTCCGGGTCAGGACGAGGAACGCTTGAAGGCCGATATTAGAATTGCAGCGGCATTGGAGCCCGATCATTTGTCGACGTATTGTCTGACTTTCGAAGAGGATACGGCGTTATTCGTTCAATTGTCAGAAGGTAAAGTGAGCATCGACCAGGAGATGGAGTCGCGTTTGTACCGGACGAGCTGGGAGATGATGGCGGAATTGGGCTATGAGCAGTACGAGGTTTCAAATTACGCGCGACCCGGGAAACGATGCGCTCATAACGTTAATACGTGGAATATGGATCAGTGGATTGGCTTGGGGCCTTCTGGCGCTAGTCAGTTCCGTGGTCGGCGCTACGCGAATGTTCCGGATCTTGCGAAATGGCTGGAGGCTCGCGATGGGCCGGAGTCGGGTCGAGTAGACGAGTCGGATTTGACGCCAGAGCTTCTAATGGAGGATTGTTTGATTTTTGGCTTACGAATGAATGACGGAGTAGACTTGGGTGCGCTTGAAGCGCGGTTCGATACGGGAGTGACGGAAAGGCAAGCGTCCATCTTGAGCCAACTTGAGGAGGAAGGAAAACTCGTCCGCGAAGGAAGCCTTATCCGCCTAACCGACGACGGTCGAATGATCGCCGATGCGATCGGTGCGGAATTAATGGAGTGAATAACTACGGGATTAGGTGTTTAGCGCTTGCCCTAGAGGGGGGCGCTTGGCTTATGAATGCAGTGGTGTCGAGGGATTTAAAAGGTGGAAACGAAATGCGACGAAACGGGGTTGCGTACGTAAAGGTCGTACTTGGTTTGGCATTGGCGAGCCTTGGGTTTCTTTTTTCCGGTTGCAGTACGACAAGTGGGATAAGCCCCGAGGATACAATGCTGGCTCGCTTCGTAGTAGAGTCCGATCAGGGGGTAGTCGTGTCCATGCCGGTAAGCGGGGCGCGGATACAAGTGAATCCGAAGGCGATATTGACAGAGTATGATTTATTGGATGTGTCAGTGGTGGAACTCGACTTGGGGCTTTGCCTTCAGTTTTCCTTGAGCTACCAGGCGTCGCGGGCCTTCTACCAAACCAGCGCGAGTAATCAGGGTCGACGACTTGTCTTATTGGTGAACGGCAAGGCTCTTGGATTGCGCCGGATCGATCGCCCGGTTTCGAATGGGGTGATTTACGTTTTCATAGAAATGCCGGATGGGGACTTGCCTGAACTAGCGAAGAATTTAAGAGAAACGAGCATTGAAATTCAGAAGAAGATTAGGGGTTAGCGGAATTGCCATTTGGGTATTTCTTGGGGGAGCGAACGGAGCGAGTCGAATTGGGGAACATTTTTGGCCGACTCCGAATGATGCGTTCGTGAAGGAACGAGGGCTTTCGCATTTTGCTCAGCCGACTGTGTCAGGCCGTTTGGAATCAGCGCTCTGGGGATGTGTCCGCAATGGCGGTAGCCGGTTTCACGAAGGCATCGATTTGAAGGCCCTCAATAAAGACCGACGTGGTGAAGCGACGGATGGTATTTATGCATTTGACGATGGAGTGGTTCGCTATGTGAATTTGAATCCTAGCAAGAGTAGCTACGGGCGCTACATCGTGGTTGAGCATCCACAGTGGATGCCGGGTATGGTGACGCTCTACGCGCATTTGAGCGCGGTGCCGGATCGAATCGCTGCGGGTGTCTCAGTGCGAGGTGGCGAAACGATCGCGACTATGGGACGATCAGCGAGTTACACGATCCCTCGAAAACGGGCTCACTTGCACTTTGAAATAGGAATGTGGCTCGGGCCGCAGTTTCAGAATTGGTATGATCAACAGGGCTTTGATACGCCAAATGATCATGAGGCTTACAATGGTATGAATATTGTGGGGACGAACGTTTGGGCGCTTTTGCAGTCGCTTCGAAGCGGTGAAGCGCGAAACGTGGTAGAGTACTTTGCGATGCAGCAAACGGCTGTGTTGGTGACTGTCTGGGATGACGGTATTCCAGATATTCTCCGGGTGAATCCTGAATTGATGACCAACAATATTCTGCCGGCAGGTCATGCGGGATGGCGTATCGCTTTTTCGGCAAGCGGATTGCCGCTTCGGTTCGAGGCTATCTCGGCGTCGGAACGCTCGGGGCCGAAACGCGTGACCGTTGAGGTCGTCGACGAGCGTCTTGCAAAGGCGAATGCTTGCGTTTCGATGATGCAATCGAGGTCCAGCGGGTCTCCAAGCAACCGATTGAGTTCCCTTTTGAATCGGTTGTTTACTAACTGAGCCGACTTCGGAGAGTTTGTTAGTAGCCTTGGAACAGTTTCATGGGAAACGGGATGGTCTTTTCAAAAAAAGGCGTTGAATGTCCTAACTCCTTAATCAGTTCGAAATACAATTATGAAACCGCCCCTTCTTTTTATTGTTTCCCTATTTGTCCTGGCAAGTTCTACGTCCCTTCAAGCGGACGATGCTCCGTATCTGGCAAATGGAATTAAAATCGGCGAAGTCGATCAGCATTCTGCTATTGTGTGGGTTCGTCTTACTCAAGACGCGACCTATAACCTAAGTGGTGACGCGTGGAGTTCCAAGGCTGAGTCAGTGCCGGTCGGGAAATCGATTGGAGACATGGAGTACAGCGCGGTCGGAGCGGCAGGCGAAGCTCGAGTTACGTATTGGTCGAATGCGAGTGACAAGGTTGTTCTCGATTGGATGCCAGTGGATCCGAAACGTAACTTCACGACAGCGATTCAGCTAGAAGGTTTGTCGCCATGGACTGAGTACGATTTGAAAGTGGAAACGAGAGCTCTCGGCGGTTCGAAGCCGGTTAATGACATTCGAGGAAAACTGAAAACGGCTCCTTTGAGAAAGGATGCGGAGGCGGTCACTTTTGCCGTGGTGACGTGTCAGGACTTTCCGCGTAGAGATGATTTGGTGAATGGTCATCGCGTGTATCCATCGATTCTGAACAGAGTGAATCCTGACTTTATGGTCCATGCTGGCGATATCGAATATTATGATAAACCAGGTCCGTACGCGAAGACCGAAGAGCTGGCTCATTACAAATGGAACCGAATTTTCGGTTTGCCGAATTTTCGCGATTTCTACCGTCAGGTACCGACGTATTTCATGAAGGATGATCATGACTTGCTCAGGAACGATTGTTCTCCAGGCGATACTTATGGCGAGATGACATGGGATCGCGGGATCGAAATTTTCAATGATAACTTTCCGATGGGCGATTTACCGTTTCGAACGGTTCGTTGGGGCAAGGATTTACAGGTTTGGATGATGGAAGGGCGTGACTATCGGAGTCGGAACGATGCTCCAAATGGTCCGGATAAAACGATTTGGGGGAAGGCCCAGAAAGAGTGGTTTTTCAAGACGTTTTCGGAGTCGGACGCGACTTTCCGTATTTTGATAAATCCAGACCCAGTTGTCGGTCCAGATCGCGAGAAGAAAAAAGACAATCATGCGAACACGATCTTCGCCGATGAAGGTCAGGAGATCCGCGACTACATGGGTAAGCAGAAGAATGCCTACATGATTAACGGCGATCGCCATTGGCAGTATGTAACGGTCGATGACGAGACGGGCGCTCGTGAGTACTCTTGCGGCGCGGGGTCGGATATGCATGCGAGCGGATTCAAAATGTCGCTACGCACGGATGAGCATCAGTTTTTGCGGATCAAAGGCGGCTTTTTGAGCGTATCTGTTGATCGCCAGAATGGAAAACCACGGATCGCTCTAAGGCATCACGATGTGTACGGCGATGTCGTGAACGAAGATCTTTTCTGGGGCGAGTAGTATATCGTCCTAGGAGGTAGATGATTTTTTGCCCACGAATCTCACGAATAGACACGAATTGTTTTTTAAATTATAAGGAGTTTATTCGTGGGAATTCGTGAGATTCGTGGGCAGATATGTTCCTTAGCCTTCGAAGCAGAAGAGGTGTTGGTCGCTGCGGAGGAGGAGCTTGTCGTTTGCGGCGACTGGCGAGGCGATAATCGTTTCCAATAGGGAGTATTCGATGAGTTTATGTAGGAGCGGGTTTATCCCGCGATAGTGTAGAACTAAATAAGAAAGAACAGGAGGAATCGCGGTCCACGCTTAGCGGGACCGCTCCTACAGCTTCGGTAGTTTGATTTTTGACCTATTGAACACGCTTGATCTTCAGCCGGAATTCGGCAGGGTGCCGGTTTTTGCGATCGAGAGTCTTGATATTGGTCGTGGTTTGTTTTTTGCCCTATTCTCCTTTTTATGAAGCTACGCATTGGTTTATTGATAGTTTGTTTGGTCATGAGTGTTTCGCTCGGTTTGCTGTTGTCGAATAGCGGTTCTAGCGGAAGCGAAACGACGGCGCGTGAAGGAAAAATTCGAATTGGATTTTCGATGGATGAAGTTCGCGGAGCTCGTTGGCATAAGGATCGCGATAGTCTCAAAAAGCGAGCGGCCGAGCTCGGAGCCGAAGTTGTTATCCAGGTAGCCAATAGCGACGATGCAAAGCAGATTCAGGATATCCAAGGCTTGGTGACGCAAGAGGTCGACGTAATGGTAATCGTTCCGCATGATGGCGCTGCAATGGCTAAGGGCGTCGAGATCGCCCATGAGGCGGGCATCCCGACAATTAGCTATGACCGATTAATTACGGGCACAGACAAACTCGACCTCTACGTGACGTTTGATAACGTAAAGGTCGGAGTTTTGCAGGCGACCTATTTGGTAGAGGCATTGAAGCACGTGGAGCATCCGAAGATCGTACGTTTGTTCGGCTCGAAGACGGATAATAATGCATTCCTTTTTAAAGAAGGACAGGACCAGGTGTTGATGCCTTTGGTTGAAGCAGGGAAAATCGAGATCATCCACGAGGACTGGTGCGATAATTGGGAAGGCACGAATGCTAAGCGCATCGTCAATGCAGCGATCACCCGACACGGGAAGGATTTTCACGGTATTTTAGCTTCGGCTGACGTGCTATCCAACGGGGCGGTCAAAGCCTTGGAGGAAGAAGGCCTGGCCCGTAAAATTTTGGTGACTGGTCAGGATGCAGACTTGGTTGCTTGCCAGCGAATTGTCGCGGGCACGCAAGCTCAGACGGTTTATAAACCGATTCCGGAACTCGCGATTATGGCTGCGGAAATGGCGGTCAAGCTGGCCCAAGGAAAACCGGTAATCGTGCAAGGTGGTGTTTACAATGGCATGGTAATGGTTCCGATGGCAATGGCGCCGATCATGAGCGTGACGAAGGAAAACATGATGGAGACAGTCATTGCCGATGGGTTTCATTCTTACGATGAAGTCTATAAGGTCATCCCGGAAGATCAACGCCCAGCTCGCTAGCCTAGCATGTCTTTGGATTTAGTACTCAAGGCGGAAGGGATAACGAAAACCTTTCCGGGCGTGAAAGCGCTGGAGGATGTGAGCTTCGATTTGCGCCGGGGCGAAGTGCATTCGTTGTGCGGCGAAAACGGGGCGGGCAAGTCGACTTTGATTAAGACACTCTCTGGTATTTGGAATTTCGGTACGTATGAAGGTTCTTTTTCAGTAGACGGAAAGAAGGCCCGCTTCGGTGGCATCGCCGATGCGGAAGCAGCTGGTTTGGCAGTCATCTATCAAGAGTTGGCATTGGTTAATGAGATGACGGTAGCGGAGAATATTTATCTCGGCCACGAGCCAACGCGTTTCGGATTTGTCGATTGGGATAAAATGTATAAAGACGCTGCTGCGTTGCTCGACCATTTTGGAATCGAAATCGATCCCGCGGAGCGAGTGGGGAACTTGGGCGTTGGCAAACAACAGCTCGTCGAGATTGTCAAAGCGCTCAAGAAAGAGTCGCATATTCTCATTTTGGATGAACCGACAGCGGCGTTGACGGAGCGTGAGGTGACTATCTTGTTGAAGATTATTCGCGAGATCAAGGGGCGCGGCATTGCGTGTATCTATATTACGCATAAGTTGGACGAGGTCTTCGCGATCAGCGATCGTATTACAGTCCTGCGTGATGGGAAAACCATTACAACCGTCAATGCGTCGGAAAGTTCTAAGGCTGAGGTGATCCGGCATATGGTGGGTCGGAATATAGACGAACTTTTTCCGTATGTGAAGACCAAGAGCGGGGATTGTCTTCTCGAGGCTCGCAATATTTCGGTAGAGAACGACGAAGGGAAAATGGTCGTGCGCGACGTATCATTTCAGGTTGCTAGAGGCGAAGTTTTGGGCTTCGGAGGGTTGATGGGCGCAGGGCGCTCGGAACTGCTCATGAATGTGATCGGTGCGTTCGGGAAACGAATCTCTGGCGAAGTGACGCTCAAGGGTGAACCCTTTGCGCCGCGAACGCCTCAAGGCGCTATTGAAAAAGGTTTGGTTATGGTGACCGAAGATCGAAAGCGCTATGGCTTGGTTTTAGAGCAGAGCAACGGATTCAATCTGAGTCTGTCATCCTTGGCGGGGATAACGGCTTCTAGCGGTCTGGTTGAGGTCAATCGAGAGGTTCGCCGTAACGAGGCCATCGCTTCCCAGCTACAGGTTAAGGCGCCGAGTTTGGAGACGATTACCGAAACCCTTTCGGGAGGCAATCAGCAGAAGATCGTCATCGGCAAAGCGCTGCTCTGCGAGCCGGATATCATCTTTCTCGACGAACCGACTCGCGGAATTGATGTCGGAGCGAAGCTCGAGGTTTACGAGCTGGTGAACGCGCTTAAGTCGGAGGGGAAGGCCATTGTGCTCGTTTCTAGCGAAATGCCCGAATTGATGGGCCTGAGCGATCGTATTATTATGCTGTCGGAGGGCGCCGTTGGCGGCGAGTTCGACCGCGAAGACTTTAGCCAAGAAGCGCTGCTGGCTGCAGCAATCAGCGCTTCCGTAGATACACCTTCTGGAGATACCTATGAATAAGCAATTATCCCTCAGAGACTTTTCGCTCTTTATCGCAATCATCGCGATTTGGACTTTTTTCGCCATCATTTCGCCGAGCTATATTGGCGCTCGAAATTTGTCGATGCTATCGATCGAGATGTCGACGACGGCTGTGGCCGCACTCGGAGTGCTTTTGATTATTGTTTGTGGGCACATCGATTTAGCGATTGGAAGTGGCATTGGTTTGTTTGGTGGATTGGCAGCAGTGTTGACTACCTTGTATGGTTGGCCAGCCCCGGCGGCGATGTTTCTGTCGCTAATCGCCGGCATCGCTACTTGGACCTGTATGGGGGCATTGATCGTGTCGCAGCGCATTCCTGCGTTCATTATTACCTTGGGAGGTTTGTTGGTTTTCAAGGGCGTGTTCTGGAAGGTTATCAACACCTCGACGGTACCCGTGAACCTCGGTGGCGAAAGCAATTTGTATTCGGTTCTCACTACATATTATCTGCCTTCAGTCTATGGGTATTTGCTCGCGACAGGCGTCACGGTGGCGATTGCGTTCGCAGCCTTAAAAAGTCGATCAAGCCGTAAGCGACATCACTTCGAAGTGGAGGAGCCGGAAACTGCCTTCTACAAATTCATGTTGAAGGCGATCGGACTGTTTATCGCCGTTACGGTTTTGAATATGTATCGCGGGGTGCCTTTGTCGGGAGTGATCTTAGGAGCCACGGCGGTTGGGATTTACGTGCTGACGCAGCATATGGCATTTGGTCGCTACCTTTACGCTATTGGTGGAAATGAGGATGCCGCAATGGTATCCGGCGTTCCGGTACGCCGGACGACAATCATGGCGTTTTCGATTGCCGGGGGACTGGTAGCGCTGACTGGTTTCTTGCAAACGTCCTATGCTGGATCCTCTACAACATCGGTGGGAGATCTCATGGAGCTGGATGCGATTGCAGCTTGCGTGATAGGCGGAGTTAGTCTCAAAGGCGGTCGCGGAACCGTGATGGGCGTGATGGCGGGCGCTTTGATCATGGCAAGCCTGTTAAATGGGCTGACGCTTATTTCCGCTCCGCCCGAGATTAAGTTCATCACCCGCGGTATTGTTTTGGCTTTGGCTGTTTGGATGGATGTGCGTTTGAATCGGAAGTAGGGTTACCCCTCCCGGGCACCCGCGGTCGATTGGTACGTTGGTTTGGTTTTTGCGTGGATGAGTGTGGCTTGTGGGCTGCGCGGTTGCTTGGGGAACGCAACCCTACCATTTGGATTGCAGGGCTCTTGTTTCTAATTTTGCCTTTGCTGCTTATGAAACGCATTTTCTTTAACCTCATTATTTTCGTTTTAGCGACGGCTTCAAGTTCGACTCAAGCGGAGGCTCCCAATGTGATTTTCTTCATTGCGGATGACGTGAGCTGGAATGACTATGGATGTTACGGAAACGACGGCGTGCGGACTCCGACCATTGACGCTCTAGCGGATGGAGGGATTCGTTTTACGAACGCCTACTTAACCGCAAGCAGCTGCAGCCCAAGCCGGGCAAGCATTGTAACGGGACGTTATCCGCACAACAATGGCAAGGCGGCGGAACTTCATTTGCCGATTGCGGATCGTTTGCCTTGGTTGCCCGAAGTTTTGCGAGAAGAAGGCTACTACACTGCCCTGTCGGGCAAGAACCATATGAAGCGGGTTAACCCGAGAGAGGCAGCTCCGTTCGATCATATCGATAATGGACGAAGTGACACGAAGGGAGCCAGTCGCGGAGGCGAAGCAAACTGGGTGACGCTAACTCAGGAGCGTCCGCGTGATAAGCCATTCTTCTTTTGGTTCGCTTCCAATGATGCGCATCGGAGCTGGGACAACCAATGGGAACGCGCTTATAGCCCGAAAACACGTGCGGAAGATGTGATTGTGCCTCC
>JAPKDW010000136.1 GCA_028822375.1 Opitutaceae bacterium | reverse complement strand
ATCGCGGGGTAAACCCGCTCCTACCATGACTTATTAAACAGGCTCTCAGGCTGCAGGGATGAAGGTAGCGGCCGGCCTCCCCCTAAATCCCTAAACCCCTACTTCCTAAAAACCTAAACGATGCAAGAACTCCTATCCGGGTTTACCGACATCCTCAATTTCCAGACACTGCTAGTCATGTGTCTGGCGATAACTGGAGGAATCGTAGTCGGAACGCTTCCCGGACTTTCGTCCGTCATGGCGATTTCGCTCATGCTTCCAATCGCCTACGGCTTCGGACCGGTTATCGGACTAAGCATGCTCGGAGCCATCTACACAGCGGCTTTATATGGTGGAGCCAACTCCGCAATTCTCCTCAATACACCCGGCACACCCTCCTCGCTTCCCACCGCTTTCGACGGATTTCCTCTCACAAAACAAGGCAAAGCCGATCGCGCGCTCTACGGAGCTCTCTTCGCTTCGGTCATTGGCGGACTCTTCGGCACCTTAGTCCTCATCGTCGCTTTCGAGCCGCTAGCAAACCTGTCGCTGAAATTCGGTCCGCCAGAATTCTTCGGACTCTCATGCCTCGGCCTTTGCGCAGTAGCGGCCATTTCCGAAGGTCAAATTTTACGGGGATTGCTCAGCGCCTGCATTGGTCTAATGCTCTCTATGATCGGACAAGACCCGGTTTCGGGAGATGTTCGATTCACCTTCGGCATCTATCCGCTCATCTCTGGGGTCGAGATTATACCGGCGCTCCTTGGTTTGTTTTCGCTTTCCCAAGCCATGAACATCCTGGAGATGAAAGGCAGTCACATCGCCCCCTACAAAGCGGAGCCAGGGGTAATTAAATTGGTCGCTCGAAAAATTGGCGCTGCGTGGTCCACGCTTCTCCGAAGCTCAATTATTGGCAGCATCGTCGGAATCCTACCCGGAGCCGGAGGAGCCATCGCCTCAATCATTTCCTACAATGAAGCGCGACGTACTGCGAAGGACCCCAGCCAATTCGGCAAAGGGGCGATAGAAGGCGTTATCGCCTCCGAATCGGCAAATAATGCCCAAGTATCCAGTAGCCTGGTACCAATGATGGGCTTGGGAATCCCTGGAAACGTAAACGCTGCCGTCATCATGGGAGCGCTCATGTCTTTCGGCATTCAACCGGGCATGGGACTCCTAACCAATAGTTCAGACATCGCCTACGCCTTTATGGCTTCGCTCATCGTAGCCAACATCCTATTACTCGGAATTGGTATCTACATGGTCAAACTGACCGCTCGGGTCCTCCTAATTCCCAACGCCTACCTAGGCCCAAGCGTCATAGCGCTGTGCATCGTCGGAGCCTATGCAGCTTCCTATGACATCTATGGAGTCTGGGTCATGTTTGGCATGGGCGTTCTCGGGTTTGCTATGCTCAAGCTGAAAATCCCAATCGGCCCCATGGCTCTAGGACTAGTCCTCGGACCAATCGCCGAAAAAGGACTCGGTCAAAGCCTGCAAATGGCCGAAAGCGAGACGAGCCTTATACATTTCGCAATGAGTCGCCCCATTAGCCTAGGGCTATTCGCTCTGTGCATCTTCACGCTATTCGGAGCAATCTACGTCGAACGCAAAACGCGCCAAGCCAAAGCCTTCGGAAAAGGAATTAACAATGACTAAGCCCCAACTGGTAATTCGATTCTCGGTAATTGACCTCTTCCTGGTACTCGTTGCGGGCGTAGCCCTAGTCTTTTGGCAAGAAGCGAATAACCTCATAAAACCTTTCGACGCGTATCCAAAACTCGTTTGCGCTTCCTTATTCGCTCTGGCGTTTGCGTGCCTAATCCAACAACGACTTAAAGTGCCGGACTCGAAAGTTCGAAAGTCCGAACCCAAAATACAGATTCGAACGTGGTCGATGATCGTCGGCATCGCTGTCTACATTGTTTGCATTTCCACTATCGGTTACTTCGTTTCAACATTCGTCTATTTGGTCGCAATGCTTCAGATTGGCCGATTTGGAATCGACAAAGAATTCCTTGAAACAAAGACTTTACTCTGGGATTCGCTTGTCTCCGGTGCGGTTTCGGTAGTAATCGCAACTGTATTCAAGCTTTCACTAAATTTAGTTTTTCCTAGCGCCTGGCTTTTTTAGGCAAACGCCATCTGAAAGGACGTGAGTGCTGTCCACGAGTTATGCTTGCAAAAACTCCCAATGGAGAGGATTAAAAAAACCTTCTCCCATTACCCCCACCCAACTAACCTTTAGCCATTGAACGCAAACCCCCAAAACAACGGAACCCGTCCAGCTCCGACAACTGCCAAAGGAGTCGCCAAAGAATTAGGACCTGGTCTCATTGTCGCTGGAGCCGTAGTGGGTTCCGGCGAATTGATAGCTACGACCGCCACGGGATCCGAAGCTGGATTCTGGCTCATGTGGCTGATTATCATCGGTTGCTTGATCAAGGTATTCGTTCAGGTCGAACTCGGGCGTTATGTCATCCTCACTGGCAAGACCACGTTACAGGGCATCACGGGGCTTCCTGGCTGGAAACCGCGCGGCACTCACTGGATCGCCTGGTTCTGGCTCTTAATGATCATTGCGGCCACTGGCCAAATGGGCGGCATCATTGGCGGCGTCGGCCAAGCGCTCTCGATTGCGGTACCCATCACCGAAGAAGGAAAGGCCTTCAACGATATAACTGGGCAAAGAATAAAAGCCCAATTAGCCAAAGTCGATTTACTCGCCAATGATGGTACAGCCGTTTTCGAGCAAGCCCTATCTGCAGTCGGACCCGAGCCGGCCAAATCGCTCCCAAGCCCTGGAATTGATCCTTACGCTTGGGCGCTTCTGATTTCGGTAATCACCGCCATCATTTTATACTTCGGTCGATACGGAATGATTGAAACCGTGGTCACCGTCCTCGTAGCCGGCTTCACTTTGCTAACGCTCCTAAATTTGGTCCTCCTCCAGATGAACCCTACCTGGGCAGTAACCTGGGCGGATCTAAGGCAAGGTCTCAGTTTTGGGCTACCACCGAAGAGAGAAGGCCTCGATCCAATCGTCACCGCCTTGGCTACCTTCGGCATCATCGGAGTCGCGGCGGGAGAACTCGTATTCTACCCCTACTGGTGTTTGGAAAAAGGATACGCATCATTCATCGGTCCACGTGAGGACACCGACGCCTGGAACCAACGGGCCCGAGGTTGGTTACGCGTTTTACGTTGGGACGCCTGGTGCTCAATGGTGGTCTACACAACATCGACCGTCATTTTCTACCTGCTCGGAGCAGCCGTTCTAGGAAGGTCCAACTTACACCCTCAGGGGATGGACATGATCCGCACCTTGGCCGCCATGTACGAACCGGTTTTCAACGAAACGGCGGTAGGTCTTTTTCTCGTGGCAGCGGCAGTGATCCTCTATTCAACGTTCTTCGTCACCAACGCCAGCAAAGCCCGCGTATTCGCGGACGCAATGGTCATATTCGGCTGGCGAAAATCCTCTCCCGAAGCGAACCGCAAGTGGATCAAGGGACTATGCATATTTTTCCCCCTCATCAGCTTCGTTATCTTCTGTTTCATACCAAAGCCCAAGGAACTGATCCTCCTCGCAGGCACGATGCAGTCGTTCATGCTCCCTATGCTAGGATTCGCGGCAATCTACTTCCGATACAAGCACACCATCCCAGCACTCAAACCTACCCGAACCTGGGATATTTTCCTTTGGATATCCGCGCTTGGTCTCCTAATCGCTGGAGCCTGGTTGGCGATCTCGAAACTCGCCCCGCTCTTCTGAGTAAATAGGGCGAGTCAATTACTTGATCATAACCTCCCAATAACGGGTACGTTTAGACGCGCCTGAGTCATCGCTCACCTCTAAAGTGATAACCTTGCGAACGCCCTTTTCGAGTACATGGATAGGGTGTTGTTCAGTTGACTCGGACCCATCGCCGAAATCCCATCTCCAAGAAGTTACCTCGCCAATGGATTCATCATGGAAGGCGACAAGTCCTCGTTCCATATCCAACACCTCAAACGTCCATTCCGCTTTTAATTCCGGCTGAAGCGAAGACTCTATAGGCATCAGCTTGAAAGGCTGCAAATAGGATGCGTCCTTAACCATGCGGACATCATGAGCGAGGTTGTAATGGCCATCGCGTTTCCCGCCATCGAAATCAAGAATCGACCAAGAGAAGCCGATTCGCTCGTTCTCCACCAGTTGAGAAACCACTGCATCCTCGGGACGATTGTAAGGCGCGTAATCAAAAGGCGTTATCCAACACTCCATTACTAGCTTACCGCTCTCGCCGTGCTCAAAATCATATGAGTAATCGTAATTCGAATACGGAAACTCAGAGATCCAATATTGACTCCCCCATACCAAAACCCAGGCGTCGTTCACCATGGGAGTATAAAAATGATAGTTTTGAGCATGGACCCCGCTAAAACGAAAATGATTCTCAAGGAACGCCGGACTACTTCGATCTCGATCGTCTTCCGCAACTAAAAGCGGATTGAAAATAAACGGACCTCCCGACATATCACCATCCACCACTATTTCAAAAATATCATTAAGATACCCCCTAGGATTAAACCGCCCGAAATCCCAAAAATCATCGTAGGCCTCATAACGAATATAGATTCGATTCAGTCCCTTGACCCAACCAAGCGTCACTTTCACATCGATGTCTTTTCGATCGATATCCGTTCCATGCCCGTCTTCCGTGTCGTTCAATAGAGACGTCCCATAGCTATACCGCTCCGGCACCATGCTCCAATCGTCCACATTCCCATCAATTCGAGGAATTGCGTTTTTGGGAAACTGAAAGATTTCGAACGCGATTCGAGAATGAGGCGACTCGTACCCTGTCAATCCATCATCTGCTTGCGCTAAGGTTCCAAACAGGAAAAGAACGAACAGCGCGACAACGCCGGTGCTCTGGATTTTGAATACAATCATTTGGGTCGATCAAGGGGTTCACAGCTCATCAACGAGCTCTCTCTAGTCTCTAAGAGCCTGTTTAATAAGTCCCGCCCGAGTAGTTAAAGTGGATTTTCCAGGTCGAATTTTGGCTTTCGATACGAGTAATACCCGGAGGGTATTGCGAAAGGAGGAAACGCAATTTCAGCGGGAAGGACACATAAATACGAATTGGCTGACTTATTAAACAGTCTCTAATGTTCAATGAACCATAGGTTTCGTCAATGCCCGAAACCCAGACAAATTGATCAGCCAACCTATTCCTCTTCGATAAAACCTACCTGAGGGTCAAAACTAACAAGGTAGATTCGACCGTCTTGAGCGTCTATCGAAGCTTTCCAAATAAGGTTCTCACTCTTCTCGCCCATATCCAAATCGATCGAAACCTCATGAATGCCAGCATCAAAACGCTCCCGCCATTGGTCCAGAGCAGGACCGTCATTCGATATTCCTTTCGCCAGAAAGACACGTTCGTGAGCGATTCCGTCAAATCGCTATTTCAAAGCTGTCTATGAAATCTGGCGTCTCACGCTTGTCATAAAGCGCTAATTCCCTATTGCTGAATATCGCAAAAGAACTCAACCCATCCAAGATGCTCATTACACGAAAATTCGGTTCACTTATCCGCGGGAAAGCCACTCCCTTCCAACTCGTTTCCGCCAGTATTTTGGGAATGCTCATCGCATTCACTCCCGGATTCCAGCAAGCCCCCGGGCTGATCATCTTCTGGTCTCTCTGCCTGCTTATCCTCAACGCTAACCTCTTTCTCGCCGGTATTGCCGGTCTACTGGGCAAACTCGTTTTTTGGCTAACGATGCCTCTCGCCTTCTCGATCGGGCGATTCCTGCTCGATGGACCTACTGGCGGACTTTTCTCAACCCTGGCAAACGGGCCGATCACCGCCTACTTCGGGCTTGAATACTACATTGTTCCCGGAGCCCAATTTCTCGGTCTCATTTTCGGAGTTGCTCTTGGGCTTAGTTTGACCCGCGGACTCGGGGCCTACCGTCGCAAAATGATCCGCATGGAACAGGACTCCGAACGCATGAACAAGTGGTCTTCCAAAGGATGGGTCAAAGCGCTGAAGTTCATTTTTCTCGGCTCCGGCCGTGGTAAAAAAAGCTACGAAGAACTGCTCTCTAAAAAGATGGGCAACCCGATCCGAATTCCTGGAGTCATCTTCGCCGTGGTCATACTAGGATTAGGCTACGTCGGCTTGCGCAGCTTAAGCGACCCGATCGTCACATCCGCAATTAAGCAAGGACTCGAAAAGGCCAACGGAGCAACAGTCGACCTGAAAAACGCTCACCTTGATTTGAAAGACGGACGCTTGGAACTTGACGGTCTAGCCCTAGCCGATCCCGAAGCGCTCAACACCAACCTTTTCGCCAGCGACCGGATCGTGGCTGACATCAGCTCCGCCGACATTCTCAAAAAACGATTCTCCATCGACAGTCTCGTATTCGAAAATGCCAGCGCTGGCCTAGCTCGCGAAAGCGAAGGCAAGACCACCGGCAAACAAGCGGATGGCAAAAAGGAATCTCCCCTCAAAATGCCCGACTACCAAGATCTCGGCAGCGTTCTCGAAAATGCTCCTGAGTGGAAAGAACGCCTCTCCCAGATCAAAAAATGGCTAGAAGCCATTGGCGGCGACGGCGCTCCACAAGATGGCGAGTCCGTCACTCTCGACGATTTGCTAGCAAGCCGTATCCAAGCGCTCGGCTATGGCAACGTCACCAAACAAGACATTCTCGAAGGAAGCCCCACAGTCTGGATACGTAGTTTGGTAGCCAATCAAGTGAAGACCAGCTACTTCGAAAATGCTACTTTGAACATCGAAGCAAGTGATCTCTCGTCACAACCGGGCCTACTCCCGACCGACCCGAAAATCAGCGTCGTTTCCTCGGATGGGGCCTTCAGCGCTTCGCTCGAACTTGGCGCCGCAGCCGGACGGGCCGACAATCAAATCAGTCTTAATCTAAAGGACCTTTCCGTCGATGAGTTCGCTTCGAAATTGAAAAGCGACGGACAACCTCCGCTTAGCGGCGGCACGATGAACATCGCGATTTCCGGAAAGCTCAGCGCGATCGATTCCGACTTGAAGATCACTCCGACCTTTAAAGGCTCCACCCTATCCATCGGCGGAAACCAAATACCTGCCGACAGCTTAAGCATTCCAATCTCGCTGCGCGGTCCCATCGACAACCCTGCCATTAAACTCGATTCCAAAGCCTTCCAAAACGCCATCGCCAAAGCCGGGAAGAAGGCCTTGCTCAACGAAGCGACAAAAAAGCTGGGAATCGATACCTCAGGAGACGAAAAGCTCGAAGATACCGCCAAGAAATTCCTCGGCGGCTTCCTCAAGAAGAAAAGCGAAGACAAATAGCTTCACGCAATCCTACCGTAGGGCCGGTGCTTGCGCCGTGCCGCGTATGCAACTCCTCTTCCATCCAAAGAACCGTTGATTCCTTCAAGCGATACCCGAGGCCCATTCGAGCTAACTGCAGTCGTCCCCACCTTCAATCGACGGACGACTCTAGCGCGCTGCCTCAACTCCATCCTCAATCAGACATGCCTCGTCGATTCAATCATCGTCGTCGACGATGGATCAACTGATGGCACCGAGGAATGGATACGCTCCACCTATCCGACTGTTCAATTAATCTCCCAGTCAAACCAAGGAGTGAGCTCCGCTCGAAATACAGGCATCCGGGCCGCGCCAACTGATTGGATCGCGTTCCTCGACTCCGACGATGCGTGGCTGCCAGATAAAATTGAACGCCAAATCGAATTCCTGCAATCGAATTCCGAATACAAAATTTGCCACACGGAAGAAAGATGGATTTTTCGAGGAAAGCAAAAAAAAGTCCCCTTAGCCTACGCCAAACATGGCGGATGGATTTTCGAGCGTTGCTTGCCCGTATGCGCCATATCTCCATCGACAGCCCTTATTCACCGAAGCGTATTCGATGAAGTCGGCACCTTCGACGAAGACCTTCCCGCCTGCGAAGACTATGATCTTTGGCTCCGCATCGCTTCGCGGTACTCAGTTGGGCTCGTCGATGAAACTCTCATTGAAAAGCATGGCGGCCATCCAGACCAACTTTCGAATCAACGAGGACTTGATGTCTACAGGATCAAAGCCCTGGAGAATATTCTAAATACCGGCGTCCTAAAACCCAAATACAGAACGCTCGCCATCGTGACTCTACAATCGAAATGCGCCATCCTCGCCAACGGATCTGAGAAGGGCGATCGCACTGAGCAAGCCGAACATTTCAGGAACATTTCCCAGCAATATCAAATCGCCCTACAAGAGTAGCTTTCCCTTGCATTCCTGGCCTACTCCAGTTCGTTAGTTCTCTTAATGCAGGAAGTTTGGACTCATATTGCAACTTGGTTTCTCGGCCTCGGCGATCGCTACGGCGTCGATCCGATTATCTTCGGAACCATCTATGTAGGCGCTATTCCTTTCTTTTTCCTCTCCATAGCTTGGATTGTTAAGGCGAAACGAAACAATCAATCGACAACCCTGCCTATCCTTTCTCTAGGATTCTGGACAATTTCGCCATACCTTTACTTGTTCATCGAGGGTGAGAATATCCCTTGGTGGGTCTATGCCAGTATAGTACTTCTCCTCGCATACGGAGGATACACTAGCTATCGTAACATCAGAGCAAAATTGAAACAGGAATAGAGTCTAATTACAGCATTCAGGGAAACTTTTTCCATTAAACTGAGTCCCGATGAAGGAAAGAGCCTGGTTGACTCGAATACCTAAAGTCAGCTTCTTCTTTGCTCGATAGAGTCTTCACAAAACGCCTCTCCATTTCAATCCGTACTAAAATGAAAATAGTCCTCGGTATTCTCACAGCGCTTTTCCTTCTCAACGTCAGTCCAGTCAACGCCGCTCGAAAAATTGTCCTCGACGCTCGCAGCGAAGAAGCGATTGAAGAATTCGACGAACAAACCTCTGCAGGCAAAAAACTAGCTAAAAAAGCTGAGGGCATGCTCGTTTTTCCGACGGTCGGCAAAGCCGGTTTTGGAATCGGCGGCGAATATGGCGAAGGTGCCTTGATAATCAAAGGCAAGACGGTTCAATACTACAGCGCAGCAGCCGCTTCGATTGGCTTCCAAATTGGAGTGCAAAGTAAGCGACAAATCATCCTCTTCATGGAGGAAAGCGACCTGGAGAGCTTTCAACATAGCGAAGACTGGGAAGTTGCATATCGAAATATCGGTTTCGACTGACCAACGCCGACCCCGCTATTGATCTCTGACTCGATGAGTGATTTACAAGATCGGATAGATATCCCATTTGCCACCCCACTATCAACACTCCCATGAATTCCAGAAGGCGATTCCTCACCCTTTCCGCGCTCGGCTCCCTTACCGGAATCGGATCCCACCAGACTTTTGGTCAATCCAAACACGTCAAAGGTCCCATCATCATTTCAACCTGGAAAACCGGACTCAGGGCTAATGATCGAGCCTACGAAGTTCTGCAAAATGGAGGTAGCGTTCTCGACTGCGTTGAAAAAGGCGTCAACGTTATCGAAAACGATCCCAACAATCGAACCGTTGGAATCGGTGGATTCCCCGATGTCGAAGGAAATGTCACTCTCGATGCCTGTATCATGGATCAACGCCAACGCTGCGGATCCGTCGCATTTCTCCAACACATAAAGAATCCTGTCTCGGTCGCCCGCAAAGTAATGGAGAACACCAAGCACGTCATGCTTGTTGGCGAAGGCGCCCTGAAATTCGCGCTCGAGCAAGGTTTTAAGAAAGAAATGCTTCTTACCGAAGAAACGCTGGCTGCATGGAAGAAACGCAAAGTAGAAGTGGGCAAAAAGCTTCCCGAAATCAATATCGAGAATCATGATACGATCGGCATGATCGCTCGAGATGCGGACGGCAACCTTTCAGGCTCTTGCACAACCAGCGGAGCAGGAATGAAACTACACGGTCGCGTCGGCGATTCCCCAATTATCGGAGCCGGGCTTTACGTCGACAACGATATCGGTGGTGCCGCTGCCACCGGTTGGGGCGAAGCTGTAATCGAAAACGCGGGAAGCGCAATGGTCGTTGAATTAATGCGCCATGGGCGTTCGCCCCAGGAAGCCTGCGAAGAGATCGTTAAGCGCATCGCCAACAAATTCGAAGATTGGCGGTCAATCCAAGTCGGATTTATCGCTCTCAACAAAGCCGGCCAAATCGGTGCATTCTCGATTCGCAAAGGATTCACCTATGCTCATCATCACGGAGGCGCCAACAGCGAAAAACCTGCCGACAGCCTCTTAAAAGAAGGCTAATCGATTACCGACAAAGCGAGAGAGTCTCGCTCCCCTAAAGAATATCAAGCCGGACACGGGATTAAAGCGCTGTACGCCAACCCGAGAGTGAATATCTGCGCCCTTTGTTCGCCACCCCGCAGCAAGCTGTCGACTTCGTCGATTGCAGACGAACCGCGACGGGGCATCACGCCGAACAAACGCTTCGCGCTTCGGGGCTTGATGAATCGCAAGATTCAGCATCGAAGCAGGCTTCGGGGAATGAACTCTGTTGCGATTCATCCACTACTGCGATTCCAACCTCGGCGCGCTATAACCTTGCTCTCTAATCTTCTCCAACAAAGCCTTCAGATCCTTCGCCTTTTCAGGGTTCGTATCCAACAAATTGCGCTTTTGCCCGATATCCTTTTTTAGATTGTAAAGAAACGCTCCCCGATCGCCTTCGCCCTCGTATCCACGCTTTGCTTCCCATGGCTCGTGTATCTTCTTGCGAGAATACCCACTGGATGTATCGACCAGCAACCAGTCACCATCTCTGATAGCATATTTATCGGCATACGTATTATGAATGTGCGTCTTTCGCGGGCCAAGGTCGCTTTTATCGGTAATCAAAGGTAGCAGATCAAACGAGTCTTCAGCTTGATCATTCGGTAGTTCGTAACCGACTACAGAAGCAACTGTCGCCATAATATCAATCTGGGAAACGAGGTCGTCGGACGTTTCACCTGCTTGGACATTACCCGGCCACTTGACAATGTAAGGCACGCGATGTCCGCCTTCGTAGATATCACGCTTGAGCCCGCGCAATGGATGAGCCGACCAGTGACCGTATTTAGCGTCTCTAGCGTAGGCATAAGCTTCTGGGCCATTGTCGGCAGTGAAGATCACCACAGTGTTCTCCGATTGACCCGATTGCTTAAGAGCCTTCAATAACTGACCAATCGAATCGTCGACTTCGTAAACGAAATCTCCAAACGGACCTGCCTTCGATTTCCCATCGAATTCATCATTGGGAATAATCGGAGCGTGCGGAGCTGGATAAGCGAAATACAGAAAAAACGGGTTCTTCTCTTTGGCCTGAGCTTTAATGTACTCCACGCCCTTTCTGGTCGTCGTAGGAATGTTTTCGTATGGATCCCAATCGCTCGCCATCGGACCCGGACGACACTCCCAATTGCCTTCCTTGATCTCTTTCCATTTCGA
>JAPKDW010000428.1 GCA_028822375.1 Opitutaceae bacterium | reverse complement strand
TTTGTCGCTCAATGGAGGGGGAGGCAGACACCTGAATAGAAGAATATGAAAACTGATCCTGTAACAAACAACACCAGTCATGCAAGATAAGATGAAAACAGATCCTGACCAACGAAACCCAAGCGTCAATGACCGAAGCAATGCGCCTGGCACCGCAATTTAGGCTGTGTCACATACCCGGATTTTTCCTGCATAGAGACCCGGCGTTTCTGCAAACCCTGACAGAAACATTACGCCGCGCCTGTCTCCCCGAATGACCGGATAGGCGATTATGGCAATTTACCTTAAGCGCGAATTTTTACAAACAGATAGATCAGTGGCCGTTCGGAATTTCCGTTGATGCGCTCTATGACTGCATTGACGGAATGGGTCTCGAGCCAATGCGCGAAAGAAGGTGCATGAACCCGGTTTATATAACCGATGCTGTTCCCATTCGCCGCTACCTTGATGGCGTTGGGGTCATATCTATTATCGGGCTCACGCTCGAACTCGACCCGGTCTCCAAGACTGATATTCTCCAAATTCGCACCGGAGTATCTAAACCCAGCTATTTCCGATAAAAATTCAAAGGGGGGCTCTACATCCGAAAAATTCGGCAAAATCGAAAATCCATCACCAGGTAATTTTGCTTCAGAATATCCCAATAAAGCGAAATCCGAAATCGAGTAGTCAGTTGGCAGTCTCAAGTCCTTAAGATACTTCGGAAAGTCAGTACGTGAGCGAGGCGGGAGTCGCTTGAGAAAGGTATCAAGTACACCCTCTGAATACAACTCCTTCTTGGATGGAAAAGCAGGAAAACCGGCGAACCCGACCTCCTCAGCTTCCAAAAATCCGGTTGTTTGGGTTAGATATCGCAAAGAGACTATGCCCCCGGACCTGGAGAGCTCTCCCACGACCAAGCGGCCCCTATTGGCCGAGCTCGAAGCTTGCCAGACGAGGGACAATTTTTCTAGCTCTATTAGGTGTTCAATCAAATTTGACATGGCCTTAGGCCCCCAATGCAGCAGACAATGCCGCTAGGCGCGTTTTCAACAACAGTATCACGAAATCGCATCGCGCCTCGGAAAATGATACTTTGCATTCGAACTCACACAGTTCCCGAAGCTGAATTTCAAGCTGATCCATATCCACCGCAAGACATTTCATAATATGGTCTCGGGTTTCTGGAAATTCAGCAACATACCGCCGAACAAGCTCCACATGCTGCATGGGCTTTTCGTCTTCCATCAACCATTTTACATGATGGTGGCCGTTGCTAATATATCTGTCGAGTCGACTACTCTCTTGAAACTTTGGAAAATTCCGCTCCAGTATTTCATGACCTAAGCTGGTGCCGTTATCAAATGCCGGCGACCAATCTACATGCTTTTCTTGTCCTAGCCGTAGCCAGCCCCAGTTATCCTGGTGACGGTCCGTGTTTCCGATCAAGGCGTCGAAGACAAACGCCTTTCCCCAATGGATAGAGCTTTCATTATTGAGCCGATCACTCTCGAAAACCTGAATGAGATCAATGATATTCCCCTAGTTATGCTGCGTGCCTCGCTTAGAATCAAAGTTATCGATCATGCGCGTCATAAAGTTGCCGCCTGGCACATAAAGCACATCGTCAGCATCCCAGTCATAGAACCATTCGATCAAGGCGGCGGGATGGCTTTCATTGCTTGAATTAAAGGCGGCGAATGCCGGGGGTACGGGAACGCTCATTTGGCAGCCAACTTTGTAGGCAATAATTTCGGCCCAAAATTGTTCAGGGTAGTTCTTGTTCGAATGCTTAAAGAGATATCTGTGGCCCGGTTTTAGAAATTCAAAAGATGCCGGGTCCGGGCACTCCATCGCGCTCTTGTCCCGGGAGCCTTCGGGGTATGGATCTGTTAGGTCGTCCACCCTCCAATTTCCTACATCTACCAGCTCATGGACACCTTGGTATTTCACCGTTGCATTTCCCGACTACCTATCAAAAAATCAGATCGGACAATTGTGTGCCATACCGTAGTAACCGGCAAGTGCGCCCTTAACACAAAAATGGGGGCCGCACCGTTTGGTGCAACCCCCATAATTTTAGGATCGTTGGTTGGTTGGTTGACTGGCTTAGAAGCCCATGTCGCCCATGCCGCCCATTCCGCCCATGCCACCCATATCGGGCATTGCGGGGGCGCCG
>JAPKDW010000427.1 GCA_028822375.1 Opitutaceae bacterium | reverse complement strand
CTTTGCGGATTTTGGCTGCGGGGCTTGTTCGGCGACTTGTTTGTCGGCGATTTCACCGAGGTATTTCGGTAGCTCGATTCCTGCCATGCCGGCGACTTCGTGTAGCGGGGGTAGGCTTTTGATCATGCCGGATAGGAAGTTGGCTGTATTGGTCTTTCCATTACTGCCTTCTCCTCCGGAATCCCAAACGGTGACCTTGTCGATCTTGATATTGCGAATCGCCTCGACTTGCATGTTGACGATTTGCTCGATCTTTTCAGTCATCAAAAAGGTGGCCGCTGCTTTGGCGTCGCCGTTACAACCTTCGACGAGCGCAAGGTAACCTGCGGCCTTACTGTCGAGTACCTTGCGGATACCTTCCGATTCGGCTTCGTATTTGAGGAGGATCGCGTCGGCCTCGCCCCTGGCTTCGCGGCGGGTGCGTTCTGCTTGAGCTTCGGCTGCGATTTCGATTTTGCGTTTGTCGATTTCTTGGCGGGCGACTTCTTCTGCGTTCAAGCGTTCGGTTTCCGCTTTGTACTGAGCTTTTTGAATTTCGACTTCCGCTTCGCGTTTAGCGACTTCGCCTAATTGGAGAGCGGCTGCTTCTTTGACGGCGAGGGTCGCGTTGGCGTTGGCGATATCGGCTTCGGCCGTGTTTTCGCCTTCGACTGCGAGCGCTTCCTGAGCTTGGACGTAAATGCGTTGGTCGGCTTCGGCTTGCTTTTTACCTTTTTCGGCTTCGGCGACGTTCTGAGCGACCTTGATGTCCATTTCGCGAGTTGCGTGGGATTCGCCGATCGAACCGAGCTTGTCCTGTTCGGCGACATCGACCTTCGCTTGGTTGATCGCTTCGGAAGCGGCTTTTTTACCGATCGAATCGATGTAGCCTGATTCGTCGGTTATGTCGGTGATGTTAACGTTGATCAGGTAGAGGCCGATTTTATTCAGCTCGATTGATACGTTGGTACGAATTGAATCGAGGAAGCTTTCGCGGTCTTGGTTGATCTGCTCAATGGTGAGCGAGGCGACCGTTAGGCGGAGCTGGCCGAAGAGGATTTCTTTGGACATCTCTTCGATTTGCTTCTGGCTAAGGTGGAGAAGGCGTTCCGCGGCAGCGGTCATGATCTCGGGAACGGTGCTGATACCTATCGTAAACGTACAAGGAACGTTGATACGGATATTCTGCATGGAAAGCGCTCCTTGCAGGGGGATCCCAATGGTCATCGGCGTTAGGCTAATATAAGCGTAGTCCTGGATGAGCGGCCAAATGAAACTGCCGCCTCCATGGATACAGCGAGCGGATTGACCGGTGCCTACCTTGCCGAATACGACGAGAATTTTATCGGAAGGACAGCGCTTGTAGCGCGAGGCGAGAAAGGTGATCGTAACGACGATCAGTACAAGGAATGCTGCGATGGGGATGCTCCAGAAATTGAATGACATAGCTGAGTTGGGGGTGAGTTGTTAGATTATTTTTTCAACGATGAGTACATTCGCATGTACTTCTAAAATGGTTACGGTGGTTCCGGTGAGCAGAGCTTGACCGTCTTTGGCGCGGGCGCTGCATTCGCGCGACATGCTCGGGATGGCTACAATGCCGGTGCCGTTTTCGGGGATGTTTTGATAGACGGTTCCCGAGCGCCCAACGGCTTTGTCGGTCGAAAGGGTGCCGCTCGATTCCATCGAACCAGCTATCTTGAAGAGCTTGCCGATTATCCAAACGGCAACGAAGCCAGCGAAAACGCCACCGAGAAGGGAAGGCGTGAATCCCGTCTCGCTTTGCCGGTATAGAGCGAGTCCCACGAGACCGAACATCATGAAGAACGCACTGACGGCATGTAGGGAGAGAATTTTGAAACCGACGTCGGTGTTGGTGTGGTCGCCATCCAGGTCGACATCTACGTCGCCGTCGAAAGCGTCCGCATCGCCTCCGAAAAATTGGAGAATCAATCGAAGCAGTACGAAGAATCCGCCTATAACAGCGCAGATCGTGTAGAATGTTTCGATGCCATTGAAGTCAGAGAACACTTCAGTCATAATGGGGGTTTTGGTTGGTGTTGATACAAGAGGTGGTTGGAAAGATTAACTGACTAGTTATCATTACCCCATTTGGAATGCAACTACCAAGGATGTTTTTCGACGCCAAGGTGTTTGAGAACTTCGGGAGGCGGGCCAT
>JAPKDW010000135.1 GCA_028822375.1 Opitutaceae bacterium | reverse complement strand
TGCGCGAAACACCTTAGCTGGAAATTGTGGCGTTATTTCGCCTCTCCCAATCCCTCCAAGGAGTTAGTCGCTGCCCTCGCTCTGCGTTTCCGCGATACGCACGACTACGAGATTCGCCCTTTCCTTAAAGACATCTTCCTCAGCGAAGAATTCTACGATGACGCCGTCATCAACTCTCAAATCAAGGATGCGGGCGATATTCTGACGATTCTAGAAAAGCAACTCGAAGCGCCATTGATTTCCCGGGACGCAATCGAGGACGTCATGCAGCAACTCGGCTACGAAATCCTCTTCCCTCCCAGCATTGCCGGCTGGCCCGAGCCCGATGGCGATGGTAACACATGGCTCGCGACTGGATCGATGGTCTTCCGGATGAATATGCCAAGCATATGGAGTCACCGTAATTTCAATGTCCTTACAAACGGGCGAACTCGCAACAGTCTAGACGAATATCCAGAAGTCGATTGGGACAAGATAGCGCCCCGAGAACTGCGAACGATCGAGAACTTTCCTCTGTTAATCGACGCCCTTACTAAACGCTTCCTTCCCAATAAGACGCTTCGCAAAAGTCAGATTCGAACGCTCTATCAACGTTATTCCGTCATATCCGAGCAGCTCGATTCCTTGCAAGGCGTGAAGGAACTCATTCGCCTTCTACTCGCATTGCCCGAGTACCAACTTCAATAGCCCGCAACGAAACCGAAAATGGATATAAACAGTAAATTAAACCGAAGAGATTTCGTTGCCAAATCCGTATGGGGAGCCACCGCTTCCATGACCCTACCGGGTTTTCTTCAGCAAACCCTTTTCAATCTCGATGCCAGAGCTCAATCCGTCCCTTCTGCTGGAGGCGAAGGCCCGATCATGCTCCTCTTGGAAATGGCAGGAGGTAATGATACACTCAACACTGTCGTACCGTATCAAAATACAATCTACAACACCGCACGTTCTACGCTTCGCCTGAAGGAGACTCACGGCCTGCTCAAACTAACAGACAAAAACGGCCCTAGCGTTACCGGCACTGACGAAGTTCTAGCGTTGCATCCAAATCTCCCTTACTTCGATACCCTTTGGAAAGACGGCGATCTCGGAATCATCAACGGCGTAGGCTATCCCAATCCCAACCTATCTCACTTTACCTCCTACGATTATTGGCACTCCGCCAAGCCCAACACGATTGCCAAGGACGGTTGGATCGGTCGCTACTTCGACAATCAATGCGACGGTTGCGGCACCACAAGCGGCATCTATATTAACGGGCGCCCAACCCTCGCCTTCAAAAGCGCCAACGGACTCAGCCCTACGGCAACCTTCAAGAATCCCGCCTACTTCAATTGGCGCGACAAATCGGAAACCGGACGCGAACAGCCTCTGGACCAAATGTATCGCAAGCTGATCGGCCTGGACCATCCAACGGACGATGGCATCAGCGCCACTGATGAAACGCTCGCCTACGTCCAACGCGCCGCTCACAGCGCCATGGTCAGCACCGCAAGCGTACAAACTGCAATCGAAGAAGGCGGCACGCTTCTCACTAATCCGCAATGGCCCGCTGACAACCGTCTCGCCAACAATCTAAAAGTGATTGCCCAGCTCATCAAAGGTAAAAGCGACACCTCGATTTACTACGCTCGTCAAGGTGGATACGACACGCACAACAATCAAATTAACGCTGACCCACAGGTGGGGCCTTTGGGTGGTCGCCACTTCGATCTATTGAGCGATCTCAACGGAGGCCTCAAGGCTTTCATTGACGAGATGAAGGCCCAAGGGAATTGGGACCGCGTTGTCATTCTCACCTTTAGCGAATTCGGCCGAAAAGTTATCCAAAACGGAAGCAGCGGCACCGACCACGGAGCCGCGGAATCGCTCTTCGTAATGGGCGGACAGGTCAAAGGAAACGAGTACTACGGTTTGTATCCAGATTTGGCAGCCGATGCCCGTGTCAAACGAAATAGCATGGACTTCAACGTCGACTTCCGAACCGTCTACCGAACCTTACTCGAAAAGTGGATGGGCGTCCCCCCATCGGCCATGCCGAATATCTTCCCATCGCAACCCGTCAATTTCGATCCACTTGCATTCCTCTAAGGGCTATGAAAACGATCCAAACATTTCTATCTTTCGCCGCCGTAGGGCTTCTTTCAAGTAGCTCTTTTGCGAATACATTCACACTCGTATCGTTATCAGGCGACACGGCAGACACGAATCCTGAACAAACGTACGAATCGTTCAGCCTGCCTGAAATCAACGAATCGGGACAAGTGGCATTCGGAGCCCGCTTTGCGAATCCTGAGCTCCAGCAAGGTTTCCAAAACGATCTGCTTCCTGTTTTTACCAACAGCTGCTACCAATGTCATGGCGAAGGAGGCGTTCAGTTGAACAACATCGACTTAAGACCAATCCTCACTGCCCAAGACCTTCTCGCCCGCCCCGAAGGACTCGCGACTATCCGCAATCGGATCAACAATAACAGCATGCCGCCAAATTCTGAGCCACCGCTAGCTGCGGAAACCAAGGCTCAAGCGATCTCCGCTCTAGACCTGCTCATCGAAGCGGCGAACCAGACCTACGCTCACTTAGACGCCGCACTCCAATTCGACAATGGACAGCTACTCACCTTAGCGGCGAAAGGCGAAGCGGCGACCGTTAACGGCGAAGCAGGCCAGATCGTAAGCATTCGCTCCGTATCTGCGACCGGGGGCAATGATGTGGCATTCATCGCTTCGCTCGCTGAACCGCATCCTCTCGACGGGATTGACCTCCTCCTCTCTGCGAACGCAAATTCTCAGGAGCTTCGACTGCACACGCATGAGTCTACAGCGCCGCTCGTCGATTTCACCGGCACACTCGACAATAGTCGCCGTCACCAAATTTTGGGTACGCCTCAAAGCTCTCTCGGGAACGCTTTTTCTTTCTGGTCTCGTCTGCGAGTCGGTCAGACTCCTGACGAATCCGGTATATGGATCGTTGATCTAGATTCCGTTTCCGCCCCATTGAATGGACAGCGCCTCGTCGCAATCGGAGGATCTACCGCCAATAGTGGGGCCCTTGCCATCGAAGCGCCCATAGCGAGTTCGTTCAACGCTTCCCTTGCAGGAGCCTTCAGCGCAACCCTAGAAGACGGCGACGAAAATAGCTTCAATAACGATACTGCGATTTGGAGTGTCGATTCCGAAAGCAACGCGACCTTTATCGCCAAAACGGGCGATACAGCGCCCGGATCAACCGACACATTCCTCTCTTTCGGCAAACCGGTTGTAGACAGTGACGGAGACGTTTATTTTTGGTCGAACCTGCTTAACGAAAACGAGACAGAAGGGCTCTACCGCTTTTCCGACGGCAACCTTGCAGCGCTCGCATCCACCACTGAAGCAATCGACATCTTCGGAACTTCCAGGACTTATTCCGAATTCCTTGATCCGGTTGTAAACGGAAATGGAGACCTAGCTGTACTCGCTACGGAAACGCCCGAAAGCCTACAGACAATTCTTCACCGCGACCGTTCAGGAGTATGGTCCATCGTCGCCCAATCCGGTATGCAAGCTCCCGGCGCTCTTCCAGGCGTAACATTCAACGTCCTCAGCTCTCCCCACCTCAATGGCAACGGACAAGTCGCTTTCCAGGCTTCGCTCTCGGGATCCGGCGACGCCATTTCCGATACTACCGATGCCGGAGCTTGGGCAATGGACTCGAACGGCGCATTGGCCCTCGTCGCGCGTGAAGGAGACACTTTCGAAGTCAGACCAGGTTTCCCGGCGACAGTCGAATCAGCTACTATCAACGGTTTTAATGCAGCTAACCAAATCGCTCTGAATTATTCCTTCACCAACGGAGCCAACGCCATCGCAATCGTCGGCCTCGAAGACGTTGCTCCGCCAACCATTGCCGAACAACCTGACAGCGTATCCTCTTTCGATGGAGAAACGATTGTCTTCGCCGTTGAAGCCAATGGCCAAGGTCCTTTCCAGTACCAATGGAAAAAGGATGGCGTCGAAATCGAAGGGGCGACCAATAGCGCCCTCTCAATTGAAAATGCATCTTCCGACAATGATGGAGCCTACACTGTAGTCGTTTCTTCGACATCAGGATCTACAACCAGCGCTGTCGCTAGTCTCTCAATTGAAGCCATTCCAACGGCTCCCGTTTTTGTAGAGCAACCGTTCGGCGATATCGCCCCGCTTGGAACCCTAGCCATATTGGATGCTCGGGCAGTCTCGACCTCGACAGTCAGCTACCAATGGTATTTCGAAGGCGACCTTTTGTCAGGAGAAACCAATGACACGCTTACGTTCAATCCAGCAAGAGCTGAAAACGAAGGCTCCTACCACGTGGTGGCGACAAGCGCAGGAGGCTCGACAGCCAGCGCCGCCGCGGAAATTCTCCTCACAGACAAACGCCTAATCAACGTCGCAGCTCGCTCGCGAGTCGGATCAGGCGCCAATGTCCTAATCGCCGGATTCGTGGTTATCGGTCCCGATCCGAAGCAGATACTTATTCGAGGAATTGGACCGGGTCTCCCCGAGTCGCTCGATCGACTTCAGAATCCAAGGTTGGAAATCTACAATAGTTCCAACGAAATGATCCACTTCAACGATAGCTGGGGCGAGAACGCAGACCCGGATACCATCACCCAAGCCATGCTCGAAACCGGAGCAGGCGGAGGTGACCCAATGCAACCCGGCGATACCGCCTTGTTAGTCGAACTCGAACAAGGCCTCTACACTGCAATCGTTCGAAGCCAAGACGACACAAGCGGAATTGCTCTCGTTGAAGCTTTCGAAGTCTCGGAAAATCTCACCCGCTTTGTTAACGTATCTTCGCGCGCCTTCGTTGGAGCCGGCGATGAAGTAGTCATACCTGGATTCATCGTACAAGGCGATCTTCCGAGTCGCGTACTCATCCGAGCTATCGGGCCGGGCTTGGAAAAGCAAAACGTCGCGGGTGTACTCGAATTTCCGGAAATAACGGTTTATAACATTCTCCGCGAACCAATCGCTCACAACGATGGATGGGGAAACCTCTGGAATCCCGCAGAAATCAACGAGATGAGCGCCCTCGTCAATACCCCACTGCTTGACGAAGGTAGCGAAGATGCCGCCCTGATCCTCGAACTCGATCCTGGACTTTACACGGTGAAAGTGAACGGTGAAAACAACACCACAGGCGTCGCTTTGGTCGAGATTTTTGCAATACCATAAAAACATCTTTCAACCTTCAACGATCCTTCATCCCGTAGCGCTTATCAATCAGCTTCTTATTGATTGCCAGCTACCATGCTCCATTCCAACTTACTTTTGGAATGCAGCAGACCCTTTTCTTAGTTAGACATGGCAACGCCTCCAATTCGGTGGAAACAGACGCTCAACGTCCCCTTAGTCCGAAAGGCGAAAGGCAACTCAATCGACTAAGCGTTGCCCTGCAAAACAAGAACCTTGTAACGCCTGACCAAATCTGGAGCAGCAAGCTCGTCCGCACCCAACAAACGGCCCTTCGCCTAAAGGACGGCTTCGAGCTCGACGTTCCAATCCACGTCCAAGAAAATCTCGCGCCCGAAGATAATCCATCGAGCATAGTCGATTCAATCGCTCAAACCGCGGATTCAATCATGATCGTCGGGCACGAGCCCAACCTATCCCTCCTCAGTTCCCTATTGCTCACTGAATCTGTCAGGTTCGAACAAATCGTTTTTCCCACAGCATCCATCCTCTGTCTATCCAGACTCGCCGGCGACGACGACTCTACACCTTGGCATATCGAATGGCATATCAACCACCGATCATTCAAAGAATGAATACTATTCGATGAAGGTTCTACTCACAGGAGCATCCGGCCTCTTAGGCAGCGCTTTCGCCAAGGCAGCCCTACGAAGAAAGCACGATGTCATCGGCCTCGTCGGTAGCTATTCCGAAGGTATAGATGGACTCAGCCAGCAAAAGCGCATCGACCTTCACGACCTGGCCAGTCTCGAAAAATTGGTTTTGGAAAGCTTTCCCGATGCCATCGTCAATTGCGCAGCCTACGCCACGCCATCCGACTGTAAAACCGACCCAAGCAAAACCGCCGAAATCAATGTCGCCCTCCCCGAAAAGTTGGCCTTGCTCGCGCGCCACCTTTTCGCCCGCTATCTTCACGTCTCAAGCGATCAAGTATTCGACGGGAACGCCGCCCCTTATTCGACAACCGACACCCCGAATCCGCCAAACAACTACGCTCAACAAAAGCTCGATTCCGAGAAGCGCGTTCTCCAAACGGCCAAAGAATTCGCATCCGTTATCCGAATACCGCTCCTCAACGGCAATAGTCTTCGCGGAACCCGCAGCATACACGAACAGCTCTTCCACGCTTGGAGCCAAGGCAAACGCCCATCTCTCTTCATCGACGAGCATCGCCAACCATGCCTGACCGACAATCTCGCCGAAGCAATGGTCGAGCTTTGCGAACGAACCGACCTTAGAGGCCTCCTTCATTGGGCAGGACAAGACCGACTCTCTCGCTACGAGATTGGCCAACGAATTCTCAGTCACTTCGGCTTGCCCGATGATCTCATCCAAAAAGCCCAACGAGGAGACGATCCGCAGTTCGCCACTCGGCAAAGCGATCTATCCCTCGATTTGCAGCCCCTTGCCGGCATCCTCAAAACGCGTCCTCAAGCATTCGCGGACCAACTCGATGCGCTCATCGTCCCCAAACCCTATCGGAATTGGTACGACGCAATCTAGCCTCGGCAATCAACGAAATTCAAAAATACTTGATCGCTACTCATTTCGAAATCTCGACCGATATACTCTATAATCTTCTGGACACGCATCCCGATTCGGGTTGTGCCCATAGATAACCCACCGACCGATTTTCCTCAGAACTCGAATACCGAATGTCCCACGAGCTTCACGTCATTCCCGATGCCAGTCATACCGCGGCCAAGAATATGGCTCACGACTTTCTGCTCCTAAATCGATACCTTCCAAAAGACGCTTTGCGTATTCGCCATTACGCTTGGGCCCGGCCCTCGTTTACTTTCGGGTTAAGCCAAGCATTCAGCTACGTTAGCTCGGAAATCAATCACCCGACAGCTGATGTCTGCCGACGCCCCACCGGCGGCGGCGTCGTCAACCACCAAGAAGACTGGACCTACTCGCTTGTCATCCCAGCAGGACACCCTCTCGGAAACGTCCAGCCGATAGATACTTACAAAAAGGTGCACGATTGCATGATCGCCGCGATGGCAGCCCAAGGCTCCGACGTTGTACTCAATCTCGCAGAACCCGATAGCTCGACGCCTAGAGTGTGTTTCAACAAAGCCGAAGTCTACGACGTCGTGCTCCGTAATTTTCCAAGCAAAGTAGCTGGAGCCGCTCAAAAACGCTCAAAAGCCGGCTATCTAATGCAAGGCTCCATCTGGAAGCCCATTGTTCCCGATCTGGAATGGAATCAGTTTTACAACGATTTCATCCTCGAAATCGCCAAGGCTGCTGAAGCAGAAATTCAGTTCAAATCCTGGCCCGAATGGAAAGATACCGAAGAATCCCACCTTATCCAACAGTTCGAGTCCGACGATTGGAACAAGCGCCGGTAAGACCGTTTCGGCGGAATACTCTGTATAGATTTGGCTCAGGAACATTTTGACCCGCGATCGGACAATCCAATCGCGGGATAAAACTCCCTCCTAAATTCCCGCCGATCAATGAGCCGCCGCCGGGGAGCCCTTAGGCTGCCCGATGCTCGCGAGCAACTCGCCGAACCACTCTTGGTCAGTATCGAAAGGTTTGCCGCCCGCAACGCGCTCGAACTCGCAAGCTCGGAGAATATCGCGATTGTTTTCATCGTGACCGATCAAGCCGCTCTCGCCAGCTAAGGCCGATTCGACAGCCTTATCCGTGCAGCTCTTGATCAAATTCAAGTCCTTCGCATTCGCTTTCGCCGCGCGGGAATAATAGCCGCTCTTCTGAACGAGCACCTTCTCCGCCCCGATCATTTCTTTGAACTGCTTGGCGAAATACTGGCCTGGGTTTATGAAATCGAGCTGTACGTGACCAAACGCATCGCGAACGATCTCTTCGCCAGCCGCTTCCTTCTCCGCTATAATAGCATCGACCCCCGCGCCCTCGCTCAAGAAAATGTTAACCGCATCATGCTCGTCCAACTGCTTTCTTAGACGCGCCGCCTCCGCCTTGAAATCGATGTTCAACTCAGGAAGATACACTGCGTGCACATCATGACGCTCCTTCGCCAGACCAATCTCGGGCACCCAAGGTTTACTCGCCATGCGATCATGATACTCCTTTGCCGTAGCCGCTGCAAGCCAACCGCAATGGCGTCCCATGATTTCATGGATGATCAACATACGCGGGCTAGAGTTATGCTCAGCGACTACGTTCTCGAAATAGTTAGCCCCATGCTCCGCCGCCGTATAAGCCCCTAGCGAAGTCTTAATCGGATACACGTCGTTATCGATCGTCTTCGGCAAGCCGATTACCTGCAAAGCGTAATCATTTTCCGCCAAATACTTCGCCAGATCCGCCGCTGCGATATTAGTGTCGTCACCGCCGATCGTATGAAGCACATCCACCCCATCCTTCACCAATTGCTCAGCCGCCACCTTCTGAGGATCTTCGCCAGGCTTAACCAAACCACGCTTTTCGCAATCCGCTTTGTTCGTAAGCTTCACGCGCGAATTGCCCACCGGGCTACCGCCAAACACATGCAAATTGCCCGCATTCTTACGCACTTCCGGCGTTACCTCGTAGCGCAAACCCTTCAACAAGCCGAAGTAGCCATTCTTGTAGCAAATGATCTCCACATCTGGAGCGATTTCCGTGTATCGCTGGATCAATCCGCCTATTGCTGAGGAAAGGCAGGGAGCCAAGCCGCCCGCCGTGAGAATGCCTACTTTCTTAACGCTCATATTCTATGGATGGTTCTAAAGAATGGATACGGCTAGAGAGCTTTTTCGCGAAACACAAGCCGCTTCCTGCGAGATAATTCGCCGAAATCCCTTCGGACTCCGCCAATAGGAAACCCTGCCGATCGGCAAAATGCCGCACCCCAATCATATTCTACATTTATCGCTTGTCAGCCGCCCGCCGCCTCCCATCCTTCCCCATTTTTACCTTCCAACGTCGATATGATCGAAACGTTTATTCCCAAAATTTCCGATGAACTTGGCCTGCAGGTCCACCAGACTGCGGCCACCGTAAAACTGCTCGCAGAAGGAGGAACCGTCCCCTTCATCGCTCGTTATCGTAAAGAAGCGACTGGTGGAATCGACGAGGTCGCCATCGCCGCGATTCGAGATCGTCTCGCCCAGCTCAAAGCCATCGAAGAACGACGCGGCGCTATCATCAAATCGCTCGAAGAACGGAAGCTACTGACCGACGCGCTCAAGAGCTCCATCCAAAATGCGGATACGCTCGCTCGCCTCGAAGACGTCTACCAACCCTACAAACCGAAGCGCCGCACCAAAGCCACTATCGCCCGCGAAAAAGGCCTAGAACCTTTGGCCGAAAAAATCTGGGAGCAATTGCCCAACTGCGATCCGGAAAGTGAAGCGAAAGCCTTCATCGACTCCGAAAAGGAAGTCGCCAATTCCGAAGAAGCCCTAGCTGGAGCCCGCGATATCGTCGCCGAATGGGTCAACGACAACGCCGATGCCCGTGCTGAACTACGTTCCTACTACCTTTCCGAATCGACTCTAGCATCCAAAGTCATGCTCGGCAAAGAAAGCGAAGGCGAAAAATTTCGCGACTACTTCGACTGGTCCGAACCTGCCAGCAAAGCTCCATCCCACCGCATCCTCGCAATTCGCCGTGGCGAAAGCGAAATGACGCTTAGCATGACCGTCCGCCCCGACGAAGACGCCGCCATCTCAAAACTCGAACACCGATTCGTCTCCGGACAATCGCCTGCTAGCCAACAAGTCAGGCTCGCAATCAAAGATGGATTCAAGCGCCTCCTATCCATTTCCATGGAAACCGCCGCTCGTCTCGGCTTGAAAAAACGGGCCGACCAGGAAGCGATATCCGTATTCGCTTCCAACCTACGCGAGCTTCTCCTCGCTCCCGCTCTTGGCCAGAAAGCGGTCGTCGCCATCGACCCCGGGTTCCGCACCGGATGCAAGCTCGTCGCCCTCGATCCGCAAGGCAAACTACTCTTCGACTCCGTCATCTACCCAACCCACGGCGCTCGCCAACAAGGCGAAGCCAAGGATCTGCTCCTCGGAATCTGCAAACAATTCAAGATAGACGCCATCGCCATCGGAAACGGTACTGCCGGACGCGAGACCGAGGCTTTCATAAAAGGGTGCGGTCTCCCCAAGACAATCGCCATCATCAGCGTTAACGAAAGCGGAGCCTCCATCTACTCCGCTTCCGAAGCCGCTCGCGAAGAATTTCCCGACAAGGATATCACTGTCCGTGGCGCCGTATCCATTGGCCGAAGACTCACCGATCCTCTGGCGGAATTGGTAAAACTCGACCCCAAATCAATTGGAGTCGGACAATACCAACACGACGTCGACCAGCGCGCCCTCAAAGGCAGCCTAGACGATGTAGTCCTTAGTTGCGTCAACGGTGTAGGAGTGGAGATCAACACCGCCAGCAAACAATTACTGTCATACGTATCCGGGCTCAATCCGCGACTAGCCGAAGCCATTGTCGCTCAACGCAACACCCAAGGACCCTTCAAATCCAGACGCGAAATCAAAAAAGTCGCCGGCATCGGCCCCAAAGCATTCGAGCAAGCCGCAGGATTCCTACGCATCCGCGACGCCGCCAACCCGCTCGATCGCAGCGCCGTTCACCCGGAACGATACGGTTTAGTCGAACAAATGGCCAAAGACCTAACGGTAAGCGTCAATGACCTGATGACCGACAGTTCCGCTCGCGGGAAGGTCGATATCCAACAATACGCTACAGATGAAGTTGGCGAACCGACCTTGAAAGATATCCTGCAAGAGCTTGCTCGCCCAGGCCGCGATCCACGCGAACAATTCGAGGTGGTGCAGTTTAAGGAAGGCGTCAATCAGATCAGCGACCTGCGCGAAGGCATGAAGCTCCCAGGTATCGTCACCAACGTCACCGCCTTCGGCGCTTTCGTCGATATTGGCGTACACCAAGATGGACTTGTTCACATCAGCCAGCTCGCAGACGTATTCGTCAAAGATCCCAACGAGCACGTAAAGGTCGGTCAGAAAACTCACGTAACCGTTACCGAGATCGACCTCGCCCGCAAGCGCCTCGCCCTCTCAATGAAAAGCCAACCCGAGATCGGATCAAGCTCTCGAAACGGCGATACCAAGAACGACCGCAACACCCCTTCCAAACGCCCCCAAAACAACCGACCCAATCAACGAAGCAAACCAAAACGCTCATTCGAAGGAAACGGCCTCTCAGACGCCTTCGGAAAACTCGGCCTGTAACCATCGGGCCGAATAGCTGAACCCGTCTAATCCTCTTCGAGCCCATCCAGGGCTTCGAGAC
>JAPKDW010000134.1 GCA_028822375.1 Opitutaceae bacterium | reverse complement strand
GCGGGTTTACCCCGCGATCTTGTTTAGCGGTAAATCGCGGGATAAACCCGCTCCTACATTGAACCAATGTGTTTTGAGTAGGGCCGGCGCTTGCTCCGTGGATGCTTTATTGGGTGAAATGCATAGATGATTGTGATGGGTTCGAGTCCCATCGCCGGCTCCAGTCTTTGTTCGATTGGAACACTTTCGCTAAAAATAGCGTGCTTTCCCCTTTACATGCCGGGGCTTTTACACCTTTGTTTTCCGTTTTCCTAAAAGTCATGCAAAAGACTAAGAAATCCATAGCAAAACGTTTCAAAATAACTGGTACTGGCAAGTTGATGCGTCGTTCTCCTGGAACGCGTCACCATCTACACCAAAAAACCACGAAGCAGAAACGTACACTCGGTCAGGACAAGCACGTATCACCAGGACGAAAAGCAGATCTCATGCGCGGCCTTCCACACGGACTTAAATAACCGAACATTATAAATTATTTCGTACGGGTAAAAGATTGAAAGATTGGGCGACCTGACGAAATTTAATACCAGAAAGCGATAACATGCCTAGAGCAACTAATTCACCAGCATACCTAAAGCGTCGTAAGAAGATGCTGAAGCAAGCCAAAGGCTACTTCGGCAATAAATCACGTCTATATAAATACGCGAAAGAAGCCGTAGCGCACGCATTGCAATACGCTTATCGCGATCGTCGCGCTAAGAAGCGCACTTGGCGCCGTCTTTGGATCGTGCGTATCAATGCTGCTTGTCGCGAATGCGGCATGAACTATAGCCGCTTCCAAGAAGGTCTGAAAGCCGCAGAAGTCATTCTGGATCGTAAGATTCTGGCTGATCTCGCAGTTAATGACCCCGCAGCATTTGCGGGCTTGGTCGAAAAGTCTAAGGACGCGTTGAAGGCTAAGAGAGCTGCCTAAGACTCGAAAAGCGGCGAGAGAGACGGAATTCCGTCTAACAAACAATTTTCGCCTTTAACAGGATGGAGTTCGGGTATTTGCTCGAACTCCATTTTTTTGCTTACCACGAACGAAACGAACGAAACGAAAAGAGGAAGAATCGGAGAGTATGGCAATCCATGTAAAAGCCTGCTTTTGCGATGAGTATTGAAGCCTGTTTGTCCTGAATTGGATTTTCGTATTTTTAGTGATTTTCGTGGTTAATATTTTAAGCCAACGAATTCACTCCTGGAAATTGAATGGAAGAAGAACTTAAACAGATCGTAGAATCCGCGAAAAGCGGCGTTAACGGCGTAAGCAACCGAGCTGGCTTCGAAGCCTTTAAAGCAGAAATCACTGGTCCGAATGGGTCGTTGACGAAGGTGATGAAAGGCATGGGTAAGGTCGCCAAGGAAGATCGCCCAATATTCGGAAAACTGATCAACCAAGCAAAACAACAGGTTCAGGCGGTTTACGATGAAGCGATGAGCGTGATCGAGGCCGCGGAAATAGCCGAAAAGCTGGGCCCTGCAATTGATCCTTCGCTTCCTTCGCCAGATTCGGGACCGGGCAGCTTTCATCCCTTGACTCAAGTGCGCGAAGAGATTTGCCGCATATTCAAGCAGATCGGATTTACCGTTGCGGAAGGCACGGAAGTTGAAACCGAGTATTATTGCTTCGACGCTTTGAATACTCCGAAGGATCACCCAGCACGCGATTTACAAGATACGTTCTACATGCCGGATGATGCGGATTTCGCGAATGTATCTAAAAAGTCGGACGAGCGATACCTTTTGCGCACGCACACGTCTTCGGTTCAGATTCGTACGATGCTTAAAGAGAAGCCGCCGCTTCGTATCATCTCGCCAGGGCGTTGTTTCCGTCGCGATACGGTTGACGCGACTCACAGCGCGAATTTCCATCAGGTTGAAGGTCTCTACGTCGACAAGAACGTGACGGTTCGGGATTTGAAGGCTATCTTGGATTACTTTTTCGAGCAACTTCTCGGCAAGGGAACGACAACTCGTTTTCGTCCGCATTTTTTCCCCTATACAGAGCCGAGCTTCGAGGTAGATTTCTCATCGAAGCATTTGGCCAAGCTGGGGAGCGACTGGGTTGAAATCGCCGGTTGCGGTATGGTTGAGCCGGAAGTCTTTTCTTCGGTTGGCTACGACCCAGAAGTGTATTCGGGATTTGCTTTCGGCATGGGGATCGAGCGCATTGCCATGATCATCTATGGTATCGATGATATTCGCTATTTCTATCAAAACGATCGCCGATTTTTGAATCAATTCGCCTAATACGGATAAGAATATTGACCACAGATGGCACAGATAAGCACGGATTATTTTAAATCAGATAGACATTCGGATTGTTGATTCAAACCGTGTGTATCCGTGTGATTCGTGGTTAAATATAGACTGACTTTACGACATGAAAATTTCTCTCACTTGGCTGCAACGCTATATTGATCTTCCCGAGAGCCCGAAAGAGCTCGCTGCTTGCTTGACCTTGCTTGGCTTCGAGGTTGATGACATCCAAACAACTGGAGTGCCACAGCTCGAAAACGTCTTAGTAGGCGAAGTACTCGAGCGCGTGCAACATCCGGATGCGGACAAATTGGGGGTTTGCCGCGTGGCGCTCGGTACTGAGGTCGGTGAAAAGTCAATCGTGTGCGGAGCGAGTAACTACAAGGTGGGCGATCGTGTTCCAGTTGCCCTTCCAGGAGCGACACTTCCAGGCGGATTTAAAATAAAGCGATCGAAATTGCGCGGGGTTGAGTCCGATGGAATGATGTGTTCGGGCAAGGAAATCGGAGCGGGAGAGGATGCAGCTGGTTTGCTGATTCTCGATGGATCGCCGGAAATTGGAACTCCGATTAATAAAATTCTTACTGAGAGCGATACGGTATTTAATTTGGAAGTGACGCCGAATCGACCGGATTGTCTTTCGCATATTGGAATCGCTCGTGAATTGGCTGCTTGGTATCGCCGTGAGGTGAAGTATCCATCGCTTGATGACTTGCCAAGTATCGAGTCTCGTCTGTCTGGCGACGATGTTTTCCAAGGAGCGAAAGTTGAATGCGAAGAGGATTGCCCGCTTTATCGCGCGACGGTTATCAAGGGGGTGAAGATTGGGCCAAGCCCCCCTTGGATGCAGGAATTGTTAAGCTCGATTGGACTCCGTCCAATCAATAATGTGGTGGATGTTACGAATTTCGTTCTGCACGAATCAGGCAATCCGCTGCATGCATTCGATGCTCGTGACATTAATGGCAAGAAGATCACCGTTCGCAATGCTGCTGAAGGCGAGTCCATGACGACTCTGGATGGCGAAGAGCGTAAGCTCGCTAGCCGGATGGTCGTTATTTCGGACGAGAAACGCGCCTTGGCGATTGCCGGGGTTATGGGTGGTCAAAATTCGGAAGTTAAGGAAGACACGACGGATTTGGTTCTCGAAGTCGCCTATTTCAATCCAACTACCATTCGCTGGGTATCCAAGAACCTCGCATTATCGACGGATAGTTCCTATCGCTTCGAGCGTGGAGTTGATCCGAAATCGCTTCGCTTTGCGACTGATAGAGCTGTTCAGCTAATTTTGGAAACGGCAGGTGGAGTGGTTTGCGGTCCAGAGAGTGTTGCGGGTTCCGAGCCGGTTTCGCAAAACGAGATAAAGCTCTCGCCGGATTGGGTTCGCGCTAAGGCAGGTTTCGATATTCCGGATGCCCAGATTCAAGAGAATTTGGAGCTATTGGATATGGTCGTTTCGCCTGGCGATGATGGAGCGGACTGGACGGTTTCAATCCCAAGCTATCGAGGAGATTTGGATCGACCAATTGATTTGCTGGAGGAGGTTCTTCGTATCTACGGAACGGATAAAATTCCATCTGGCGCAGTTCGAGCGACAGCGACGGGCGCCAACGATCATCCAATTACGGAATTCGCGCGTCAATCAGGAGCTTATCTGGTAGGGCAGCATTTTTCCGAAACGGTCACTTACACGCTTCGCTCAGAGAGTGAACAGAACGATTGGTCCGAAGACGTTGCAGCGATGCAGCTAGGATTGAAGAATCCGATTAGCGAAGACCAAACGCAGCTACGCCACAGTTTAATTCCGGGAATGCTGGAGTCGCTTCGCTTGAACCAATCACGCAAGACTGGCGCTACGCGGTTTTTCGAGACAGGTCGCGTTTTTCGCGAAGTTAATGGCAAGCTAATCGAAATGCTTTCGGTTGCGTTTTTGGAGTGTTCTCAAGGAGGGGCCAGGAGCTGGAAGGAGCGCGGAAACGATGATTTCTATCTGGCGAAAAAACGCACCGAGATTCTCGCTGGATTTGCAGGAGTTGACATCGGACGTTTCGGGATCAATCCAATTGAAGGCGGAGATACTGCTTGGCAAGAAGGGCATGCTGCGTTGATTGACGATCCACGAGCTGGAATTTTGGTGGAGATTGGCTTGATGAATCTCGAGCGTATCAAAACGTTGGATATCCTTGGCGAAATTGTGGCTGGCTCGTTTTGTATATTACCAGAACGTTTAAGAGATGCGAAACGCGTTAAGTTTCAAGGGTTCAGTCTGTTTCCTCCTTCGTCGAAGGATTTAGCTCTAGTAGTCGACAAGAACGAACTCGCTAGCAACGTGGTCAGGTCTGTGAGCAAGATCGCGACGAAAGCGACGAAGAACGCTTTTGCATTGGAGGCCCTCGACGTATTCGATGTTTACGAAGGCGAAGGCGTAGCGAGCGACAAAAAGAGCATTGGCGTTTCTATGCGTTTCCGCTCCTTGGAGCGTACCTTGAAGGATAAGGAAGTGAACCAAGCATTCGAGGCGATACAGAGCGAAATCAAAGCGAAAACGAATTACGAAATCCGCGATTAAGTTGGGATAGAAAAGGGAGCGATTATGTCGGATACGGAAAAAATTGACATTGAATATGTAGCGAAGCTTGCGCGTATTGCTTTAAGTGAAGAGGAAAAGGCTAAGTTTTCGGAACAGCTCGGATCCATCCTCGGGTATATCGAGAAACTGGAAGAATTGAATACGGAAGGAGTGGAACCAACCGCGCATCCACATCCTATGGAAAACGTCTGGCAAGAGGATGTCGTATCTAGCGAATTGTCTGTTGAGGCCGCATTGCAGAACGCTCCGAAACAACGTCAGAACATGGTCGTGGTTCCTAAGGTTGTAGAATAAAATTTAGTAGTCGTTAGTGGCGAATGGTTTTCGCCCACGAATGACACGAATTGGCGCGAATTTGGATGAGACAAAAAAATATTGAATTTCGATTCGTGAAGATTCGAGTTATTCGTGGGTGAAATCTTACGTGGTTTAAAAAGATGTCAGAAGAACTTTATTACAAATCGGCTAGCGAGCTGAGCGGGCTTTTGGAGAAGGGCGAGGTTTCGTCGCTTGAGCTTACCCGATCGATTATCGGTCGTACTAAGGCGGTCGAGGATCGCGTGGCAGCGTTTAATTCTTACGATGAGGCGGACGCGCTCGCTCAGGCGGAAGCGTCGGACCAGCGTCGTTCGACGGGCAATATTAGCGGTCCGCTCGATGGTATTCCCGTTGGGATCAAGGACATCTTGGCCGTCAAGGATCAGCCTTTAACCTGCTCAAGCAAGATGTTGGAGAATTTTATTTCTCCATACGATGCTACCTGTATTCAAAAACTTAAGCAATCGGGCGCCGTATTGTGGGGCCGTTTGAATATGGATGAGTTTGCGATGGGGTCATCGACGGAGAATTCAGCGACGCATCCAACTTCGAATCCTTGGAACCTCAACTGCGTCCCCGGGGGAAGTTCTGGTGGATCAGCTGCTGCTGTCGCAGCCGGCGAGGCGGTTTTGACGCTGGGAAGCGATACGGGTGGTTCTATACGTCAACCGGCATCGCATTGCGGAGTAGTTGGGTTAAAACCTACCTATGGGCGCGTTTCTCGTTTTGGCCTAGCGGCTTTTGCATCCTCCCTGGATCAGGTAGGACCAATGGCTCGATCGGTTGAAGATGCGTCTTTATTGCTTCAGGCTATTTCCGGTCATGATCTGCGGGATTCGACTTCCTTTCGAAAGGAGGTTCCAGACTTCTCAAAATCCCTTGAATCCCTAAAAGGCAAGAAATGGAAACTCGGACTTCCGAAGGAGTATTTCGAAAAGGCATCGGATTCTGCCGCAATGGAGCCAGTCCAAAAAGCCATCGATTTTTATCGGGAGCTGGGATGCGAGATAAAAGAAGTGTCTTTGCCTCACACTGAGTATGCAGTCGCCACTTATTACATTATCGCTACAGCCGAAGCGTCTTCGAACTTAGCTCGCTATGACGGGATTCGCTACACGCATCGGGCGGCAAACTTCGACCCGAAGGATTCTGTAGATGTTTATAATCAGTCGCGTGCCGAGGGATTTGGGGAAGAGGTTAAGCGTCGCATTATTCTAGGCACTTACGTTCTTAGTAGCGGTTACTACGATGCCTACTATTTGAAGGCGCAGAAAGCGCGGACCTTGATTCGTCAGGATTTCGAAAAAGCCTATGAGGAGGTCGATGCTTTGCTGACCCCGACCTCGCCGTTTCCAGCATTCGAAAAGGGCGCCAAAATGGAGGATCCCTTATCGATGTACTTGAGCGATATCTATACGATATCTGCAAACCTCGCGGGTATTCCTGGGTTGTCCTTGCCTTGCGGGTACAGCAATGGGATGCCGGTTGGGCTGCAAATTCTTGGAAAACCTTTTCAAGAGGATGAAATGTTAGCGATTGGACAAGCGTTCGAGAGCGCTCATGATTTTAAGAACCAACATCCGGAGCTATAATCTAAGACGCATTGGATTCGCGATATTCACGGAAGACATAAGATGGAATACGAAGCAGTTATTGGTTTAGAGGTTCACGTTCAGATTAAGGCGGAATCTAAGATTTTCACTCGATGCAAAGCTGGGTTCGGGTTCGAGCCTAACACTTTAGTAGACCCAGTTGTTATGGGGTTACCTGGCGCATTGCCGGTGATGAATAAAAAAGCGCTTGATGGGGTGATCAAAGCGGGTCTGGCCTTAAACTGTACGATTCCGGATGTGTGTAAATGGGATCGGAAAAATTATTTCTACCCGGACAGTCCGAACAACTATCAGATAACTCAGTACGATCAGCCAATTTGCGAAGGGGGACTCGTCGAGATCGAGCTCTCGGGCGATTCACGCGCTGCGATGGGCGAGCACAAGAAGATCCAGCTGACGCGTATCCACTTGGAGAACGATGTGGGAAAGCTAAATCATTTCACCGAAGATAGTTTGGTTGATTACAATCGAGCGGGTACTTCGTTGATGGAGATCGTTACTGAGCCAGATATGCATTCTGGTGACGAGGCTTTTGCGTTTCTTACCGCTGTTCGTCAAATCATGGTCTACTGCGGTATTTCCGATTGCGACATGGAGAAAGGGCAGATGCGTGCGGATGCCAATATATCGGTCCGTCCGGTTGGGCAAAAAGAGCTTGGTTCGAAAATCGAGCTGAAGAATCTTAATAGTATCACTGGCGTTAAAAATGGTATCGAGTACGAGATCAAACGCCAAACTCGCGAGCTGAAGAAGGGCAACACGATCACTCAGGCGACCTGGCGCTGGGATGCTGACCAGGGGCGCACCGAGTCGATGCGCGAGAAGGAGGATGCTCACGACTATCGTTATTTGCCGGATCCTGATTTGATGCCGGTACGAATAGATGATGAATGGAAAAATTGGATACGAGCGGAAATTCCAGAGTTGCCATTCGATAAGCAGCGTCGATTCATTGAAGCGTATGATCTGCCTTATACGATCACCTCAGTTCTGGTTCCTGATCGCGAGCTGAGCGAATATTTCGAAGCGGCTGCTAAACGATCGCCGAAAATGGCTCAGGCCATTGGAAATTACGTGACGAACGATGTCTTGCGAGAGCTTTCGGAAACCGGACAATCGCTGGCGGAATGTAAAGTGACAGCGGAGCATTTGCTTTCATTGGTGAATGCAGTCGAGAAAGGAACGATTACCAAGCAGATTGGTAAGGACGTTTTCTTGGAAATGTTCAAAAGTGGCGAGCTTGCTGACGCTGTGATTGAGCGGAAGGGGCTGAAACCGAATTTCGATGAAGATCAGGTCAAAGTCTGGTGTCAGGAAGCGATCGACGAAAACCCGCGCCCCGTTGATGATTTCAAAGCGGGAAACGAGAAGGCGCTTAATGCGCTGCTCGGTCCTGTGATGAAGAAAAGTCGCGGTAAAGCGAACCCTCAGATAGTGAATCAACTACTGCGGGAATTGATAAGCTAAGCCTAGTCCGTCGAATTGGCCATGACTTAGTCGGATTACTTGCGGAATAAGGGTTGATTTTATTCTCGAATCTTTCGTCGGATACGACAGTTTCGAGTAGCGAGCCGCTTATGGCTTCCGCAAACGAGCCTCTTATTTCCCTATGCGTTTCCTCATCCTGTTTCTTGCGCTGCTTTCGCTAGTTCGCGCTGCTGAGAATCAACCGAATTTCGTCGTCATATTTTGCGATGATCTAGGTTACGGCGATCTGGGATGTTTCGGTAATCCAACGATTAAAACGCCCAATTTGGACCGCATGGCTCAAGAAGGCCAGAAATGGACTCAGTTCTATGTGGCGGATCCGGTTTGCACGCCGAGCCGAGCGGGACTGCTCACAGGGCGTTATCCAATTCGCAATGGCATGAGCTCTGCAAAGCGCGTTGTATTCTTTCCCGATTCAGCGGGAGGATTGCCCCAGGGGGAAGTTACGATTGCCGAAGTGCTGAAGCAAAAGAACTATGCTACTGGGGCTGTTGGGAAATGGCATTTGGGCCATCTGCCGCAATTTTTGCCGATCGCTCAAGGTTTTGATTCGTATTACGGGATTCCGTATTCGAATGATATGGACATAATCCAAGGGGCGGAGAATTACCGAAAAGGAGCCGAGGATCCGTTTTTCTATCCCGATACGATGAACTATGACGTACCGTTGATGCAAGATGACAAGGTAATCGAGCGTCCTGCAAATCAGAATACGATTACCCGACGTTATACGGAAAAAGCGATCGAATACATTAAGGACAATCAGGAGCATCCTTTCTTTCTCTATCTCGCTCATTCGTTGCCGCACATTCCCCTGTTCGCTTCCGAGCAGTTTCGCGGTAAAAGCATTCGAGGTCTTTACGGCGATGTTTTGGAGGAAATCGACTGGGGTGTCGGACGTGTGCTTCAAACGATTCGCGACCTCGACTTAGATGAAAAGACGATTGTGGTATTCACCACGGACAACGGTCCTTGGCTTGCCTTTAAGACCCATGGCGGTTCCGCAGGGCCGCTCCGCGCTGGCAAAGGGACTACTTTCGAAGGCGGGCAACGCGTGCCGACTATCTTCTGGAGTCCGGGCAGGTTTCCGCCGGGAACGGTTTCGGAAATGGGCTCGACTCTCGATTTGCTTCCCACCTTCGCGTCGTTTGCCGGAGTGAAAGGGCCGTCGGATAGAAAGATGGATGGATTCGATCTTTCGAAGACGCTGATGACAAAAGCGAAAAGTCCTCGTGAAGAGTTTCACTATTGGACGCGAGCGAAGTTGCACGCCGTGCGATCGGGACCGTGGAAATTGCATGTACAGCAGCGCGAATCGATCAACTATGGAAAAGTCGTGCATCTCGACAAGCCGGAGCTCTACAATTTGGAGACGGATATTTCGGAAGCCTACGATGTGGCGGATACTCATCCCGAGCTTGTTCGGCGTTTGCTTAAAATGATTAAGAAACACGAAGCCGACACTGCAGATTCGCTACCGGATCAACTGGCTGCTCGTATCCCAACTCCATAATGGCGAATCGAAGATACCTCGCTTGCATAATTCTATTTACCTCGATTTTGAACATCGAGGTTTTGGGAGAAGCGTTCTCGTTGGACGGACTTTTTGATTCCGAAGTCATCAGGGATCGCAGCACTCTCGAGACGGATGTGTTGGTCGATTGGAGACCGTTTCCGGGCGACCCTTCGCTTCGACAAAAACTAGTGGAGATAACGGTCTGCGAATGGTGGGAGGGGCAAAGCGTTCGAATACCGGTTACCTTTATCGTACCCAGCGAGGGGGATCCGTGTTCCAACGTGTTATTGATCAATATGTCTTTGACGCCAAAGCCTGCTACCCCGAAGGGCGTAGCTCTGGAGCTCGTTAAGGAGCATGGAGTTGGTATTATTATGGTAGGAATGGGTACTGTCGAAACGATGAAGCCCACCAATACGCTGCACCTCGGAATGCGAGAGCAGTTTCTAAGAACCAAGGACATCCGCTACACGACTGCTTGGATTTGGGGATTGAGCCAGATGCGCGGTCTCACGGCAGCGATAGCAGAATCAGATGCATTTCGGCCAACTAAGGTTTTGGCGACTGGTGGCTCTAAGCGTGGAATCGCTTCAGCGGTAGCGGGAATTCATGACGACCGATTCACGGCCATTATGCCCATCGTCGCGCCACCGCTCGGAACCCCTGGCGGCGTTTCTGTACTTGGAACGGGATCTCGGGAGATAGATGAAGCCAATAGGCGATTTCTTAGGAATATCGGAGCAGGTAGGAGCGAGTTGGATACGAGTGTTAAGGGAGTTTTGGAAGACCGAGCGAATCGACGGGCCAATACTAGGGTGACTATCGAGCAGGCGAAAAAAGCTGGTTGGACGGAGGATGAAATGCGGCAAGCGAATGATGCCGTTTGGGATGCTTCGCGAATCGTCGATTATCTGCCGCAGTTGAAAACGCGTGGACTGGAGTTTTTCTACAACGTAGGAACCAATGATAGCGTATCACCTGCATTGCTAGAACTCGGTAAGCGATGGGCGGACTTTCCGATTAATATTGTTCCAGGCGGCCAACATGGAGGCCCGGCGACTGCCGGATATACGCGCCGGGTAACGATTCAGCCTGAAGTGGAATCCAATTTGCGTAGTTTCGCTTCAAGTCATTTTTTTGGAAGCCAAGCGGTTTTCGAGGCGCCACAGGTTGTAGGTTCTTGGAACGAAAGCTTTAAGGTTTTCGATGTTCTCGTTCGTTTTCCAGACGGATCAGAACCGGATTCAAATGAATTGTGGTGGGCATTGGATAAAAGCGAACCATTCACGCTTTCCTTTGAGTATGATTCTTGGGATTCGATTTCGTTGAAACAAATGGGAAAATCGGTCTACATAGGACGCATTAGCTTCGTAAAGAAACCAGATCGACTTGATTTCCTGACAACTCATACGTTGAGGAAAGATGGGCTTTCTTGGACCCGTTCGAGCCCTTACCAACGTTTTACTCCTTAGTTTTCCGGTATCCAAAGCCCCCCAAAATGATACCCCCCATTGATACTCGTAACGCCACTTCCGGAGACCCTGCTTCGGGTTTCTCAGCGAATCGTCCAAGCCAGTATCGGCCCTTCTGAATACTCGTTTTTACGTAATTTAATATGAAATACAGATCGATTCTAATTCTATTGATGGTGAGCTATTTGACTAGCTCTGCGATTGGCGCCGATAAACGTCCGAATGTCTTGTTTATTTCAATCGATG
>JAPKDW010000133.1 GCA_028822375.1 Opitutaceae bacterium | reverse complement strand
CTGCATATGGCTCTTGGGGGCGATTTCGAATAATTTTCATACAAAACTGGAATCGATATTTCCAGAAACCTGTCACCATAATTTAGATTCAAAACAAATAGTAACATGTCCGAAGATAGGGATTCATCCATTGTTTGGTTTATCAAATACGTATTGCCGATCATCATCATCGTCCTAACAGCAGTTGCCTCGGTAATTGTGACGGTACTTATGAGCGAAAAACCGGAAACGAAAGAATCGACTGCGATTCTCCCAAGCGTGGAGATTTTCGTTGCGAAATCGGCACCGCTTACAGTCGAGGCTAAAAGTCAAGGCACCGTCGAGTCACGAACGGAAACGATGCTAATCGCCGAGGTCTCTGGCCGTATCCAGTCGATTTCGAGTTCGTTTTTCGCAGGAGGCTATTTCAAGAAAGGCGATCCTCTCATCGAGATCGATCCTATCGACTACCGAGGAAATCTCGCCACGGCTCAAAGTCGCTACGCCGAGGCCAAACTTGCCTACGAACAAGAGAAGGCGCTTTCGGAACAAGCGATTGAAGATTGGAACGAGCTCGGCAAAGGCCAAGGCTCGGATCTTGCCCTTCGCAAGCCACAGCTGGCAATGACCAAGGCTCGATTGGAATCTGCAAGCGTCGGCGTGGAAATGGCCCAACGAGACCTAGACAGAACGATCGTAAGAGCTCCCTACGATGGACGTATTCGAGAGAAATTCGTCGACGTAGGACAAATGGTATCCGCAAGGCAAAGCCAGCTCACTCGTATTTACTCAACCGATACCGCGGAGATTCGGCTACCCATAGCCTTGAACGACATTCAATACCTAGATCTTCCTGAAGCCTACAGCAACACCGCTCAAGCAATATCGAAACCAAAAGTGTCAATCAGCGCCCGATTCGGTAACGAAACGTTCACTTGGGATGGCGTTATCGACCGGACTGAAGGAGCAATCGACTCGCGCACTCGCCTTTCCTATGTTGTCGCCCAAATCGATTCTCCATACGAAAAGAAAAACGGAAGCAATCGCCCACCTTTAAAAGTCGGACTTTTTATCGATGCCACGATTGAAGGAAAACGCCTTCCAGCAGCTATTAAAATCCCCCGTCAAGCGCTTCGTCAGGACAATACGGTTTACATCGTAGACAAAGAGAACCGACTGAGGTTTAAAACCGTGGACGTTTACAAAACGGATACGGAATGGGCGATTATCACTGATGGACTGGAAGACGGCGATCGCATCTGTCTCACGGCGCTCGAATACGCAGTAATGGGAATGCAACTCGAAATCGAACCCGAATCCATAGACCCTAAGTCTTTCGACAAAGAGTAGTAACTGTTAAAACGATCATATACAAATGATAGCCTGGTTTACACGAAACGGAGTCGCTGCCAATCTTGTCATGCTCATCCTCGTCTTTGGCGGGATAGCGTCTTACTTGACGGTTAAGCGTGAACTTTTCCCGCAATTCTCACTGGATTTAGTTACGGTTCGAGTGCCCTATCTAGGAGCCTCGCCTGAGGAAGTCGAGGAATCGGTCGTAATCCGAATCGAGGAAGCAATCCAAGCCGTCGATGGTATCAAGGAAATCATCTCTACCGCCCAAGAAGGTTACGGAGTGGTCACAGCGACCGTTAACAAAGGCTACGATCTCGCCAAAGTAAAAGACGACATAAAATCGAGAGTCGATGCCATCATCTCCTTTCCAGTCGATACGGAACGCCCCATAGTCGACGAACCGCTCATTCAAAAAGACGTCATTCGCGTATCCGTATATGGCGACGCGAGCGAAAAGGAGATCAAGAAAATATCCGAACGCGTACGGGACGAAATCGTCGAGATCGAAGGCATTAGTCAGGCCGAAGTTCAAGGCGTTCGCGATTACGAAATTTCCATCGAAGTATCTGAATTTAAACTACGTAACTACGACATCACTTTCGATCAGGTAGTACAGGCCGTTCGATCGAATTCGCTAGACCTCCCCGGTGGGCTCATCAAAGCCGAGGGAGGCGAAATTTCATTGAGAACCAAAGAGCAGGCTTACGTCGGTACGGATTTTCAGAACATTGTCCTTCTCAGCAACCCCGACGGGGGGAAGCTCTACCTTGGCGACGTAGCAACGATAAAAGACGGCTTTGCGGATCAGGACATGATCACCAAGTTCAACGGAAAGCCCGCAGGAATAATCATCGTTCGAGAGGTAGGTTCCGAAAACCCTCTTGAAATCTCGAAGTTAGTCTACGAATACGTGGAAAACGCTTCTAAAACGTGGCTCCCCGATGGCGTAAAACTTGAAACCTGGAGCGACTCGTCATTCTACCTGCAAGGTCGTATAGATATGCTCCTTGATAATGGTCTCATAGGATTCATATTGGTAATCATTACCCTGACTATTTTTCTTCGTCCATCACTCGCATTTTTCGTAGCGATCGGAATTCCAGTCAGTTTCCTCGCGACCATCGCTATTGCGCCGATGATTGGTATCTCCATCAATCTCCTTTCGCTTTTTGCCTTCATCCTTGTATTAGGAATTGTAGTCGACGATGCCATCGTCGTAGGCGAAAGCGTTTTTACGGAATTCCAGAAAAATGGCCCCGGAGTGGAATCTGCAGTCCGGGGAGCTAAACTTGTATCAATGCCGGTGACCTTTGCTGTCATAACTACAGCCGTTGCGTTTATTCCCGTATTCTTCCTACCGGGCATGATTGGGAAGTTCATGTACGTCATTCCGGTCGTCGTAATTCCCACGCTTATGTTTTCGCTTGTTCAGAGCAAGCTGGTCCTCCCTTACCACCTGTCCCTCTGCAATGTCGGCGGCAAGGATGGACGAGAGAATCTCAATATCTTCTCTCGCTGGCAGAGACGATTTTCAGACGGATTAGAACGCTTCATACAAAACGTCTACATGCCTATACTCGATAGAGCGCTAAAGTTTCGCTGGGTGACTCTATCCGTATTCATTGCGATGTTGATCGTTTCCTTTGCGCTGGTCGCTTCCGGATTGGTTCGATTCGTGTTCTTTCCAAATGTTCCTTCTGACTATATTTTCGTCGAACTGAATATGGCTGAAGGTACGCCATTGTCGCAAACGCAAAAAGGGCTTAATCGTATTGAAAATGCTCTGACAGAAATCTCCGAGGAAGAAATCGCTAAAGGATTTTTCGATCCGGTAAAAAATAAAGCAGCGTTTTTGGGCTATAGCGTATTGTCTGGGGGACCCGCTCCCACTTCATTTAACAGTGGCGGCAACATCGCTTCCATCATACTGGAATTATCGAAGGCCGAACTTATCGATTCCAACGCGGATGAGATCTCCCAACGTTGGCGGGAAAAAGTGGGCGAAATACCAGGAGCCAGAAAACTCAACTTCCTTTCCAGCGCCGCCGGTCCAGTGGGCCTTCCCGTCGATATTCGGTTAACCGGTAGAAACTTCCGCGATCTCAAAGCCGCATCGATGGAAATACAGGAGGAGCTCAAGCAATTCGATGGTCTCCTCGACATTCGCGACACCTACGCGGAAGGAAAACGAGAACTCAAAGTAACGCTGAAAGACAGTGCTCGGTCGCTTGGTCTCACCTCAACCGACCTTGGGCGTCAAATTCGGTACGCTTTCTACGGAGCTGAAGCGCAACGTGTCCAGCGCGGCAAGGAGGATGTCCGCGTTATGGTTCGCTACCCGAAAGAAGAACGCGAATCACTCGGCAACCTAGAGTCCATGCGAATCGTCGCTCCTAACGGTTCACGTATCCCTATCTCAGAAGTCGCTGATCTCAACTACGGCGTAGGTTATCCGGCTATTTCCAGATTCGATCGACAACGCGTTATCAACATTCAAGCTGATGCCGACAAAGATATCGCCACCACCGGTTCTATCAACGCAGCATTGTATGGAAAGTTCTCAGGCGATCCCGACAGCATATTGGGTAAGGTCCTGGCTAAATACCCAGAAGTAAGATCACTGAAAGGCGGAGAAGCGAAAGACATGGAAGAGTCAATACCAGCAATTGTTGGCGGGATGCTTCTTGTCATTATCCTGATTTACGCGTTACTCGCGATACCCTTCAAAAGCTATCTCCAGCCGCTCATTGTAATCTCTATCATTCCTTTCGGGATCGGCGGAGCGATTTTCGGGCATTTAATTAATTTTCGAAACCTTGGTACGCCACAAGACCTGAGCTTACTTTCTTTGCTTGGCATAATTGCTATGGCCGGGGTTGTCGTGAATGATTCGCTTGTATTGGTAGAACGGATAAATCGTCTACGCAATGAAGGCATGTCTCTATTCGAAGCGGTCCACGTTGGTGGAAGCCAACGCTTTCGAGCAATCATTCTAACATCCATCACAACCTTTGTCGGCTTGGTCCCAATTCTGCTCGAGCGCAGCCTTCAAGCTCAATTTCTGATACCTATGGCAACATCGCTTGCCTTCGGCGTGCTCTTCGCGACGTTCATCACTCTCCTCCTTGTCCCTTGCGCCTATCTCATTCTTGAAGACTTCAAAGCGCTAATGAACCGGTGGTGGCGTGGATTCACTCGCCAAGGATAGCGCATGCGAAAGCGACATAGCTCTACGTAGCGGTATTTGGTAGGGCAACGACGTCCCGGCCTGCCGAGCAGGAAGATTGATGCGATGAGGCAAGCCGTTGCCTACCCTTTCAGAACTATTAGGCAGCTTCTCAGAGAATCCTTCGATTCAAAGCGAAGCTCTGCCCGGACGGTCCAAATTCGTGCTGACTTGCTAGAAAAACAGCCAAAGGAACAACCACCTGTGATTAGCGCGACTCGTCCTTTAAGCAGTTGATCAGACATGCATCCAAAACGAACTAGCATAAGAACTTTCTCAAGGCCCAATCGAATCGAGAGTCAGCAAATGCAACTTGCAATCGCTCCACGAACCAATTTTTATCCTAACACTATTGCACGAGCGTAATAGAGATTACGATACTCCCCCCCCTATTATGAGCAAACAACCAAACGTGATCGTTTTCTTCACGGACCAGCAACGCTGGGACACTTGCGGAGCGCATGGCAATCCATTGGATGTTACGCCGAATTTCGACCGAATGGCCAATTTCGGTACTCACATCGATCATTCGATCACTTGCCAACCAGTCTGCGGCCCAGCTCGCTCATGCCTCCAAACCGGACTCTACGCTACCCAAACGGGAAGCTGGCGCAATGGAATCGCCCTCGACAAGAATCTCAAGACCATCGCCCAGCACTACAATGAGGCTGGCTACAATACCGGCTACATCGGCAAGTGGCACTTAGGTACCAGAGACGACTTCGTTCCTGCCGAAGAACGTGGCGGATACGATTATTGGCTAGCAAGCAACCTGCTCGAATTCCAATCCGATGCCTACGATTGCAATCTCTGGAACAACGACAACGAGAAGGTCCATCTTCCAGGCTATCGCGTCGATGCGATGACCGACGCGGTCATTCGATATGTCGACGAGAAGAGCAAAGAAGACAAACCCTTCTTCCTCTTCACTTCCTTCCTCGAACCGCACCACCAGAATCACGTTGACGACTACCCGCCTCCCGATGGCTATCGCGAGCGCTACACCGGTAAATGGATGCCTCCCGACCTCCAAGCTCTTGGAGGCAGCTCAGGACAGCACCTCGGTGGCTATTTGGGCATGATCAAGCGACTGGACGAGGCTCTCGGCCGAATCATGGACGCCCTCAAGAGCCTTTGCATAGACAAGGATACCATCATTCTCTACACCGCCGATCACGCCTGCCACTTCAAGACGCGAAATTCGGAGTACAAACGTTCCGGTCACGAAGCATCCGTGAGGGTCCCAACTGCTTTCTGCGGCCCTGGTTTCAATGGTGGCGGACGACGACAAGAAGTCACCAGTCTTGTCGACCTCGTCCCAACGCTGCTTGACTCATGTGGCATCACTCCTCCGGAATCCCTGCCAGGACGCTCGCTCATGCCGATACTCCGCGGTCAGAGCCGTGAATGGGAGCAAGAAGCCTTCATCCAAATCAGCGAATCCCAGGTCGGCCGAGCCATTCGAACAAGTCGCTGGAAATACGGAATCGTCGCTCCGGACGCTGATGGCGAAACGGAGTCTTGCTCCGATGCCTATACGGAAAACTATCTCTATGATCTGCAATCCGATCCCTACGAACTGCAGAATTTGATTGGATACGCCTCGCACAACGAAGTGAAGGCCCATTTGAAAACCAAAATTCTCGACGCAATGGAACGCGCAGGTGAATCGCGACCGGAAATCACGGATCACGAAATCACCATGCCCGAATCGCAACGTATCCTATTCGAAGAAGAAATTCTCCAATAGAGATTGCCGTTCTAGCCGACGAACCAAGGCAGAAAAATTAATCCTACTACGGTCATCAGCTTGATCAATATATTAAGAGCTGGCCCGGAAGTATCTTTGAATGGGTCGCCTACAGTATCGCCCACGATCGCGGCTTTGTGAGCATCGGAGCCTTTACCACCCTCGTGTCCTTCTTCGATGTATTTTTTGGCGTTATCCCAAACGCCTCCCGCATTCGCCATAAAGATTGCCATCATAACGCCGGTTACCAGCGCCCCTGCTAACAGGCCACCCAACATCTCGACTCCCATTAACTTGCCGACCGCTACGGGAATCACAATCGCCATTGATCCAGGCAAAACCATCTGCTTAAGCGAGCCAGTTGTGGAAATCTGAACGCATCGCGCGGGATCAGGTTTTCCAGTTCCTTCGAGTATCCCCGGGATCTCACGAAACTGACGGCGAATTTCATCGACCATCAATCCAGCAGCCTTTCCGACGGCTCTCATTGTTAGAGCGCTGAACAGAAAAGGCAAGCACCCGCCGAGAAGCAAACCGATCATTACATCCGAATTGTTGATATCGAGAACCAGCTTGCCGACACCCGGTATCGCCTTTTCGCAATACGCGTTGAACAAAGCTAAAGCCGTTAAAGCCGCGGAACCAATGGCGAATCCTTTTCCAACTGCAGCCGTCGTATTACCCACTGCGTCCAAGGCATCGGTACGAGCGCGAACTTCTTCCGGCAATCCCGCCATCACAGCCATGCCGCCGGCATTATCAGCAACTGGACCGTAAGCATCCACTCCCAATGAAATCCCTAAAGTGGAAAGCATACCGACCGCCGATATCGACACTCCATACACGCCCGCTTGATCGTAGGCGAAATAGATCGCTCCACATAACAACAACACAGGAATCGCAACCGACTCCATACCTGTAGCCAAACCATGGATAATGTTAGTCGCCGCTCCGGTTTTCGATTGCGACGCAATGTACTGAGCAGGCTTTGCTTCCAACGCGGTGTAATGCTCCGTCACTTTGCCGATCGCCACTCCCGCTACTAAACCCGCGATTACGGCCCAAAACACATTCATGCCGCCAATCTCGAGGCCATTGAGTCGAAGCCCTTCGAAATCGAATACCCATTTCGTCAATACAAAGACCGCGCCCATCGATATGATAGATGCCACAAGCAAACCGCGAAATAGAGCCAGGTGAAGTGAGTGTTCGTCTTTTGCGGATACGAAAAAACTCCCAATCGCCGAAGCGACGATTCCACAAGACGCCACCGCCATCGGCAACAGAATAACGCTTGAAACGTTTTCCTGTCCCGCAAACAACGCCGCTCCCAAAATCATGGCGGCAATAATCGAGCCCACATATGATTCGAAAAGGTCCGCCCCCATTCCCGCGACATCCCCAACGTTGTCGCCAACGTTATCAGCGATGGTTCCCGGATTGCGTGGATCGTCCTCGGGAATTCCCGCTTCGACCTTTCCGACGAGATCGGATCCGACGTCAGCGGCTTTCGTGAAAATGCCACCGCCAACTCTGGCAAACAGAGCGATCGACGAAGCCCCAAAACTGAAACCAAGAACTTGCTCCAAAACCCCTTCTGTAATCGGACCGCCTTGAGAATATAGAAAAACGAGAATCGCGACCCCAAGCAAACCCAGCCCAACCACGCAAAACCCCATCACAATGCCCGAGCTAAACGAAACCGCCAAGGCATGTTTCAAATTCGTCCGAGCCGCTTCCGCAGTACGTACCGCTGAACGGGTTGCCGTATACATACCGAAAAACCCCGCAAGTCCCGATGCAAAGGCGCCGCTCGCAAAGGCGATAGCCGTACGAATGCCGAGCCCCTGATCCGTTGGAGAAATCGCTATGGCGACAAAAACAATCCCGACGAAGACACTTAGCCAGGTATATTCCGCTTTAAGAAACGCGAAGGCTCCATCCTGGATCATCTTCGCGATCTCCTTCATCTTCTCGTTACCTTCGTCTCGCTTCATAATCGCCTTATATTTGGCGAGTGCGAATCCGAGAGCGAAAACTGAAGCTATGATGGCGACGAAAAGCGAAGAGTTATCCATGCCTATTTTTTCACCGACCAGTAAGTGGAATTCAAGCTTGAAATTCCACAAAATTGAATCGCAACCGGGTTCATTCCTCGAAGCTCAATGAGGAAGAAATCGCCTATTTCATAATATTAGCCAAAAGCGTGCATTGATAACCCACATCATATAACCCCCAAAGCAGCCTCTTACGCAAAGAGACTGCTCAAAAAACCATTCTCCGACCAAGTCGGACTAATGAAAACGCTAACGCCTAACGTAGCTTCCAACCGCCACGAATTGGGCGATTGAGCATTGCATTGGCTTTATCGTCATTGATGACGCGTTCTCGCTTCGGATCCCATTCGAGAGATTCACGACCAAGACGGATTGCGATGTTCGCCAAATGGCAAATCGAAATCGAACGGTGACTCGCTTCAATCGGCGCTGCCGTCCGGCCACCGCTGTAGATTCCTGAAATGAAATCGCTTACGTGATTCGTGCTCTTATAGACATGTTTCTCATTTTCTTGGATACGTTCGCGACGCAGTTCTACGGGGTTCATCTTAATGTCGCCGCGCTTGACGAAAATGCTCTTTTCACCTTCGCCTTCGAAAGTGATCCCTTGTGGGTTTTCCGATGTATCGGCGACGACCATCTTTACGCCACTTGCATAAGCGCATTCGAAATGGAATTTAGTCGCGGTATTGTAGAGGTCGTCAGGAGCGGGCAATTCCGCCTTTATATTGTCGATTTTAATTGGTCCGCTATGATCCATATCCATAGCCAGTTGGGCGATATCGATGTGATGAGCTCCCCAGTCGGTGATCATCCCACCGGAATAATCGAAATTGTGCCGCCAATTCAAAGGCAGTATAGCGGGACGATACTCGCGATCGGGAGCAGGTCCTTGCCAAAGGTCGTAATTCAATCCGTCCGGAACCGCTTCCGGTTCTATCCGATCGCCCATTTGATTCCAGTTCGAGTGTCCGCCTGGCAAACCGATAACGATTCGTTGCAGTTTTCCGATACGCTCGTTTCGCACGAACTCGGCAGCTTCACGAAAATAGGTTTCCGAACGCTGCTGACTACCTGTTTGCCAGGTCACCTTATTGCGATTGACCGCTTCGACCATTTTCCGACCTTCGCCAACCGTCACCGCCAACGGCTTCTGTCCGTAAATGTGTTTCCCTTTGTTGGCTGCGTAAATCGCCAACACGGCATGCCAATGATCCGGAGTCGATATATTGACCGCGTCTACATCCTCATTGTCGAGCAGCTCGCGAAAATCTTCATATGCCCGGCAACCGTGATAATCCATACGCCCTTCGGTTGACGCGTAATGCTCGTTAACAATGCGCATGCACTCCAGGCGCCCTCCTTGCAACTCGCCACGATACCCGTAATTTCCGGACAAGCGATTCACATCCGCAACAGCGACAACTTGCACTCGATCTTCCCTAAGAAATGCAGGAACTGTCGCGTGCGCAATCGTTCCGAATCCAAAACATGCCACGTTAATCCGATTGGAAGGCGCTGGACGCTTTCCTCGACCGATGGCGCTAGCGGGAATGATCATCGGCGCGGCGATACCAACAGCCGAAGCAGTCAGGAATTTGCGACGAGAAAAAGGGCGTTTAGTAGACATGAGTTTTAATAAGGGTTAGTGACTCAATAAAAGCGAGTTGGGCACCTACAGATGCATCGAAATTGGATCAAATGCTTCACCATTCAGCAAGACTCGACTTCGTTCTTCCAAATGAGAGAGATGGACTAGGCTACTGTTTGCTCGTAGCGCGCCCCATTGCTTCACTCAAAGAAACGCCTCCCCCCTCTCCATAAAGAGGCGAATCCGATCCGGCGCTTCCGGGTAAAGGCACCACATTGAGCGTTGGAATGGACGTCTGATGTTTGCGCATGATTTGAGCGTACTCTGGATTGCTCGCTAGATTCGTCCATTCGTTCGGATCTTTCCGATGATCGTACAATTCTTCCGTTCCATCCACGTACCGCGTATATCGCCAATGTTCCGACCGGATCGAATGATTATTCGGGCCGAAGGTAGTCAACACGGGCTGCTCCCAAATCGCATGCGGGTTCTGCAAAAGCGGTTTTAGCGAGACTCCCTCGTTATCCGCTTTCGATGGTAGTCCGCACATATCCGTCAATGTTGGATACAAATCAATTAAACCAACAGGACGACTGCACACTTCTCCCTCTGACATTCCTGGTGCGGTGATAATCAATGGAACACGCGTCGTATCCTCCCAAAGCGTACGTTTCGCCCAGCGTTGTTTCTCGCCTAAATGAAACCCATGATCACTCCATAAAACAATTATCGTATTGTCCGCTTCGCCACTCGCTTCAAGTCCGTCCAAAACCATCCCAACGAGATGATCGACAAAGCTGTTTGACGCTAAATAGGCCCTTACTGCGTGTCGCGCTTCATCATTCTCAGTCATCCATTCGTGACGCGGCCCTGTTGGATTGAGCGTTAACGTTTTTGAAATCTCTGGGATGTCATCGCGATCGTTTACGATGGCTTCCGGCAGTTGGACCTCGTCGAGGGGATAAAGGTCGAACCATTTTTTGGAAGCGTAAAGCGGAACGTGCGGCAGACTAAAACCGACAGCGAGAAAGAAAGGTTCTGAACGCTCAGCCAATTTCGGTAATTCCCTAGCAGCCCATTCTGCCGTCTTATGGTCTCGCATTTCTTCGTCAGGCACATCCACTTCTCCCCAATCCCACAGCGGATGACTCCCAGGAATGGTATAATGAATTTTCTTCGCTGGGCGGCGCCAACCAGTAGTCGGTTCAATATGATCGAATGACGGTTTGTCCACCTTGCCGTGAAAAATCTTTCCCATCGTCGAGAGGTAGTAGTCGTGTCGGCGAAAATACTGAAAAAGCGTCTCAGCGTCCTGCGTTTTCTCAACCGTTCTGAAGTTCGGAGCCAGAAAATACATCCCTGTCGTTGATGGCAATTGTCCGAGAATCAAACTCACACGCGAAGGATTGCAAATTGGCGCCTGGCAGTGAGCATTGGAAAACAGAACCCCCTCCCCTGCCAATCGATCGATATGAGGCGTCTTTACTTGAGGATGACCCCCATAGCAGCCGAGCCAGTCATTCAAGTCATCGATTGAAATAAACAAG
>JAPKDW010000132.1 GCA_028822375.1 Opitutaceae bacterium | reverse complement strand
CTCCACTCCGTCAGACGATTTCAGTTAAGTTGACGCGTATGCGCTCAGCGGGATCTGTGGCCGCTCGGAGATCGGCCGCTACCTTGGACACCGTGAGATTGATTACTCTCGATCGAATTTCCCGTTAACTTGATCGGCATCCGATAGGTCGGCAATCGTCGATTCTTAGTCGACTGTATTCAATGTGAAGAGACGTAAATCGTACTGTTCGGCGAATGCCGCTCGAAGGGCTGAGCCTACATTTCCGTCGGAGCCAGTAATGCCGATTTTCTTTTTAAGTGTCATGAGATTTCGCTAAATAAATTGGTTAAGTTCGTGGGAGTAAGCTTCGAGGAGATTATCGGAACAATGGATCGCGGGGTAAACCCGCTCCTACAGGGTTCTTACTCTAATTGTAGGAGCGGGTTTATCCCGCGATGCGCTGCTGTTCTTTAAAAGGAATCAGCGACTCGCTCGAGAGCTTTTCGGTCCGAGCTCATAAGGATGGTTATGTCCTGGTTTCCGGAGTTATCGGTTTTGCACCAGAGGTCGATCGCGTTGACTCCCGGGTTTGGCTCGTCCCAGTAGTAGGGAGGCGGATCAATCGGATCAGCCATTAAGGTGAACGCGCTTGGTTCTAGAACTTTGAAGTAGAGACGTTTGCCATCTTGTATAAGCGTGGCTTCGTTGCCTTTAATTTCAACCTGAGCTCGCGTGAGCATTCTCCAGCGAAGCGTGCCGCTCATTCTGCCTTGCTGCTCGGTTCGCTCGCGAGCGCCGCGTACTTGGTCGTTGACCTGGAGGACCTGGTAATCGTGGGTTATGAATGTTCGTTTGTAGTTTTGGGCTTGGCCTTCGTAAACGGCAGAAAGGTCAACCACGCCGCGAACTGTATCCGACTTTTCTTCGAAGTGAGTGATAGTTGCTGCGGCATCCGCATTTTGGAGCCGTTGATCCATGAGGAGGAGATTGTGAGCGTAGGGTCCCATTCTGAAAACCCTCCATCGGTCCGCATGCTGGCGACGGTCCCAAATGCCGAGTTCTTTTGATTCGAGACTGAGGTACTTTTGAGGGTCCAAATCGATTGCCCACCGAATACCTTGATCTTCAAAAATGAAACTGCCCGCATCCATATGGGCGTGGCTGATGGATCCGTTGCCACCTTTGAAACCAAGGAAGAATGCGTTGGGGTCATTCCAGCGTTCTCGGATGAATGCTACTGGGTTGGGGCCGTCTCCTTTCCAGCTTGTCGGGATATCATTTTTGGCATCTTTCGGAAAGTCATTGGATTTCGGGTACCAGAGCGCAAGCATCGGGAGGGTACGCAGGCGATCGTCTTCCGGGATCCACGGATTGTCGCTGAGGAAATCCTTTAATCCTCGCTGCATTTGGTTGAATCCGGTTTGACTACCGTAACGGGAGGCAAACCAGGCAGTTACGGGTTCGAATCGTACGAGTTTTCCGTTGTCGTAAAAATTGTAGAACGAGCCCGTTGGCGAAACTGCATGGCTTCGAAATTCGATCGATTCGCGAAATGATTTATGTTCAGCGAGCCCGAACGAATCGCCGCAGGCGTGTTCGAGGAGGTTGATGAGGACGGCAGTGAAATGCGTTCCGTAGGTCCAGTAAACAGGGCCTTCGGGGTAGATTCCGTCAGGATCGGTTTCGTTCATGGCGTTGGGTACTGCCTTGATTGCCCGAGTAATAACGCGATTGGCTAGTTCCGGGTTTCTGTCAGCAAGTAGAAGGGCGGCCGATACCATTCCTGCGTGGCAAACGGGATTCCAATTATTATTGTAATAGAGCCACCAGTTGTTGGGATCACTTTCGTCGAACGAAGGATTGATTCCTTTTTTCTCAAGAGCGTCGAGAAAGTGATTTCGTTGGTTGCTCGAAAGGTCGTCCCAAAACCAATCCAGCCCAATGGACATGCCGAGCGTCATTTCTCCAACATCCAAATAGTGGCGAGGATTCCAATCAGGGAAGGCGCCGACGACTTCCATTTCTCGAATTGCTCGGTCGCGATACGCGGTGTTTCCGTCGATTTTATAGAGAAGAGCCCAGGTGGATATACGTTTTAGGAACTTGCGCGATTGACTGAGGAGTCGGAATCCGGCGAGTTCGTGGTTTATGGGAGGAATAGGGAGCATCGCTTCTGCCGTGCCACGCAAAAATTCCATGTACTGCGTTTGTAAGGGGTCTTCGGTTGCATTGCGGATCGCTTCGAAATCCGCATCGGATGCAAGGATGCGTGGGTGGCCGCTTTGGATCGAATCGATCGAGAAATCTTCCGGATTCGCTGCTTTCGAGTCAGCAATGAATGCAACGGCGCAAAAAAAGAGAATCAGCGTATTGATTCGCTGTAGTTTTTCTAATCGAGTGTCGTTGTTATTTGGTGACATAGCGAAGGACCTCGCCGGCCACCGGCGATTGAGTGTGTTGTCAGGCGTCTTGTTGATTTATCGCTTTGACGGTATCCATCAGGATCTTTAAGCGCCGAACGTCTTCTCGAGTCGCTTCAAGTACGGGAAAAACGTGCGTTTCCAAAGTGAGATGATCGATTGGCTTATCGTTGATGAGCGCCCGTAGCTGTCCTAGCCAGTTTACGCCGCCGTCGCCGATGAGGCGATTTTCCCATTTATCTGGAGGAATGGGAATAGTGTCTTTTATGTGTACGTTTTGAAGATAGGGGCGGACGGCTTCGTAACCGATGGGGTAGGCGGCTTCGCCGGAGACCAGAGCGTTGCCGGGGTCCCAGTTGATGCCTACGTTTTCGGCGTTAATCGATTTAACGAATTCGGCGGTATTGACACCTGTGTCGCAGAAAAATCCCGGTTCGTTTTCGATTGAAAGTTGAAGTCCGTGTTCGGCGGTGATTTGCCCTGCCTGTTTGAGGATGGATAGGGCTTCTTCCCGATTTCCTCCGCCGTTTCTCAAGAAACTGAATACAATGATTCGCGGAGCTCCGAGCCGCTTTGCCATTTCGCACGTTTTGGGCAAGGCGTCTTCCAGCGCCTTGCGAATACCTTCCGTATTCGATAATCCGATCTTGAAAAGGCCCGGAGTGAGGGCGGTTAATTCGATTTCCTGGTTTTCGATTTTGCGTAAAAGACGTTCTTCCACACCTGGGTTTAGGTATGGAACCCGGTGTTCGTAAGAGTCGACGCAACGTAGCTCGAACTTGCGAAAGCCGAGGCGTTTGCCTTCGTCGAGCGCTTCGTCAAGATCGAGAGAGATTTCGTCTGTAAGGATTGCTAGGTCCACAGTTTAGAGTTCTGAGTTTGTAGTGAAAATATTCTGCTTCGGGCGATTGCGCTCGTAGGATTGGATAGAAGCAGGAACGGGTAGCTTGGATTGAGGGCTGAAATAACCTATTTTTCGACCTCGACCTCATTTTTCGGTAAACCAAGGCCTCGTTTGCTAAAGGGCAAAAGGATCATTTGGTACGACTCTTAATTCTTAGAGCCTGTTTAATAAATCAGTCATTTCGTATTTTCGTGTCTTTCCCGTTCAAATCGCATTTTCTCATTTCACAATACCCTCCGGGTATTCCTCGTTTCGAAAGCTGCAATTTGATTCTAAAACTCACTTCAACTGCTGGGGCGGAATTTATTAAACAGTCTCTTAGTCCCAAAATCTATGAAAAATACCCGTAATTCGATGCCTTCTATGATAAGACTTGTGGCGTTTTGCAGTTATCTGCTTTGTTTGACAAACTTGGCTTATGCGAAACCGAAAGCTGAAGATTTTTTGGGGAAATGGGTCATGATTCCCCGAGAAAGTACGAATATCGATCTTTTCGGTACAGTGTCGCTGGATTTTCAATCGCTTAGCGAGGATCGCGTTTCGCTTACGCAGCGTTGGGGAACGACACGGTCGCGTTCCGAGAGTTTCGATTTGGAACTCGGCGGAGCGAGCAACGAGTTTCCAATCGATCACAAGGCTTTCGTCAGCAACGTCTTTATGGGACTTCGGTTTGCAGTAGGCGAAATGCGCTCGATTCGGGCGAATTGGGAAAAGCCATTCCGGTCGCTGCATTTCGAAGAACGTTATCCCATTCTCTCTTCTCAGGGACAGAAGGAGTTTTTTAGTCAGTCGACTTTTTCGTTGGACGAGGATGGGACGATTCTGACCTGGACGATTCAGCGCCCGACCCGTCCAGCGGATCAACCGCTCATTTTTAAGATGAAACGGGAAGGATATCGCGAGGCCTATATGATGGATATGGTCGCGGATTGGGAGATCGATGGTTTGTTGCCAGAGCAAGCGGCATTGATTACTTTGCAGGGCGTGGTCAATGAAACGGGGCCGCTGTTGTATTTTAATTATCCGGAAACGTGGGATTTTCGATTTACCGATGAAATCGCCGAATTCTATGAGGAAAGGAAGCAATTTACGTTTAAGAAGCTTCGTTCGCTAAAACAGGCATTGCAGACTTTTAGCGATCGTGTCGACCGGTACATCGTATGGGATAAGAAAGAGCGCACGTCGTTGATCGTCGCGTTTACTCTAGCCGGCTTGGAGGATGCGATTGTCGTTTCGGAAGACGAAATTCCGCTGATGGAGGAACTCGGATTGGAGATGATCGAAGATTATCGCGGTCGTTTTACGGGACAGAGCGATTTCGAGATTTATACTTGGGCCTACGAGGAATATTGGGATCGCTGCAGCAAGGACTACATCGTCTGGATGGGCGGCGAGCATGGCACGCGAATGCGGCCTGGCGTGGCGGATTTTGGGATGTATCACGAGTGCTTTTTTAGCGATCTCTCCACTGATGCCGCGGATCCGGATGAAGCAGATGAATATCGCTTAGCGGATCGCTTGTTCTCGGAAATGAATGAAATGGGCATGTGTTTTGGTTGGCATTCCTATGCAAAAGACAAAGAGCGCGATCATGTGAAGCTGGCGTCGTCGCATGTTATTCGGGTCTCGGGACTGCATACGTTGCCGAATATGAGTTTTAATACGCAGGTGCCGCTCACGCCTGGGTTCGAGTTTTTGAACAATCATAATGTTGAGCCTGGAAAAACCTATGCCCCTGAAAAGAAGGTATACATTGCGGCGGTCCAGACGGATTCGCTTGGGATCGGCGCTTGGACTAAGCCGGGCCGCGGTGAGATTCCCTATGCCTGGCAGGTAACAAAGAATTGGCTTTGGATGGGGCCGTCGATGTTGGAAATGTTCTATTCGCAAGCGACGCCTAATGATCTGTTTATTGGCGGTTTGTCGGGTCCGGGGTACATGTACTCGAAGGCGATTCCATCGGAAGCCTTGCCGGCAGTTATAGAAAAGTCTCGAGAAATGATGGAGGATCTCGACCTCAATGTTTTCGAGATAATGGATTATTCGGAAGGCGCGACAGTCGAGGGGAATCCTGACCTTCCTCAATCGGTTATCGATCAGTATTACGAAGGCATGCCTGAGGTGTTGGGTTTTCTGAACGGATACGCGCCGGCGTTCACATTCGTAAATCGCGATGGTCGGCCGATGTTGTCTTACGACTACTACATGTCTCCTGAGCGTCCGGCGGAATTGGTGCATGCGGATCTCGTGGAGCTAGCGGCGATCAACGATACGCGTCCTTATTTCCTTTTGATGCACGTTAGGCAGTGGAGCGATATTTCGGCAGTTAAGAAGATTTTCGATGGGCTGGGGCCCGCGTTTGAAATCGTGCCGCTCGATCGGTTTTTGAAGATGGCTGGAGCTGAGCCAACGTTCGAAACGTATACTCGGCCGGAAGAGCAGTAGGTTATCGTTTTGCCGGTAATCGGGGTCGCGGGTACAACTACGTCCTTGAAATGTAGGAGCGGGTTTATCCCGAGATTAGGTGTTTGCGTAGTGGCATTATGCGAAGGATTCAACAAAGCGGCGAATCCGCTTTGACAAGTATTGGCGCATCGGGATTATCAATCGTTATGAAAGATAAACGCATCGGTGTTGTAGGGCTAGGTCGTATGGGAGCTAACATGGCTCGTCGCATGAAGGATTGTGGATACAAAGTGTCGCAAGTAATCGATAGGTCGACTGACTTGGCAAACGCGTTGGCTGAGGAGATTGGCGCAACCGTTGCGCCGTCGTTGAAGGCTTTGACGGCTGGGTCGGATATCATCCTAACCGTGGTTACCGATGATCGAGCAATGGACGCGATTTTCTTTGGAGACGATAATCTCTTCGAAGATGCGGCAGGAAAGGTATTTGTGAATTGCGCTACGGTTACGCCTGACGTGCATCGCAAGATTGATGCAGAAGCTGGAAAACGAGGAGCTTCGTCGCTGGAAGCTTGTATGGCGTCGAGCATTCCTCAGGCCCGTAATGGAGAATTATATTTGATGATTGGAGGCAAGAAGGAAGCCTTCGATCAAATTAAGCCGCTCTTGGAAGACCTGAGTAAAAAGCTGCTCTATATTGGCGAGTCCGGTAAGGCTGCGGAGGTAAAGGCTTTGGTTAATATGGTGATGAATATTAATACTGGCGCTTTGGCTGAAGGTTTGGGTCTTGGACAAGCGTTGGGCTTGGATCTGAGAATGCTATGCTCTGTATTTTCGGAGACCGGTGCGAATTCTCGTGTTCTCGAGACGGATTCCGATGACATGATCGATCGGGATCACGAATGCTATTTTTCCGGCGCTCATGCGGCGAAGGATAGCGGCATCGCTTTAGGGCTGGCTGCAACTGAGTCGCTTAACCTTCCATTGGCTCAAGCGACTTTCGATCAATACCAAAAAATGATCGATCTCGGTATTGGAGAATTGGATAAGTCCGGGATTGCTGAACTGACCTTTCCCGGCCGAAAAGGAAGCGAGTAGGATTTTCACTTTCACCCCGCCCTGCGATGTAGCATTGTCTCCAGCGCGCTCGTTTCAGTGGGATGAAACAAGATGAACTCAGGCTAAAGCACTGAGCTACAAGGAAATCCATTCGTGAGGATTCGTGCAATTGCTTCGCCATCTCCGCTTCGCTACGTCGTGGGAGGAAAAATTCTTGTTTCAGAAGAGCTACCCCCGACACGTCGGGGTGGCGTTTCGCTTTTGGTCTTAGCGCTTTCGTTTCCGCATGAGCGCTCGCCAGACTTTCTCGATTTCTTCTCGAGCGACGATGGCGTCTTTCCAAACGTTTGGAAAACAATCGAGCGCGTATCCGGATCCTTTTGGTCCGAGCTCTACGACTGCCCATAGAGTCTGACCAGGCTTGGCGCCTTCGAGCCAGGCCGCAAGCGCGGGTTTTAGAAAATGGTCGCGCCAGGCGATGAAGTCTAAATCGAGTTTTCCTCGCCCATTGGTGATCGGCGTTTGGCAATGAGAGCCGGTGAATGTGCGGAAGTGGATGAGTTCGCTGCTTTTGAGTAAGTCGATTCGATACTCGGCAAGGCGGCTCCAGAAATTACCTGGGTGTAGATGTTTTACGATCGCCGGATGGGAATAGTCGAAATTGACACGAAGCGTGTCCCCGTAGCGCCGCTTGTATTGATCGATCAATGCTAGGCCTTTTTCGGGCGTTTCCGTGCAGGTGTCTCGGTGCCATTCGATAGCGGGTTTGAGTCCTATCGATTCGCCATAGACAATCGCTTTTCTGGCGATGGTGACAGCCTTGGGAATCGCTGTATCGTGGTCGCATAGCTGCACGTTTACGTGGGTAGCGCTCGAGCCTTTGAAGCGGCCAAGCTTAGCTTGAACCTCATCGACACTGCTGATGTCGGTCATGCCGATTAATTTAATCCCGTGTTTGGAGCATGCTCCTATGGTTTCGGGGGTGGCTCCGGTGCTAATTCCAACAAAACCGGCGTCTTTGGCGGCTTTGACCTTGCGGTCTATCGACCATTCTTTGTCGACAGAAGGTTGGTTAGTGAGAGTCCATTGGGCCGCACAGAGTTTCAGCTTGGGGCTTGGGGCAGGGGATTTCTTTTTCATTTTCGATTATTAGGGGAGTTTTAGAGACTATTCCATAATTAGGACTGGATTATGGTAAAGCATGATGTGGCTTCCGGATTGTCTGAGTCTGAAGGGTATCTGACTCCATTGGAATATACTACAGACACGTCAGGGGTTTGCCGATGGACATTATTCAGGCAGTTTGTTATTATTATGTAAAATAAAAACTAAAGACGCTAGTGTAGTCGGCAATTGCCCTTCGTTTGATGCTGGCTTCCAGCATTAACCTCAATTCTTGTAATGGTGAGTCCATTTTATAAATACCTATCGATATCGGCGTTCGTAGTTTCTGCCCATGTTGTAGCTCAGAACGTTGTTTGGGGAGAGGAGGTGGTAAGGGTTTCGAATATGGAGGAGCTCGCAACTGCTCAAGAGCTGGTGGGGGAGCGCAAGAAAGAAGAGACTGAGCCCATCATAGTGAAAATCGCTCCTGGTTTTTATGAACTCGAAGAGTCGTTTCGAATCAATCGATCTAATGTTTCGATTGTGGGAGAACCTGAAGTTATGTTTCTGCTAGCGGCGGGTGCGAATCAGCCGGTGGTTGCAGTCGGTACTCAAAAGGAATGGGTGGATAGCTCTGACATTATTGAGAATATTAGGATATCCGGAATTATCGTTGAAGGGAGCAAGGACTATCAGGATTCCGAGTTTAATAGGGAAAAATCTTGGCGTGCATGAAGCGAAATTCGAAGCGTGCCAATTCGAGGAAAACCAAGGAGGCGTTTTCATGGCTTCGGTTGATGAGGCGCAGTCAAGCGGAACGCGTGTTTTGAATTCTACGTTTGTAGGAAACGAAGGTTCGGGTCGCGGGAATATTGTTACGTCGGGATCTGCGATTGTCGAAGCGTCTAACGCTTATCTGCCTGGCAAAACACTGGGGTCCGCTTCTGAGTAGAGAGGGTATTCCCGTTACTAATGCGGTAGGGTGGTAGGTTTCGTAGTCCCAACGAACCGTGGAGTTTAAATAGGCTGTGCGAGGCTGCTTGGGGACGTACTGCGGATATAGATTGTCGGTTATACCAAGCACCATCATAACCCTTATTTTTCTGTAGGTCGCCTCGCTGAGGCGACACGCTTACCGGATTGGCGGGTTAGCAACCCGCCCAAGTGTTGTTCGATCACTACCGAGCCCTAGCCACCAAGGAGCAAGGAGAAGCCTTCTTTTCTATTGTCCCGCCTAAATCGAAATCTAAACTAGTGGAGTTTCCAGGATGAGTGAAAGCGTGAAGAATTTAAAGTTTTCCAAGGCTAAGAAGGTCTTAGACGAAGCTCTAGCTGCGTGCGATCGCCTCAATAGAATGTCGACAGAGATTCTCTCCGAACTAGCCGCAAATCGTCTTAAATGGCCCTTAGCCTTGGTAGGCTCAGGCGGGATAACAGACATAGGGATTAAGGCCGTCGATTACGTCAGCGGCATCGGTCTTGGGTCATGTATCCCTGTGAACGCAAAGAATCCAAACTCCGAACTAAAATTGATAGTCTTTGAGTTTATTGATTTCGTTCATAGAGCCAAAGAGAACGAGGGCACCGAAAAGCCGGCACCCCTCCTCCAGCCGAGTTGATTGAAATGGGCTTAGAGGATGAGTATTACAAGCAGCAGGAGGAAGAATGGCAGAGGGAACGTGAGGCAAGGAAGAGACGGCGTGAGAGTCCGCCTTCGTGGCGGAGGGCGTTGGGAAGGTCATCGATTTTCATAGTGGATGAAATTTACCTTTGGTGCGTGGTGTGGCAATCTCCGAACAGGTTTAGTTGAACGCGGATCGAGCAGATTGTGCTGATCCATTGTTGGCTTGGCACTTGGAAAGCGCCGCCATTCCCGCCATGCTTCGCGTTACCCTATTACCGCTCATTGAGTCTCTACGTGTTGATAGGAAATGAATGTGTCTCTTCGTTCGGTACAATTGTTTCGATTTGACTCGTTCTGGAATGTGTCCGCGCTGCCTAGTTTCGACTATTGCCCTGTGGTGCGCGGTTGAAAAACGTTCTGTTGTTCAACCCTTTGTCCAGCTTGGGATCGTAGTTCGAGTTCTTGGCAGGAACCTTGGCCCCTATATCGGCCAGATAGTCGTTGAGTCGTTTATGGAGCTGGGCAGCGAGGTCCGGTTTAGTCGGGCTCAGGTCCTTGGATTCTCCGAGGTCTTTGCTGAGGTCGAAGAGCATGATCGTATTGGTATCATACTCCTTGCGTAGCTTGTAGTCCCCGTAGCGGATGGATGCCTGGGGAAACACATCTTTCATGTTTCTGTAGTGCGGGTAGTACCATACGAAGTGATCCACTCCTCGCTCGACATCCCCCTCGCCTCCCCTTTTCAAAAGTCCGGCCAGGCTCCCTCCGTCCTGATTGTCCGGCAGGCTCGCATCGATTCCTGTAAGATCTGCAAAGGTAGCGAATAAATCGGACCCGTTTATCGGCGCATCGCTTTGGGAATCAGGAGCAATGCCAGGACCTCTTGCGATAAAAGGCACGCGGATACCGCCTTCCCATGTATGGGTTTTTCCCTTACGCAAGGGGATGTTATTTGTGGGTGAGCTGCCATCCTGGACTTCACCGCCGTTGTCAGAGGTGTAGAATACATAAGTGTTGTCGGTCAGGTTCAATTCGTCCAGCGCTTCCATCAGAATACGCAACGAATCATCAAGATCCTCGGTCATCGCGCCGTAGCCCGCATTGGTGTGACGCTCCCCAGAGGTTGCTGTTCGGTATTTCCCCATAGTTTCCGGTTTGGCCTGGATGGCTGTGTGTACCGCGTAGTGTGAAACCTGAAGAAAGAAGGGAGTCTTTCGAGCGCTTTGTCTCTGCAAGAACCGAACAGCCTTCTCGGTGACAGTGTAAATTTCTTTCGGATCTTCGGTTTCGAGGTTGCCCTCCTTATTCGTGGTGGGGCCGTCGGACCAATCGTAGCCGTGAACGCTGGGATCTTTGGGGCCCATGTGCCATTTACCAAAATGCCCGAACACGTATTCTGGATTGTGCCTTTTTACGAACTCGGCAATGGTGATTTCGTTTTCAGGAAGACCTACGATGGGCAGGTGCATGATCAGGGGCTTGTTAAGGTAGAACATTTCGTAAAACGGCTGTATGAAGCCTGGGGTGCCGGGATTCACGTCGTAAATATCGGTAGTGCCGATACGGGCGGGACTCTTGCCGGTTTGAATACTCATGCGAGTTGAAGAGCAATTGGGGTGGGGCGAGTAGGCTTGAGAAAACCTCATACCTTGCGCAGCTAGACGCTCGAGGGCGGGGGTCTCGTAGAAGTCGCTGCGGGATCGAGGATCGTTTTTGTCCATCCGCACCGAGGTACCGGTCCACCCCTGATCATCAACTAGGAACAGAATGATATTTGGGGGCGCGTCTTGACCTCGTGTGGCTAACAAACCGATCAGTATTGAAAGGTAAATGACTGGAAGGGTGCGAAAAAAGAAGGAAAGGGTAGCGTTCATTGTGGGCCCATGTTGGCTGCGCTCCGCGAAAAATTCAAGAAGAGTTAATTTAATCTGTTGATAGGAAAATATTGGTTTTCTCGTCGCATCGTGCAGCAGCGCCCGTCGAAAACCAGTCGCTTCACCGGCCAAGTTTTTCCGCCGTCAAAACTCGCC
>JAPKDW010000131.1 GCA_028822375.1 Opitutaceae bacterium | reverse complement strand
CTCCAATGATAATTGACGTCATGGGCTTAAGTTGACGCCAATGCGCTTAGCGGGAAGATCGGCCGCGACCAAAACGAGCAACGAAACCACCGATAAGGCGGGGTCGTTGACAACTCTCAAGAGATCTACCCAAAGTGAACAAAAACCAAGAACTTGCGGTCATTATTCGTCAAAATTCCCCAATCAGTTATTCAACCCCGCAACGATCGATTCGGCATACTTAAGGTCACCGGTGAACACATCGTAGTACTTGAATATCACTTGCGGATGAGGAAATGCCACCCAGCGTTCGTCGCCGCGTTGTATCGGACTGTTGAAGACGTTATTTATCTGAACGACGCAATAGTGCGGATGGACTCGCTCCAATCGCGGCGCATCACCAAGGACATATGACGACCAGCGAATTTCACATTCTCGTGGTCCGTATTTGAACAGACCATTGGCCGGACGGTTGCCTTCGTCATCGGCCGGGACGTGGTTGACCGAATTGCCGGGTCCCGATGCGAATTCCCAAACATTCGGTGTCACTTTGATCGCAAAGCTATTGTGCAAATCGCCCGTCATCATAAAGAACTGCTTTTGCTTTCGCTCTTCGAAAAACGTTATCAAATCTTCGCGCTCCTCCAGAAAAACCGTCCAAGCATCGTCCTTGGCTGCCACTAAATTTTTGTCGGCACCTCCTCCACTACCCACATGAGGAATCATAAAGTCGACGGACGAGGCCATAAAGTAAAAATCCGCATCCGACTTCTCAATAGCATCCTTTAGCCAATTCAGCTGCTGTTTTCCCAAAATCGTCGCTCCCGCTTGGTTCGGATTGGCTACATCGTGCATAGATCGATGAGACCGAGTATCCAGCAGGAAGAACTCGCAATTCGCCACGCGAAAAGATCCATACGAGCGCCGCCCAATCGAGTACGAAGCCTGCCCATCCGCCCGAGCAGACGGTTCGATACGGACCCGATTCTTATCGAGAACTTCCACAATACCATAAACGCCCGAATTGGGATCGCCTGGCTGAAAATCCAATTCTCCCAGAGGAATGCCATCGGTTGCCTTCCCCCAATGAACATGCAAATTCGCAAAGTCCTCAAGGTTCATAGATGTGAAATCCGCCTTCGGGTCGAATAGGACATCGCTCCCCTTTTCAAAACGAGCTCGACCGAATCGGGCCGATTTATCGTGAGCCACTGGATTGGCCCATCCTAGATAATCAAACCAAGCCTTAACCGCCGGATCCCGAAAAACGGCGCGACGACTCACTAAGCCAACTTCGCCAGCGCCATAAATATCGTTAATCAACTCATGATCGTCGAACGTAAAAAAGCTCGGTACGCGACTATGCCATTCCATCATATTTCGGCCACGATTCATGTACGTTTTGTAATTCTCCCAAACGCCCGCAACCGGCGGAGAATAATCCAGTATATCCGGCATTTCGCCCGGGATGGCTCTCACTTGCTCCATCCAAGCGGATGGAGGGTAACCGCGATCTTCTTCATAAAGCCAATCGCCATTTAAGATCGCGAAATGAACCTTATCCGCAACTTGGTCGTTCAGCGTATCATAGATCGGCATACTTGGTCCAACCCCGGACTTTGGATTTTGATTAACGCAAGAAACGAACTCGAACTGAAAATTAAACAAACCCTCGGGATTGTGCTCGTCATTCGCGAAATCGCTTCCTCTTGGCAGCGTTCGAAAGGTACCCGAAAGTCCCTTGTCGACGGAATAATAGTAAAGCGTATCTGGATACAAATTCGTCAGCGTTATAACGCCCGTATTGTCGTTTTCCAGACTAGTATCCACATATTCCGACACCATGACTTGCTTAAACTTTTCCGTGCCATACCGAACGGAAACCTCACCTGGAATATTCGTTCTCACCCAAACGCTCATGGTAGTCTCGCCTGGCCTACCCAAAATCGGCCCATGGGTGACCTTAAAATCCACCTGCGACGTATCGGCCTGGAGGAATGAAATCGAAAACGAAAGAATCAGGAGTAGAAAAACGAATTTCATGGCCGAAACTAAACAAGAATGCATCAACTAGGCCAAGCGAATACGCGCCCTATCTACGCTTATACCTCTAGAGATAAAACTCGCATACATGTTCTTAATCTAGCGAAAAACGTGTTTGCTAGAATCCATCTTAGGGAGAATAATGCATCTTGAATCCAATGTCATACCCGAATGAGCAGCTTATTCCAAAATCAAAACGTCTGGCCACGGCCTTCGTGACCCTTGTATTTGCGAGCTGCGGATTCGCCGCCTCTCTTGAAAACCTTCGCTTCGAAAATTTCGCCGGTAGCGAAGATTTGCCTTCCCTATGGGCGAGGAGCGTATTCCAAGACGAAAAAGGTTACGTCTGGATCCCGACAAACAACAACCTGGTCCGCTATGACAGCCAGCGCTTCCGCACCTTCATTCCCAATCCTGACGTCAAAGGAGCCATTTCCACAAACAAACCCGTTAAGGTAACCAGCGATTCGGAAGGCAATCTCTGGATTGCCAGTCCACAAGGGCTCGATCGGTTCGACTACGACACGGATCAGTTCGAAAACTTCCCTCTTCTGGACCCAATGGGACAATCGCTCTCAAGATCGCCTAACTTATTCGAGCTCATGCATGACGGGCGCCTTTTGCTCGGAACTCTAACCGGCCTCTATTTATTCGACCCCCAAAGCCTAGCTTGGTCTGAACGATTAACGGGAATTGGCGGACCGCAAACACGCTTCAAAGACGCGTTCGAGACTTCGCCGGGCCTGTACCTAGTCGCTACGACAAATGGCGTTTGGAGCTTCGACATTGAAAGTCTGCAACTCAAAAGCCTCTCGTTTATTACCGATGATGGCGAAGACATCGGAAAATCTGATGCTGCAAGCATTCTGGTTGATAATCAGCAGCGGACCTGGATCGCCTTAATGAATGATCGCCTCTATTGCTTTGATCGCGATGGCAAACAAGTCCGCTTCAATGTTGACGGGAAGCCCTATGACGAAACCGGCTTAACGCACTTCCGGATGCTCTTTCTGGATAAAGATGGAATCCTTTGGGCCACGCCCCTACACGGCGGACTGATCGCGCTTCCGCAGGACTCGCTGGATTTCATCCATATAGAGCAAGGCGACTCCACGAAGGGCTCTTTACCTGGCAATTCCATACACAGCATGTATGAGCTTCAGGACGGAACCCTTTGCTTCGGCACCGAATCCGACGGCGTTTTCAAACTCGATTCGCACCGTCTGCCTTTAGTACATCACCGAAGTAGCAGACAACCCAACGCCCTTCCATTCAGGGCACCCGCATTTCTAGCTCCGGCGCCCGACGGACAGCTTTGGGTAATAAACTCGAGAGGACAAAAATTCTTCTTCGATCCAGTCTCCAACACTTTCATTCCAGCAGGGAAAACAAGACCGTCTGCTCCGCGAAGCCCCATTTTTGATGCCGTATCCGACAAAGAGGGCAATCTATACATCCTCACCAGTAAGGAAATTTTTCGATACGAGAAACAATCGCGCAACCTCGAGCGACTCAATTTTTCGAGAACTGATCAATCGATCAGCCGATTCGATTTCCCAACTCAACTCTTTATGGACTCCCAAGGGATCCTTTGGCTGCTTGGCGGCAGGATCCATCTATACGACCCACGTTCCAGATCGGTTACCCGCATTCGCAGCCCCAAGATGTTCGGCGACGGTCGCACTCTCGCAAATTGCGCCTACGAAATGAGCAACGGCGACGTTTGGATTGGCACGCGCAATCGAGGTATCCACTATTACAGTCGCTCCGAAGATTCATTTACCCGTTCCTTGTCCCCGAGCGAGAATCCACTTCGTCTCAAACAAAAACCTGTCTACGACATTGAAGTCGACAGCCAATCAAGAGTTTGGGTTGCAACCAGCGGTGGCCTCACAAGGTGGGATCCAAGCACCGAAACCTTCGAAAACTTCTACAATCTAGAAGACCTAGGAACGGCGGATATAAGCGGATTGGCTTTCGATTCCGAAGAGCGTTTATGGGCGATCTCGTCCAAAGGACTATTTTGCTACGATCTCAATTCCGAAAATCTTCAACGCTTCACCAACGAACAAGGGTTGCTTTCCCAGTCATTTTCCAGAAATGCATTCGAAATGCTACCAAATGGCTACTTGGCTATTGGAGGCTCCAATGGCCTCACAGTTATCGATACACGTAAACTAACGCCACAAGCAGCGCCTCCGAAACCGATCGTTACGCGCATAATGCTCTCCGATCATTCAGCTCAATTCGTAAAACTAGATCATACCGTTCGTGCTCAAAATCGGAATGAGAATTCCATCACCCTAAACCACAATCAAAACACGCTCATCCTTGAGCTCGCGAGCTTCAATTATTCCCGTAACCCCAATTATTCGCTCCTCTACAAAATTAACGGTCTCATCGGCGAATGGACTTCAATAGGACAGCAAAACGAATTGATATTCCCTAGTCTATCGCCTGGAAAGTTCACATTCCGCCTTAAAGCCGAAACGAACAATGGATTCATGACCAGCGAAGAAACCACCATCGATTTTTCGATTCGTCCCCCATATTGGAAGACAATACCTTTTCAATCTGCTGTAGTAATAATAGTAATTCTAGCGATCCTTGGTTTTCTTCGAAACCGAACTCGAAATATTACCGCAACCAATAGGCGTCTCGAAAACTTGGTGACAGAACGCACGATCGAGCTCCAAGACAGTCAAGAAGAAGCCATAGCGGCACGCGACGAAGCGGAAAACGCAAACAAAGCGAAATCGAGATTTCTTGCTAGCGTTACCCATGAAATCCGAACGCCAATGAACGGAATCATTGGCATGAACCATATGCTAATGGAAGCGAATCTCGCCCCTGAGCTACGCCAATACGCAAGTCTCGTTAGCCGCAGCGCCGAGTCGATGCTCGAACTAATCAACGACATCCTCGATCTCTCGAGGATTGAAGCCGGTAAATTCGACCTGGAAAGCACCCCGTTCAATCTACTTTCCATTTTCGAGGAAATTGCCGAAGTATTCGCGATCGAAGCCCATGAAAAGCGAATAGCATTCAAATGTTTACCAGAGCCAGGACTTCCGTATTTAGTTATTGGCGACTCTTTAAGAGTGAAACAGGCAATTATAAACCTTGTAGGAAATTCGATCAAGTTTACATCGGAAGGTTCCGTCACCCTCGATCTCCGACTACTGAAAGAAACCTCGCAACGAGCTACCTTCGAATGCCATGTCAAGGATACGGGAATAGGAATCGCCCAAGGCCCCCGTGATTACCTATTCGAAGCGTTTACCCAAGCGGACTCCTCCACAGCCAGAAGATTTGGCGGAACTGGCTTGGGACTATCCATAACCAAGAGCCTTGTCGAAGCGATGGATGGATCGATTCGAGTTGAAAGCGAGCCCGGCAAAGAAACCGTATTCTGGTTCACTTTCGAACTCGAAAAGGACCTGGAGGCGATCGCGGCAAGCGAAAACGCTCCGAAGCTAAACAGTAGCGGAACGACTCTCATCGCTCTGCCCGATCGCGAAATCGCCAATTGGCTTTCAAAAGGACTAAACCAATCGGGGTTCGCCAACGTTATTGAAAATGAAACGGATATGCTACCCGCAGTCCTCGAAGACCAATTGATTCGATATGCTCTCATCGATAGATCGCTTCTAAACGAAAAGACCTGCGACGCGATAAGCGCTACTAAAGCAACGCGTCCGCTCAAAGTAATCGCCGTCCAATACCTAAGCGATGGGCTCAACCAAATGGATTCGAATCCTACGATTACCGATACCTTTTTAAACTATCCGCTAAGACTCACCCAAACGCTAAAAACGTTGCTCTACGAGAAAACGACTTTGAGCGAAGATCCAGTCACCCAATCTCCTTCCGCAAAAGCATTCGATCCGAAATTCGCCGATAAAAGCGTTCTAATAGTCGATGATAATCAAACGAACCAGGAAGTAATGAAGGCATTCCTCTCGTCATCAGGCATTATCCCCGATGAAGCATTCAACGGAGAGCAAGCAATCTCCATGTCGCAAAAAAACAAATACGATCTAATATTTATGGATTGCCTAATGCCCATATTGGATGGCTACGAAACAACCAACATCATCCGATCCGATAACGACAACCCCAACACTAGCACCACTATCATCGCCCTCACGGCAAACGAGATTGAAGGCGACCGAGAGCGTTGCCTGAAAATCGGAATGAACGCCTACCTTCCCAAACCGATCCGCCCAAAGAACTTAAACGCCCTCCTTCACGAGTGGCTGCCAAGCCCCTTGAAATCTATCACCACAAATTAGAGCCCCATAACAGAATGAACCTAAAAGAATGAGAAGAAACGACGGGATACCAATTATTTTCTTCATGGCGCAACTTTGAGTTTTCTAGCTATTCGGGTAGTTTATTAATGTCACAAAGAAGTCGCCACCTCAGGAATGGATATGCCTTGAATTTGATCGCCAGCGTTTTCGGAAATAATTCGTACATTACGGATCGAGACTGATCCACCACCTCCACCTTGAGACAATTTATGTATTTGAATACCTATGACGCCTTCAGCGGTTTTCGTATCAGCCATATTCAGAGCAGGCACGCCATTTACCCATATGCGGAAATGTTCGCCGATTGCCTCGACCCGGTAGTGGTTCCAGTCCGAAGCTCGATACGCTTTTCGAGCATCATCTTTTCCTTCAAGGGAATAGAGCCAACCTCGTCCTGCCTCTTCGTAAATACCACCCGTCCACTGCCGCTCGGACTGGTCGATTTCCATCTGATAACCATGAAGATTGCCATCGCGAATTGAGGGGGAACTGTTTCCTCTCAAAAGAATACCGGAATTCAAATCGCCCACGACCTTCACATCTAACTCGAGAATAAAATCCCCATACGTCTTTTTCGTAGCGAGATAGCTAAACGCTTTCGTGTCCTGATGAAAAGCGACCATCGCTCCATCATCCACTAGTACGGTAGACGCGCCATCGCGCGTTTCCCATCCGTCAAGATTCCTTCCGTTAAACAAACTCGTCCATCTCGGCTCGCCAACAGGAACCAAGCGATAAAGCACGCCGTTATTCGGTCCTTTTGTATTCAGCGACACATAGATCATGCCATCCGGTCCGGTGGAAACATCGCGAACGCGGCCTTGCTTCTTCAAAATCGTTTCAACATGAACGACTTTCCCGTCCTCAATCACCAAGCGCTGCAACTCCTCGGCCGACATCCCTGTCGCCAACAAATTGCCAGTCCATTCAGGAAAAGCGTCGCCTTCGTAAAAATCGATTCCGGCCGTCGCGATGGAAGGAAGCCAGTAATAGACTGGCTGCTCCATTCCCTTCATATGCGTCTTATCTGTCAGCGGCTTACCATTGTAATTCATACCGTACGTAATAACCGGCCATCCATAATTGCGGCCCTTGCGAATTACGTTCAACTCATCCCCACCCCGAGGTCCGTGCTCAGTTTCCCAAATGTCTCCAGTAACTGGATGCAGGTCGAGACCTTGAGGATTTCGATTCCCATAGGACCAAATACTCTTGTAGGCACCTTTCTTGTTATAGAACGGATTGTCCTTAGGAACTCGTCCGTCATCGAAAAGGCGATGCACTTTCCCATTCGGTTTTGTCAGATCCTGAGCCATTTTCGAAATCTGCCGTTCCCCAATGCTAAAGAACACATAACCATCCTTGAAAACGAATCGCGATCCATAATGCCCGCCGGGATTGACATGGAATTCAGGAGGAACTCGAAAGATCTCTTCTTCGTCTACCCATTTGTCATTTTTGATTCTCCCTCGAACAACCGCCGTCATAGCCGCATCCTTACCGTCTACTTTCGCCCCGACGTTTTCGCTGAACGAAAGGTAAACCCAACCATTCTTCTCATAGTCCGGATGTGGAGCCACTTCAAGTAGACCGCCTTGCCCCTTCACCCAAACCTCTGGGATGCCCTTGATCTCATGCTTCTTCCCGCCCCGAATATTCCAGAGTTTTCCATTGCGTTGCGTAATCAAGATCGAGTCATCCGGTAGAAACGAAATCGACCACAAAACGTCATCCACCTCCGCGACCTTTTCCAAACGAAAGTTGTGGCGATCAGTCGAAAATATGCCGCCTAAAGGTTTTACCTTCTCAAGAATACCGGATGTTTCAGCCAAGAGCTTTTGCTCGCGCATCAGAATAACGAGCGCCCGAATCTGATCGTCCGCTAGCACATCCTTCCAGGGCACCATCCCCATTTCGGGAACCCCATCCCGAACCACCTTGGCTATCTCTTCATCTGAACCGCCATATTTCCAAATATCGTCGATCAGAGAACTCCCCAAACCGCCTTCCATGTTCTGACCATGGCAAGAAGCGCAATTCTGAGTGTAAAGCTCCATTATCGAGCCAGTGCCGATCTTGCTCTGCCCTAGGGCAAGAAGCGGTATTATCATTGTAAGAATTACGACAAGCGATGCGTGTTTCATATGCATATTCTATAGGGGGCTGAAAACTACTCATACGAATAGGCTCCTGACATTTTTTGGCAAGATTCAAAGATGACGTACTCAGTCTATCCAGAAAATTCGTTCTAATGCCGCTCCAATTGCCTCCGCCAATTTACTTTGATCATTGAACGACTCTCGCAATTCGTTTCTCTCCATTGATCGAGATGAAAAACTACCTTCTTTTTGGCGATTCGAATACCTGGGGTTATCGGCCCGCAACCGATGGAGAGCGCTTTCCATTCGAACAGCGCATAGCCGGCATTTTGCAACAACGGCTAGGCACCTCGTATCGAGTGATCGAAGAAGCTCTCAATGGCCGTATGACTCATTGGGAAGACCCGCTAAGTCCCGACAAAAACGGGGCGAAACAATTGCCGATAATATTGGACACTCATCGCCCACTCGACCTTGTTTCCATTATGCTCGGTACCAATGATCTATAGCGCTACATGAATTTGGACCCAATCGACTCGGCACTGGGCATAAGTCAGCTGATCGATACCGTTCGAGAGTGCCAATGCGGTCGGAATGGAGCAGCGCCGGAAATCCTCGTCATCGCTCCCCCTGCCTACATTGATACAGTTCAGCCACTCGGACGCCTTTTCGAAAATGCTGCCGAAAAATCGAAACGCTTCCCCCAAACCTACAAAGAAGTAACGGATAGGCAGGGTGTCCATTTTCTGGATGCTGGCAAACTGGCCGCTCCACCTGCCTGCGGCGATGGAGTTCACATCGACGAAACAGGAGCCGCCGCGATCGGAAATGCGATCGCGGATTTCATTCAAGCAAACCTTAGAGACTGTTAAAACAATGAGTAACTCTAAAACAACGATCCGATGGTGGCCCCTCATCGCAATTGCCTGCCTAGCTATTGGTTCAATGCTATTCGTAATGCTTGGCGAAAGCGAAAGTCGTCAAGCAATCGTGATGAAATCGATCGGCATCCTAGGGTTCGCATTCATTCTCTCTCTCATTTGGTTGCTCGCGTTGTCACGACTGCCATGGCGTTACCGTGTCGTTACTTCAACAGGTGTAATCGCAATCGGAGTGGGAATCGGAAGTCTATTTCAATACGAAGGAGTATCCGGTGACCTAATACCAATATTTCGTTGGCGATGGCATGAGACAACGCAGCAAGTTTCAAACACTGAACCAGCGCCTAACGAACGACCTCTTTCACTGAGATCCCGTAACTATCCGCAATTCCTAGGACCCAATCGAAACGCAACTGTATCAGACATATCGCTCGATCCTGACTGGGTAACCTCTCCGCCCAAACTACTCTGGAAGCAACCGATTGGCGAAGCCTGGTCTGGGTTCGTCGCATCCGAAAACCGCGTATTCACGCAAGAACAAGAAGGCGCTTTCGAAAAGGTAGTTTGCTATGACTTTCTTTCCGGTAAACGAATTTGGGAAAATCAACTTTCTGCTCGATATGACAATCCCCTCGGAGGAATTGGACCAAGAGCGACTCCAACCATTGACGAAGATCGTCTCTACACAATGGGAGCCACTGGAGAATTACAATGTCTCGAATTAATTTCCGGAGAACTCATTTGGGGCTGCAACGTCCTCGAAACGCAAGCTGCCAAACTACCGGATTGGGGGATGTCTAGCTCACCGCTAATCTACGAAGACCTTGTTATCGTAAACGTTGGCGGCAGCAACGATAACTCCTTAGTCGCCTACGATAAAATATCGGGCGATTTCGTTTGGGGCGGCGGGAACGACCAAGCTCATTGGAGCTCACCGGTTTTCTATGAAATTGCCGGTACAAAGCAAATTCTCATATTCAATCGGGATGGACTCTACGCGCACGATGTTACTACCGGAGAAATACTTTGGGAGTACCCATGGACAAGATCGACCTCTTCTCCCCGTGTCGCGATTCCCGTCCTGATACCTGGTGATCGCATAATCTTCTCCAGTGGCTACGGCGCCGGCGCCGCAATGTTGCAAATATCTCCAATCGAGGAAGGCAAACAAACTGTAGAAGAAATCTGGACAAGTCTTCACCTGAAATCGAAATTCAACAATTTCGTATTCAAAGACGGATACATCTACGGCCTCGATGATGGCATGCTCACATGTATCGACGTCGAAACAGGGCGACGCACATGGAAAAAAGGACGCTACGGCCACGGTCAACTAATCCTCGTAAACGAGCTCCTATTGCTAACTGCCGAAAACGGCGATATTCTACTCGTCGAACCCGTACCCGAAGAGCCCCGAATTCACGGAAGCTTTAAAGCTCTAGAAGGGAAAAGCTGGAACCCTCCAGCCCTTGTAGGTCCCTATCTTCTCCTTAGGAATCACCTAGAAGCCGCCTGTTATCAAATCCCGCTAATCGATGAGGGCCCGCTAGCTACTGCTTCCCTACAAACTTCCCCGCCATTCGAGCAGCTCCTGCTTCATCCGCTCGGCTCGTTCTGGATATTGACCGATCAGATTCGCGGTTTCTCCGATATCCTGCTTCAAATTAAAGAGCTTCGTTTGGCTTCCATCGTCATTGGTCAATAGTTTCCAATTGCCATCGCGCATCGCGTTAGTGGGACTTTCGAAAAGCGGATTACCGGGTTTTAATATTCCTGGATTTCCAGCGTATTCCCAGAAAACCGGCGCCTTTCGCTTCACCTTGCGACCTTGCAATGCCTTGCTGAGATCCTCGCCATCCAGACTCCAACCTGCGGGCAAATCCGCTCCGGTCATCGCGTGAAGCGAGGGAAACAAATCCACTGCAGCCACGATGGTTGTGTCATTTGTTTTTCCTTCAGGAATATTCCCTTTCCATCGGACGATAAACGGCATACGAATTCCTCCTTCGTAAAGACTCCATTTACGACCGAACAATGGACCCGTCCATCCAGGGGGATTAAAACCTTCTTTATAATAGCGCCCCCAATCGGTCGGGCCATTATCGCTCGTGAAAACGATGATCGTCTCCTCGCCGAGACCCAACTCGTCTACCGCATCGACCAATCGGCCGAACTGTCGATCCATATTGTCGAGCGTCGCGTAAAATTTCTGAACGTAAGGGTTACT
>JAPKDW010000426.1 GCA_028822375.1 Opitutaceae bacterium | reverse complement strand
GGAATGGAAGCTTTTCGATGGTCCCTTCGCTCAAGCCGAGCGGGAGAGTCAGACGCTCGAAATGATTCACGGACAAGAACGGTACTTTTTGGATTTCAAGAATAACCGCGTTGAAACCTCTGTATTGCCAGAATGATGAAACGAACGATTTTTACTCTCATCTCATCTCTCGTAGTAGCGAGCGCTTCGATCGCAGCGGACTCGGCTCCTCAGTCGAAGTTGTTTACTGCGTTTGCGATGACCAAAGCGCAACAGGCGAGCTCCTTGCCGACGGATTCCGGCATTTTCTTGCAGGGTCCTGGCGACAGCAAGTGGGGTCGGATCGGGCCGGTTATTCAAGCGATGAACAGCATGGCATCGGACCCGTCGGATCCAACGAAGATTTTCATTGCTTGCGGCAATGGAATCGTGCGTTCGCTGGATAATGGCGCTTCTTGGCGAATGGTTACCGGTTGGCGTGAAAGCGATTTTACTAAGATCGCTATTGATCCAGAAAATGGAGACAATGTGTATGCCGCATCGGTGTGGGGCGTTAGTCTTAGTCGCGACGGCGGCGAGAGTTGGCAGGCGGCTAACAAGGGACTCAAGGAGCAGTATTCTCGCTGCGTGATCGTTGATGAACGCAATACGAAACGCGTGCTGCTCGGTACGGATGACGGTGTTTATGTGAGTCGTGATCGTGGGGAATCTTGGTCGGCTATTCGCAATTCGCCGAAGTCGAATATTTTGCGAATGGCTCGGAGCGAAGCTGATCTGGATTTGTGGATAGCTGGGACGGAGGGCGAGGGCGTTTTCCTCTCGAGGAACGACGGTAAAACCTGGGAATCCGTTTCGGATGAGCTGAGCGAGAACAACGTTTACGCGGTTGCTCTGCATCCCAATTCGGCTTCCAGAATGGCTGCTGGCGGTTGGGATGCTGGAGTTCGGATATCCGATGATGGCGGTAAAACGTGGCGTGACCGGAGTGCTGGTCTACCATCTAAGAATGTAACGGCGGTGGCTTATGATCCGATTCGTACGGATCGCCTTTGGGTTTCAACCTTTGAAGAAGGAACGTACTTTTCGGATGACCTTGGCGCGACTTGGAAGGACGGAAATCTTTATGGAGCGTACGTGTTGGATATGGATGTTATTCCTGTGAGTGATTGAATTGGATGCGTAAAGGATTTCAATTCGCAAGCATCTCTTTGGCTCTGCTATTTATGTTAAGTTGCACTAGAAATACGGATACAATCGTTTACCCGACTTTCGAGCAACGCCAACAGGTGAATGCTTTATTGATCAGCGGCACTACCAATCCAGGGCAAACGGCACTGGAGCATGCTCGAGAGGCTATCGCTGAAACCTTTGGTGATTCGAAGACTATTCTGCTCATTAATTTCGCTAGCTTGCCGGAAAAGCGCGATGCCTACCTGACCCGCATGCAAGGGTTGTTTGCTGAGATCGGTCCGGGTTATGAGATGCATTCCTTGCATGATATCGAATTGGGTCGCTGCGCTGAAGCAGTCAAAAGCGCGGAAGGGTTTTACGTGAGCGGCGGTAATACGTTTTTGCTTTTGCGGGAACTTTACGATCGCGATGTGGTGGATTTGATTCGCGAACGCGTCCTGGGTGGAGTTCCTTACATCGGCTCGAGCGCAGGTTCCAATATTGGTGGGCAAGTGATTGGTACGACCAACGATTTTCCTTTGGTGGATGTTCCGACGCGACTTTCATTGGGACTGCTTCCAGCGGTTTTCAATCCGCATCACCCGGACCCCGCGTTGGACAAAATTCAATTCGAAGCGCGGCAGTGGAAGATTGGGGAGTATACGCGTTATCACGAAAACGAAGCGGTGATTGGCGTGACGAATCCAGGAATGCTTCGAATTCGCGGTGACGAAATTTCCCTAGTCGGAATTGGGGCAACAGCGTTTGTTCACAGCGATGGGGAGAAGCAGGTGATTACATCGACGGAAGTCGGTGAAGTTTCGAAGGCTTTGTCTCGTAGCGTAACTCGGTAGGGACGGCGCTCGCGCCGCGAATGAAAATCAAACCTACGCGGCACGGCGCAAGCGCCGGCCCTATGAGTTGGAAAATTCTTTATTAACAGGATACGCGGCTGCGTCGCTAGATGATGAATCTTCTCGAGAGTTCATTGTTGGCAATGGTAGCGGCCGATCTCCGAGCGGCCATTTTCAGAG
>JAPKDW010000130.1 GCA_028822375.1 Opitutaceae bacterium | reverse complement strand
CGCCGAAGTCTCGGCGTAGCTACGTCGCAAGGCGGCGTGGTTTGCAGACGATTTCAGTTAAGTTGACGCGTATGCGCTAAGCGTGGACCGCGATTTTTCACCTTCATAGTATAGCCACGCATTATCGCGGGGTAAACCCGCTCCTACAATTAGGCAGCAGAGCAGCTTCGCCTGCTCTCAAGCGCTAAGGATTGGGTTGTGCTTTTTTAACCACTGATTACACTGATGGACACTGATGATTTTTTAGATGATGAGCGATTAGCGATTAGGCATTTTGTTTATTGCTTCGCGAACTCCCTGTCTTGCCGCAGGCACGAAGGCGGAAAGCGGGCGGTTAATCATTCTTTGGGTGCAATTAAAAAGTGTCGCCTCAGCGAGACGACCTACAATGGAGCCGCCATCTCGCGTGCCTCCAATTTAATTCAGTCTCAACAAACCAGCCAAAGCGATGAGTCTTCAGGTTTCCTAATCGGAGGTTCCACAGCCGTTACCTCCCTCAAAGAAGCGATCGCGTATGTATCCACATCTTCCTCCCCAGTCCTATTGCAGGGTGAAAAGAATGCGCTAAAATCGCTCATCGCCGCTCGGATCAGCCAATCTCAGGCCAGCGAAGATAGCAATGCGCCCTTCGTCGTTTTCAACTGCAAGGACACCGATGCAAACTCCATTCGCGGGAAACTGCTCGGTGAAGACAAGCTGGGAGGAACGCTATTGAAAGAAGCCAAAGGTGGCACTCTCTTAATCGAGAACATCGACGCCTTGCCGAGAGAATCGCAAAGCGAAGCGGTCGACATGATAAACGGCCATAAGGCGCAAACGCGTTTCATTTTTCCACTAGCGGAAATCTCGAACAACTCGTCGAGAAAGGCGCGTTCGACGACTCTCTCTACTACCGAATTTCTTCTCATACTATCGATGTCCCGAGCCTGAAAGAACGCTCCGAAGACATTCCCCTGATTGCTAAATCTATTTTGAGCGACCTCGGAAAAGACGAAGTCCAAATCGGCGATCGAGCCCAATCTCTCCTCCAAAGCTATCGATGGCCTGGCAACTTTAAAGAACTCCAAGAAGCGATAGAACACGCCGCTGGCCAATGTTCCGATGGGACAATACACGCTGAAAACTTGCCCGAAAGAGTTAACGATCTATCCGAGTGGTCCAAGCTCGCCGACTACATCGAAGAAGCGACATTGGAATACAAACGCCGCGTGCTCCAAGCCTGCCAAGGCGATCTCGAGCTAGCCACCGAAGTTCTCGGCTGCGAACAAGGGCAATTGCCCAGCTCATAGAATAAAAAGGTAGGGCGGCTTCGCCGAGGCCGCAGACACAAATAGCTCGGCCTAACTCCAAAGGAGTAGAAGGACGGCCAACCAACGGGTGCGATTAGACGTGTCATTTGGTCCTAACGCTTTTCTAATCTAAGGAGTGCATTCGCATCAACCGATGCGGTTGCCTAGGGACAGCCCAGCAAAAAAGGAGTTGCGCAAGGAAGTGCCGACAGCGAGCATGCGGCCTTCCCAAAGGACGATATTTCCCTGGATCTCGCCCTATCCCGCTCAGCATGCGTATGCGTTTACTTCTCATTGCCCTTAGTGTCCTTATTATCGGAATAACAACGGCCTGCCGCAATTCTTCAACCGATGAAGGCAGCGCCACTCGAGCCAAAGAACGGAAGGCTCGAATCGAGCTCGCATCCTTTATCCCTGCCAGCGTAACCGTCCTGGGCGAGCAGATCGTTCATATCGCCGACCAACTCGATCGCGTCAGCGGGGGCTCCATCGCAATGGAGATTTACGATCCAGGTGCCCTCGTCGGAGCTCTGGAAATCCTTGACGCCGTATCGGACGGCAAGGTTGACGCCGGTTATGGCGCCTCCGGGTTCTGGTCAGGCAAAATCCCCGCTGCTCCTCTCTTTTCCGCAATCCCATTCGGCCCCGGCTCTTCGGAGTTCATGGCTTGGCTCTATCATGGAAATGGCCTTAAGCTGTATCAGGAAATGTACGACAAATCGGGCTTCGATGTCAAAGTACTGGTCTGCAGTATCATTCCCCCTGAAACAAGCGGTTGGTTCGCGCAGGAAATCGAATCGCCTGAAGACTTGGAGAATCTCAAAATGCGATTCTTCGGACTTGGCGGGACCGTCATGGAAAAACTCGGCGTATCCGTAACGGTATTACCCGGAGCCGAGATTTTTCCCGCCCTCGAAAAGGGCGTCATCGACGCAACGGAATACGGACTCCCATCGATCGATGAAAACCAAGGCTTCCACAAACTCGTCAAATACAACTATTTCCCGGGCTGGCACCAGCAATCGACGACTTTCGAAATCATTATAAACCGACGGGTTTGGGACCATTTTTCGAGCACTCAACAAGCTCAATTCGAATCCGTTTGCAAAGCAGGCATCGTACATTCGATCGCCTACAGCGAGGCCACTCAAGCCGCCGCTATTCGACGCAATCAAGAGCGCGGCGTCCAAATCAAGCAGTGGAACCCAGAGATGCTCGAGCTTTTCCAAAAAACCTGGGAAGAAGTTGCTGAAGAACAATCTGCCCAAGATCCCTTTTTTAAAAAAGTCTGGTACGACCTGAAATCCTTTCGAACTGAGTACGCAACCTGGGGCGAACGAGCTTATCTCCGATAGTCTCGTTTTATAGAACCTATGAAATCGCTCGCAAAACGTATCGAGTCATTCATTACAGCGATCGGACGCCTATGCGCCTGGTCCATCGCGGCTCTTTTGGTCGCCATTGTCGCTCAAGTCCTCCTGAGATACGCTTTTGGCAAAAGCTTCACCCTGCTCGAAGATTCCCTTTGGTACCTGTTCTCGATGACCCTCATTCTCGGGCTCTCCTATACCATGACCAGCGATGGACACGTCCGGGTCGATTTTCTCTACCAAAACTATTCCCCAAAAACGAAGCGGATAGTAGACTTGATCGGAATCCTGCTCTTTCTGGTTCCTCTCTACGCTTTTCTCGCCTGGCACGGCTGGGAGTATACCGCGAAATCCTTTGCAATTGGCGAACGTTCACCCAATCCAGGCGGCATGCCTTGGCTCTGGTTGATTAAGGGACTCCTACCATTAAGTTGTCTTTTACTTCTTCTAGAGTCGCTCGCTCGAGCCTGCCTCATCCTGATCGATCGGCCGAGTTCCCCCTCCGATTCCGTCTATGGATCCTAGCGCTTATCTCATCGTTTGCCTCATGGGGCTTTTCATGGGCCTGCTTTTTTCAGGAGTCCCGGTCGGGTTCGCTCTCGGTGGATCGGCATTCGCAATCACTGGACTCGCCGTCGCTCTAGATCTTGTCTTCGACATCTACACAGGCCTGAATTTTCTCCGTTTTTCGATTACCGTCGATCGTGTTTTCGGAATCATGAAAAGCGAAGTGCTGATGGCATTGCCCATGTTTATTCTCATGGGCAACATCCTAGACCAATCGGGAGTCGCCGAAAAAATGATGCTCGCCCAGCAACGATTGCTCGGACGCGTCTCCGGCGGTCTCGCTCTAGGCGTCACTCTCATTGGTATTCTGCTCGCCGCGTCGACTGGAATCATCGGAGCCTCCGTGGTCTTGCTCGGCACCCTCACCCTACCCGCCATGATGCAAGCGAAGTACGCTCCTGCTTTTGCGGCGGGCACCGTTTGCAGCGCCGGAACGCTCGGAATCCTCATTCCGCCGAGCATCATGCTCATTCTAATGTCGACCCAACTCGATGTTTCGACGGGAGACCTTTTTATGGGCGCGGTTTTCCCGGGCTTGCTACTAGCCGGAATGTATTTGCTTTTCATTTACGTCTACGCACGGCTCAATCCGGAAGCCGCCCCAAAGCCGAAAAATGCGGTCCCTTTGACTATTCATGATTGGATTCAAATGCTTATCGCGATTCTTCCCGCGGCATTTCTCATCATACTCGTGTTAGGATCTATTTTCTTCGGCATCGCAACTCCAACTGAATCAAGTGGAATGGGTGCCCTGGGAGCCGTCTTGCTCGCGTTCATGAACCAGCGGCTCAACTTGCCGAATTTTCGGAAGTCCTTGGAAGGCACCTTGCGCACGATGGGCTTCCTTGCAGCGATCTTCATCGGAGCCACTTGCTTCTCACTCGTTCTTCGGCGACTAGGCGGGGACGAGATGATCGCCAACTCAATTATCAATTTGGGCGCCGGCAACTACGGAACCGTCTTATTCGTTCTCCTGATCATCTTCGCTCTCGGCTTCTTTCTAGAATGGATCGAAATCACGATGATTATGCTGCCAATTGTTGCGCCCATCATAAATCAAATGGACCTGGCATGGATCGCCAATAGCGGTATGGACGCCTCGTCAAAGCCGGCCCTCATCTGGTTCGCTATCCTCTGCGCAGTCGCCTTGCAGACTTCGTTTCTAACGCCGCCAGTAGGTTTTGCGCTTTTCTACATCAAAGGCGTTGCCCCTCCTGGCATAACGCTCAAACACATCTATCGAGGCGTTGTACCCTTTATCATAATACAACTTATCGCCCTCGGACTCGTCGTGGCCTTTCCCCAACTCGTAACCTGGCTTCCAGGAGTGAGCTATTAGTCACTAATTAAACGAGCTTTTCTCGAGAACCGTCGACAAGCCGAATACTCGGACTCTTTGATTCTAATCGTTTTCGCGCTTCAGATCGCGACTCATCAAATCGCTCAATGCTTCCATCGGTCGCTTATCCTCGTAAAGGATCCGATACACCTGTTCCAAAATTGGAGCGTCGATTCCCTTCGCTTCCAGCATCTCGTGAAACGATTTCGCGGTTCTATACCCTTCTACCGCCGTTTTTTGGTTTTCAACGACTTGCTTGGCCGACCCGCCTTTAGCAACCGCTTCGCCAAACGTTCGGTTCCGGCTCCACTCGCCATGGCAAGTAGCGCTCAAATCGCCGAATCCACTCAATCCATAAAACGTCTCCGACTGGGCCCCCAGAGCCAGTCCAACCCGCACCATCTCCGCCAAGGCCCGCGTCAACAACGCGGCTTGGGCATTGTCGCCTAGACCGAGACCTTGGCTGCAACCAGCTGCGATCGCGTACACGTTCTTCAAACAACCGCCAAGCTCAACGCCTCTCAAATCGTCACTCAGATAGATACGCATGTTCGACCCGCTGATCGCCATTTGCGTCGCTTCGACAATCGGTTCGATCGCGGTCGCCGCAAGCGTCATCGCTACCGGTTTTCCTTCTGCCACTTCGCCCGCAAAAGTAGGGCCGGACAAGCAGCCAATCAAATGCTCCGGGAAGACCTCGCCAATAAGTTCGCAAGGAGTCTTGCCCGATTCCAACTCCAAACCTTTCGCTAAGCTGATAAAAAAAACGCGTCGCTCATCTGTAATAGTCTTCTTGATACGCTCCAACCAGGCTCGCAGCGCATACGACGGGGAACCCAGCAGCACGATCGCGGCATCCGCCAAAGCAGCTTCGTCCGAAACCTCAACGCTAAGCTTTTTCGGGAGCGGGTAACCTGGCAAATAATCCTGGTTTTCGCCAGCGCTTCGCATCGCTTCCGCTTGCTCTATCCGGCGAGGCAAGAGCGAAACCGTTAGCCCCTGCTCTGCGCACTGGATCGCCAGCGCCGTTCCCCATGCCCCTGCTCCGCAGATCGCTACCTTCATATCATCAACCATTGAACGCTTTCTATCACCGAGCGAACTCAGCCTTCAATTGAAAAGAGATGCTCTCGTCGCAAAACACCTGTCAAATCCACTGAAATTGGCGCTTCGCAAAAATATTCATCGATTCGCCAAGCAATTTTGAACGCTTGGAGCCAATTAACGTCTTGATAGTAGAAGACTTAAGTTTTTCCTTACCCTCGATGACCGGATTGCTCTCAAAATTGCTGCGAAAAAAGCGCGTTCACAATGACGCGTTGCTCGATAGCAATTCCGATCAATACCGCATGCAGAACGCTCAGTTCGTAAGCTTCTTGCAGAAGAGCGGATTCCGCCGGCAGTTAATCGATCGGCACGAGAAATCAAAACGATTCAAAAAGGTCCTTGGAATCATAGTCGCGTGGGGCCTCGGTGGGGGTTTCCTTTGGGTCGTAGTCGAAAGCGCCCAGGCACTTGAATTGTTCTAAACTTCGGCTCTTTCTTGGAGGATTTGTAGATGGGATCTACAGTCATCGGCCTACCTGCTAGGAGTCTCGCTTCACGAACCAATAAGAATTCCCATGGCAAGCCCCGATGTAATCAAAAGGTAGCGGTCGATCTCCGAGCGGCCATTATTACTTATGTCGCTGAACGATTACATCGTTCAGTGGCCGCTCGGAGATCGGCCGCTACCAAAATTAGCAACGAAACCGCCGGTAGGTCCGGGGAAGAAAGCGGTTTTCTAGACCAGAACAACCCTCTCTACAAGGCTTTCGCCTTAAACAGGGTCTTCACGCTCGCTACCATGTAATCGCGGTTCAGCTTCGAGATGAATTCTTCGCTGATCAACTTCGGACACGCCGCCGAACATTCATACTGATTCGTGCAATTGCCGAACCCAGCTTCGTCCATCGACGCCACCATGTTCAAAACCCGCGAATCCTTTTCCGGCTGTCCCTGAGGAAGCAAATTCAACTGGCCCGCTTTTGCCGCCACGAAAAGCATCGCCGACGAATTCTTACAGGCCGCAACACACGCGCCGCATCCGATACAGGATGCCGCGTCCATCGCGAGATCCGCGACGTCCTTGCCAATCGGTATGGCATTCGCATCTGGAGCCGCTCCAGTGCGCACCGAAATGAATCCTCCCGCTTGCTGGATCTTATCAAAGGCTTGGCGATCGCTCACCAAATCTTTAATGATCGGAAAAGCCGCTGCCTTGAAAGGCTCCACCGTGATGGTATCGCCGTCCTTGAAGCTGCGCATATAGGTCTGACAAGTCGCCACACCCGTCTCCGGTCCGTGCGCCTTACCATCGATCATGCAGGAACAGGTCCCGCAGATGCCTTCACGGCAATCGTGAGCGAAGGCGATCGGGTCGCCTCCGCTGTTGGTCAGGTCTTCGTTCACCACATCCAACATCTCGAGGAAAGACATGTTAGGATTCAAATCCTTCGCTTCGTAATCCGCGAAGCTCCCTTCGGTATCGTTATTCTTTTGGCGCCAAACTCGTAGTTTTACGTTCATTACAATTTTCTCTATCAAATTACTTGTAGCTACGGGTCGTGAACTTCGTTTCCTCGTAAATTAGAGGTTCTACATGTCGTTCCGGCATTTCGCTTTCACCCTTGAATTCCCAAGCGGCCACGTGAGCGAATTTTTCATCATCACGCCTCGCCTCCCCATCAGGATGCTGATGCTCCGAGCGGAAATGTCCGCCGCAAGACTCCTCGCGAGCCAGAGCGTCGCGACACATCAGCTCGCCGAGTTCCATAAAGTCGATCACGCGCCCAGCTTGCTCGAGAGCTTGGTTTAGCTCCTTGCCTTCCCCTGGAACGCGTACGTCCTTCCAGAATTCCGCGCGAAGCTGCGGGATGAGTTCGATCGCCTTCTCAAGGCCTTCCTTGGTCCGAGACATGCCGCAGTGGTCCCACATGATTTCGCCAAGGCGTTTGTGGAAACTCTTAACCGACTGGGTCCCATTATTGGTGAGCAGCTTGTTCGTCCGTTCCTTGACCTCATTTTCCGCTTCCAAAAACTCAGGAAGATCGATGGACGGCGCGGGATCGCGCGGCACATCGGCCAAGTAGTGAGGAATCGTATACGGAAGAACGAAATAGCCATCCGCCAAACCTTGCATCAGAGCAGAAGCTCCCAAGCGGTTCGCCCCATGATCGGAGAAGTTGGCCTCGCCCATCACGAACAGACCCGGAAGGTTGCTCATCAAATTGTAATCCACCCAAAGACCGCCCATGGTGTAATGGACCGCTGGATAAATACGCATCGGCGTTTCGTAAGCGCTCTCGTTGGTGATCTCCTTATAGATATCGAAGAGATTCCCATAGCGCTCGCGAATCGTATCTTCGCCCAAGCGTTCGATCGCGTCGCTGAAATCTAAATACACGCCGAGACCTGTCTCACCCACTCCACGACCTTCGTCGCAAGCTTCCTTAGCAGCGCGGGAAGAAATATCGCGCGGGGCCAAGTTACCGAAGCTCGGATACTTGCGCTCTAGATAGTAGTCACGCTCGTCTTCTGGGATTTCGTTTGGCTGACGTTTGTCGCCCACTTTCTTCGGAGCCCAGATACGTCCATCGTTGCGAAGCGATTCTGACATAAGCGTCAACTTCGACTGATAGTCGCCGGAAACCGGGATACAGGTCGGGTGAATCTGCGTGTAGCACGGATTAGCGAAAGTCGCTCCCTTGCGGTACGCTCTCCAAGCCGCCGTCGCGTTCGAATTGCGAGCGTATGTGGAAAGATTGAATACGTTTCCGTAACCGCCGGTACCCAAAACCACCGCGTGAGCGGAGTGACGCTGAACTTCGCCCGTATTCACATTTCTGGTAATGATGCCCTTGGCTTCGCCATCGACGATCACCAACTCCAACATCTCCTGGTTGCAAAACATCTCTACTGTTCCAAGACCGATTTGACGGCTGAGGGACGAATAAGCGCCGAGCAGCAACTGTTGGCCGGTTTGCCCGCGAGCGTAAAACGTTCTAGAAACCTGAGCCCCGCCGAACGAACGATTGGAAAGCGTCCCACCGTATTCGCGAGCGAAAGGCACGCCTTGAGCCGCGCACTGGTCGATGATGTTCTCGCTCACTTCAGCGAGACGATAAACATTCGCTTCACGCGAGCGATAATCTCCTCCTTTAATCGTGTCGTAGAAAAGACGATACACGCTATCGCCATCGTTTTGGTAATTCTTCGCGGCGTTGATGCCGCCCTGAGCAGCGATCGAGTGGGCACGGCGTGGGCTATCGTGAAAGGAGAAGCACTTCACATTGTAGCCGAGCTCTCCGAGCGTAGCGGCCGCCGAAGCGCCGGCGAGACCAGAACCTACGATGATGATCTCGTACTTACGCTTGTTGGCGGGATTAACGAGTTTACCGTGGGCAATATGGTTTTTCCACTTTTCAACGAGTGGACCTTCAGGAATCTTGGAATCGAGTATCATCGGTAAGAAAGGTTATCAGTTTTCGCTTTGGTTCGCCGCCAGCGCAGTTGCCAATGGGCAGATTTCGCAACCAGCCGCGCACGTTGGCGCAAGCTTAACATCAGGGTTTTGCACTTTTACCGCCCCGCTGAGCACTCCCACCGGAATCGCCACGTTGCCGAGGAAGTAAAGTATACTCACTACGACTGCCACCTTGCTGAGAAAGTCAGACCAAGCCCGCGTCCGCAGACCGATACTTTGAAACAAACTCGAAAAGCCATGGCTCAAATGGAGACTAAGTAGACCGATCGACACGATATAGGCCAAGGAAACCCAAATGTTCTGAAAGGCCAAAACCATCATCGAATGAATATCGTGAACATGCGTGCCATCCGCCAAAGTGGTTTCCGGAACCACCGCTCCCGCAAAATCAGCCCGCACGGTGAAATGCAGCAAGTGGTAGAGGATGAAGAAAAAGACGATCGGGCCGCTGTACTTCATCGTCCGAGAGGCGTAGGACGCTTTGAGCGTCTTTTGGTCCGCATAGAATTCGCCGCCTCTAGCCGCCCGGTTTTCCAAAACGAGCTGAATGGAAACATAAACGTGCAAAACCAGTGTCACCAAAAGAACCAAACGCACGATCCAAAGAGCTCCACCCAGCCCCTGGAGAAAATGCGCGTAAGCATTGATTTTATCCGGCGGGAGAAAGATCTGCAAGTTACCGACCAAATGACCAATAACGAAGCCGACCAAAATCAAACCCGTCACCGCCATGACAACTTTCTTGCCGATGGACGTCTTGAAGAGAACGTGAAGAATATTCATCGAAAAACTGGTTTGATAAACGCGCTTCCCTGAAAAGCGCAGGAGTTGTTTTGCTCAAAGCCGCAAACAGAGTGCTCGAAGCTAACTCTGCCGGTCGGCAGGTCAATGCGTAATCCGCTTCAACATCCTTGAGTATAGACGAGATAAGCCGGGGCAATACGCGGTATTAGAATCCGCGCGACTTCCCCTAGTATTCGCCAAGGTAATCTCAGCGGCGGCGTGCCTTGATCTTCTCCCAATGCGGATAAAACAGAAGCAAGGCATTGAGCACGAGAGAATGGAATATCTCTCCCCGTTCGGCCATTTCGTAAACCGTTTCGATTGGGAAGGCTTTAGTGATGATCTCTTCGTGCTCGTCCCAATCAAGCCCATCGGTCAACCGCGCTTGCTCAGCCAATACAATATGGCAAATATTGCTTTGAATCGCCGGGTTCGGACGAACCGATCCTAGAAGTCGAGCCTTTCCTGTCGTGTAGCCCGTTTCTTCCTTGAGCTCGCGAAGACCTGCAAAAACCGGTTCTTCCCCAGACTCCATCACTCCCCCGGGAATTTCCCAAGAAGTCTGCTTCACTCCAAATCGAAATTGGTTCACCAAGACCATTTGATAGTCCTCGGTAATCGGGAGAACATTCACCCAATCGCGCGTCTCAATCACATAGAAGTCGCCTTCGGTGCCCCGCTTCGGGTGACGAAAGCGCTTCGACATAACATCGAAGATGCGGCAGTCAGCGATCGGTTTCGAGTCGAGTTCCTCCCAGTGAGGGACTACTTCGCTCGATTCGCTTTCAGGAGAATCGGCCATAGGAGACTAAAGCAATCGCTTCAATTGCCAGAGCTCGGAACAACGATCGACTGACCAATTTTCAAACGGCGAGGGTCAACTCCCGGATTAGCGTCAATCAGATCATTAACGCTCACCTTATAGAGCGTACCGATTTTTTGATAAGTGTCGCCCGATTTAATCGTGTACATCTTTGCGTCGCCGGAAATTGTCGTGGTTTTTGAGCCAACCGATTTGTTCACTCCGCTCGATGTCGATGGTTTCCCGGTAGTCTTCGGAGCGGCAGCCTTTACGCCATTTTTTTCTAGAGCTTCGATTTTCTTAAGAGCCGTTCCCGCTTCGATAGCCACCGTGCGCATACTCTTCTTTATGGAAGCGATATCTTTTTGCACTCCTCCAGTCACGCCAGCCAAGCTTGTCTCGATAGATCCAAGCTTACCCGCCATACGTCGAATCATCCCCGAATTCCCTTCTACAGTGGACTTCAAATCCGAAATCGAAAGCGCTGCGCTCGAGACCTCAGCGAGCTGAGTCTCCAAGTCACTGGCTTTCGAAAAGCCGTACCATCCCAATATTACACCGGTCAAAGCCAGCATCACGGCTGCAATCCCTATGAACAAAGGCGTTTTAGAAGACGTATCCAAATCGGAGGAAGAAAGGTTATCCATGGCTCTTATATAAACAAATTATCGAAAAACGCTTATCAGGCACCGCAAACAAGTGACGTCAAGCGAGGTTTTTCTCATAGTTGTCCTGCCATTGTGCAAGGATTTCAAGTTATTCTTGACAGCAATGCTAATTCGCCCTCTTTTGGCCTCTCTTTTTTCGGGGCGTAGCTTAGCCTGGTAGAGCGCCTGGTTTGGGACCAGGAGGTCGAAGGTTCGAATCCTTTCGCCCCGACCATTTCTCCTTTGGAGTGAAATGGTCATCAACCGAAAA
>JAPKDW010000129.1 GCA_028822375.1 Opitutaceae bacterium | reverse complement strand
TCCGCGAAAGCCATCCGACACTCGTGTCGCAAGGCTTTCGCAGCCTTGCGCTGCTACGATTTGGGCTCGAACCAGCAAAGAAATCTTTCGAAAACAGACCCTAATCCTAAATCCTGTAAATTACCGCATTGCGGATCACGATTTCTCAAGATAACCGTTTTTCAAAATTACCGATGAAGATAAAATCATTCCTTTCAGTAGTAGGCTTCTTGTTTGTATCCGGTTTCCTGGCACAGGCGCAAGGAGCTAACCCGCTTAATGTCGTGCTCATTGTGGCAGACGACTTGGGCGCGCGCGATTTGAAAACTCACGGTTCCGATTTACACGAAACGCCTCACTTGGATGGATTCGCCGCGTCGGGAATCGAGTTTACCAGGGCCTATGCTGCCGCACCGATCTGCACTCCCACCCGAGCCTCCATAATGACCGGCAAGAATCCTGCCCGTCTTCACATGACCATCTGGAGTGAGCATGCCCTGCGGGGACCCAAGCTTGATAAGCCCATGATTCCTGCCGACAGTGAAGGCAATCTTCCGTTAGAGGAAATCACTTTGGCGGAACGATTCAAAGAAGCCGGCTACCACACCTTTCACGTCGGCAAATGGCATCTCGGCGAGGCCAGTTCATTTCCTGAAGTCCACGGCTTCGACGTCAATATCGCCGGGCATCATTGGGGTGCCCCGCCCACCTTTTTCGCTCCCTACAAAGGAGTGGTTTACGATGAGATGCGTTATGTTCCCGACCTGCATGGATTGAAGGAGGGTGAATACTTGCCTGACCGGCTTACCACCGAAGCGATCAAACTGATGAAGAACGCGGGCGACACGCCCTTCTTTCTCAACCTTTGCTACTTCGTGCCTCACGTCCCTATTGACGGGAAATCAGAATACGTGGAAGACTTTGCATCCCGTATTGGTCCTGACAATCGGCATCGAAATCCTGGATACGCCGCCATGGTTAAATCGCTTGACGACGGGGTCGGCCGAATACTCGAATGGCTAAAGCAATCCGGAAAAGACGAAAATACCGTGGTGATTTTTGTTTCGGACAACGGAGGGTATACCGGAAAATGGGATGGAGAAACGGTCAACAGCAATGCCCCGCTTCGTGCAGGTAAGGGTACCCTTTATGAAGGAGGGATTCGTATTCCGTGGTTCATGCGCATTCCAGGTATTAAAAAGGCAAGCAAGGTAGATGTTCCCGTCACTACAACCGATATCCTGCCTACCCTTTTAGATTTGGCCGGATTGGATCATCCCGAATTCGATGGCTCATCTCTGAAACCATTGCTCTACAAGAAGCATTTCAATAATGGAAAAACGCGCCCCTTAGTTTTTCATTATCCTCACTACTACTCAGGGACGACTCCGGTTTCTGCTCTCAGAAAAGGAGACTTGAAGCTCTTGCAGTATTACACGCCGGAGGGGCTTAGATTTGAATTATACGATCTTTCGAAAGATCCCAGCGAATCTAACAATCTAGCGGAGGATCGCGAGGCGATAGTTAAAGAAATGCGCGCCGAGCTGAATACAAGCTTATGGGAAATGGGTGCCAATTTCCCACGTATCAACCCCGAATATGAATCTAAAAAATAGCAGGCGCTTTGGAGAGTCTTAGCTTCAACGCACTGCTCGATTATCGACCCTATTTATTATATTAATTTTCTAATTAAAATACTCAACTATCCCATAGAGTTCTAACCACAGATTCCACAGATCTAACTGATTGATAATAACTAAAAAGACTACGACTTCTACTGCGGATGATCCGTACAATATTATTCAGAATATTCCATGAGTTGATTCTTTAGAAATAGACTTAATCTTTTTATTCAAACCTCTCGCAACCAAATTCTTATCTGTGTTCTCTGCGAAATCTGTGGTTAAAAACTCCTGCTAATTCCATGGCGTAACAATGAAAATTCTTAACCTAAAAAAATCTACAATGACTAGCGAAGATTGGATTAACAATTATATAGATGCCGAAGTGCGACTTATACGGTCGCTTCCTATTAAGGATATCGAGGCCTTTATCGGCATCGTCGAAGAGGCTCATAGCAGCGACAAACAGTTGTTTTTGTGTGGAAATGGAGGGAATGCGGCCAGTGCGTCTCACTTGGCTTGCGACATGGGTAAAGGCTCTTCGGATGCCCTGGGAAAGCGTTTCCGAGTAAGCGCCTTAAATGACAATGCTGCATGGCTAACTGCCATAGGAAACGATTATGCCTATGAAGATATATTCGTCAGGCAGTTGGAGAATTTCGCCCGGCCCGGAGATGTATTAATTAGCGGAAGCGTCAGCGGAAATTCACCGAATCTGGTGAAGGCGTTCGAGTGGGCCAAAGAGCAGGGACTGACCACCGTGTCTATTACGAGTTCCAAGCGCGGGCGGATGTCCGACTTGGCGACCCTGCCTATCGTGTTGCCGGATGAGCACTATGGCCGCGTAGAAGATATGCAGATGATGATCTATCACCTGATCGCTTTCTGGTTTATCGAAAAAGAATCTAAATAAAGAACACCAAAGACGATGAAACGATTGATTGTTTCGGATTATTCCAACTGTAGGAGCGGGTTTATCCCGCGATTCCACGGAAAGGCCTCGAAGCAATCGCGGGGTAAACCCGCTCCTACAGCTAGACACCACCTTCAATGAAAAGAATCCTTTCCCTAGTTCTACTAATCCTCCTTCAGCCTTTAGTCTTCTGCTTTGGTGCAAGCCGGCCACCTGTGGTGAGCTCGTCGAATCCAAACATTCTCTTCATATCCATTGATGACTTCAATGACTGGGGACCCACTCAGCTGAACGGCGAGCCGTTCGATGTGGATACACCGAACTTCGACTCGCTGGCGGCTGAAGGGATATTGTTCAACAACGCCCACTGCAATGCCCCTTCGTGTAATCCGTCACGCGCCTCTATCATGTCGGGTCTCCATCCGGCGTCGACCGGCGTCTATGGCAATGGTCACGACTGGCTAGCGAATGAGCGATACGATGACATTCTCCTGCTGCCTGAATATTTCAAAAAACATGGCTACGCTACGCTGGGAGGCGGGAAGATTTATCACGCGAACCAGGAAGGCGAAAACGATCGGAAAGGGCTTTTCTCCCCCAGAGGTTGGGATGATTTCTTTCCGTCCTTCAATGCGCAATTGCCTGTGCAGAGCATGCCGGATGTCATGCCGGACCGTGGCGAGGGGAAGTTCGATTGGGGCGGCACCGGTAAGCCGCTCGAAGAGATGGGGGACCACAAAGTGGTGAATTGGGCGATCGAGCAGCTTGAGGCTTCTCGCGATGAACCGCTCTTTCTGGCAGTTGGGATCTATCGCCCGCATATGCCCTGGTTTGTCCCGGACGCGTTTTACGATCAGTACGAGGATGTTGAAATCACGCCTCCCACCAATCCGAAAGGGTGGGATAAGAACATTCCGGAATCTCTTCTACCACCCAAACGGTTTAAGGAATTTACCGGCAAACCGGGCCCTAGTCGCGGCTATGCGGCGTGTGTCACCTATGCGGATTTCGAGCTGGGTAGACTTTTGAAAGGCATGGAAAATTCGCCGATTGCGGACAATACGATTGTGGTGGTATGGTCGGACCACGGTTGGCACTTAGGCGAGAAGGAGCATTTCTCAAAGTTTACTCTCTGGGAAGAATCTACACGCGTACCGCTGCTCATCTCAAAGCCAGGCGCGAAACCTGAAAAAGTGGATACGGCGGTCAGCTTGGTAGATGTCTATCCCACGCTGCTCGCTCTTGCGGGTCTACCAGAGAACAAAAACAACGACGGCCAGAACCTGCTCCCGATTATCGAGGCAGAGACGGATCTCAATCGAGCCATCGTAACCTCCAAGAACGAGAATTACCACGCCGTGCGCGATGGACGCTATCGCTATTTCAAATCACACAATGCAGAAGCCTTGTTCGACCATTTTAACGATCCCCGCGAGTTTAACAATATCGCCAACCGTCCCGGAAGCGCCGCTATTATCGAGCGCCTATCAAAAGCCCTGCCCACAGCTCCAATCCCAAACATGCCCAAGCGAATAAAACCGAACGCCCCGCGCGACGACCTCCCACCACGTTAACTGTGAGGCTGAGTTACATGAGCCCGAGTCGTTAATCCCACTTGTGAATTTGTCCGCTTGAGAAAGGAGCGATCGTCAAACATAGAAAACAAACATAACCAATACAATGAGTGCTTCAACTAACCGTCGTGTATTCCTTAAATCCTCCGCCGCTTTTCTGGGCGGTTGCGCCTTAGCAGCGTGCAATAACAAGAAATCCTCTAGGAATGTATCCGAAATGGAAAGACAGTATAAAATATCTTTGGCCCAATGGTCGCTGCATAAAGCCCTAAAGGCCGGCGAGTTGGACAACCTCGACTTTCCGCGCATTGCTCGGGAAGACTTCGATTTCGATGCCATCGAATGGTCCGGTCAATTCCTCAATGTAGAACACGCTAGACTCGGAGCTCAGCCGAAGGACCAAGCCTATTTGACCGAAACCAAACGAGTAACGGATGATTATGGTCTAACCAATCTCCTTATCATGTGCGACAATGTGGGAAATCTGGGAGATCCTGATAATACGCTGAGGAGTAATGCCGTCGAGGGCCACTATGCCTGGGTAGAAGCCGCCAAGTTTCTCGGTTGCCATTCGATTCGGGTCAACGCAGCCTCCGATCCATCACTCAGTTCGGAAGAACAGAAGAAGCTTTGTATCGATGGTCTTGGCCGCCTTTGCACGTTCGCCCAAACGCATGGACTCAATGTGATTGTTGAAAACCACGGGGGGCTCTCTTCCAACGGAGCCTGGCTCGCTTCCGTACTCGCGGGCGTTGGCCAAGACAACTGCGGCGCCTTGCCGGACTTTGGGAATTTCTATGTGGCGAGGAATCGAGGCAATTCTGAGCGATACGCTCTGGACAAAAAGCCCTACGAGAACGATCCGATCTATCGGGAAGACGAAATTGGCTTGGAGTATGACCGTTACCAAGGAGTGACTGACCTGATGCCGTTTGCCAAAGGAGTCAGCGCCAAGTCGCACGATTTCGACGCGGAAGGAAACGAAGTGAATACGGACTACCACCGCATGATGAAGATAGTGGTAGATTCTGGATACACAGGATATATCGGCATCGAATATGAGGGAAGAACAACGCCGGAAATGGAAGGTATTCGGCTCACCAAAACGCTGATCGAACGGACCCTCGCGTCCTTGCATCAGTCGACATAGAATTGAACGATCGAATGGCATCGAACTGGTATATAGGCGTAGACATCGGAGGCACCAAAATTGGCGTCTCGCGTTTTGATGTATCCACATCTTCAATCGTAGAAGTCGAGCGGTTCCCCACGGGAATTCAATGTGATCCAGTTGACGCGATCAATCGTGTCGTCGGGATTGCTGGCGCTTGGATCGAAAACGCAGGAAGTTCTCCGGAGGCGATTGGCGTTTCCGTTGGGGGGATGTATGATGTTCATTCGGGATGCATGCGGCATGCTCCACATCTTCCCTTGTGGGATGGATTTCCGATTGTTTCTTCTCTGAGCGAAGCGTTGGACGCACCGGTGTTTGGCGAAAATGACGCCAACGCGTGCGCATTGGCGGAGTGGCGTTTCGGCGCGGGTCGTGGTTGCGACGATCTTATCTTTCTGACTTTCGGAACGGGACTGGGCGCCGGTTTAATACTCGATGGAAAGCTCCACCGTGGAAAGACCGGATTAGCCGGTGAAGTCGGAGCCATTCGTGTTTCAGAAACGGGACCACCGGTACGGGGAAAGCCAGGATGTCTTGAAGGATTCGCCTCGGGCGCGGGAATCGCTATGCTGGCAAAGGACAGGCAAAGCGCAAATCCGAGCCCTCTTTTGCCGCAAGAACCCAGCGCAAAAGACGTAGCCGAGGCAGCGCGTCAAGGAGACGCTCTTTCCTTGTCTATACTTGAAGAGTGCAGCCACAAGCTTGGCCAAGGCTTGGCGATTCTCATTGATCTCCTAAATCCCGAAAGAATTATCCTGGGGTCGATTTTCACTCGTTGCGAATCTCTGCTACGCGCTTCCATCGAAGACTCTATTTCGAAGGAAGCAATGCCTGAAACCTGCAAGGCTTGCGAGATTGTTCCCGCAGAGCTCGGTGAGTCCATCGGCGATTATGGCGCCGCCACGGTGGCTGCGCTGGGTATTGAAAATACATTAAGGAAAACATCATGAAAACCAGAGAAGACCGATCTATTTGGACAGCCACTCAGAGAGTGTCTAGTAAGTCGAATGTTGCTCTGATGCTTCATTGTAGGAGCGGGTTTATCCCGCGATAATGCGTACATTCAGTATGAAAATGAGAAATCGCGGCGTAAAGCCGCTCCTACACCGATTTATTAGAAACTCTCTTAGAAAAGCAACCTGATACCTGATACCTGAGCCCTAAAACCAATACCTCTAAGCCTATGAACCGTCGACAAGCCATCAAAAGAACCGTATTGCTTTCGGGAGGAATGGTCTTCTTCAAGTATTCACTGCTTGGGCAAGCTTCCAGTCTAAGCGTTCCCGCAAGCGCCACGTTTGGCCCCAAAGAGGAACGACTGTTGCAATTGGTAGTTGATACGATGATACCGACGACCGATACTCCAGGAGCGAAGGACTTGGGGGTGGACCAATTTGTACTGCTGATGGTGAACGACTGCCACAGTGAGCAGGACCAGATCGCCTTTTACTCAGGCCTGCATAACTTGGACGCCTTTACCGAAAAACATTTTGGGCAATTTTTTACTTTGTGCGACATCGATACTCGAATTGAGGCTCTCAATAGCGTGAACAAAAAATCCGACGCCAGTCCGGAATTACAGACCTTTTTCAAGATCGCCAAGAAACTAACGATTCAGGGGTATCTTGAATCCAAATACGTAATGACTGAGGCGCTTCCACATAAAATGATACCGGATCCTTACGATGGTTATTATCCTGCAAGCAAACTGGGAGGGAAAATTTGATGGCTAACACGAATATAGACAGCGTTAAGCAACGCAGCTACGATGCCATTGTCATCGGTTCCGGAATCAGCGGTGGCTGGGCGGCTAAGGAGCTGACGGAGAAAGGGCTTAAAACCCTGGTTCTCGAGCGAGGTCGCGATGTGAAGCACATCGTGGATTATCCGACCGCCAATAAAATGCCCTACGAGTTTGAACACCGCGGTGAGATCCCTCACGCCACACGTGAGGCCAATCCAATTCTCAGCCGAGCGGGTGCGTGGCAAGAGGATACGGACCATTTCTTCGTCAAAGACAACGAGCATCCCTACATTCAGAAAAAGCCCTTTGATTGGATACGCGGTTACCAGGTGGGTGGAAGGTCGCTCCTTTGGGCCCGGCAGACGCAGCGCTGGAGCCAATACGATTTCGAAGGCCCGGCCCGCGATGGGTTCGCGGTCGACTGGCCGATTCGCTACGAGGACATCGCCCCATGGTATAGTCATGTTGAATCGTTCGCCGGGATATCCGGAAACCAAGACGGACTCGCCGAATTGCCCGACGGGGAGTTCCTTCCCCCGAATCCACTCAATGCCGTTGAGGACCATTTTAAGGAGGTGTTGAGCGAGCGATTCGAAGGGCGGCATCTAATTGCTGCTCGCTTCGCCAATTTGACGAAATCGACGCCAACGCAGCTCGCCCAAGGCCGCTCTCAATGCCTGAGTCGACGACTCTGTAAGCGCGGCTGCCCCTTTGGTGGCTACTTTAGTAGCAATTCTTCCACTCTGCCCTGGGCGGAGAAAACCGGAAATCTTACAATGCGGCCCCATTCGGTTGCGCATTCCGTTATCTACGATGAAAAGCATGAAAAAGCGACCGGGGTGCGGGTCATTGACAGCCAAACCAAGGAAGTCACCGAATATTATGCGAAAATCATTTTCGTAAACGCCTCCACTATTAACACCAATCTCATTCTGCTGAATTCAATATCAAGCCGCTTCCCGAATGGAATGGGCAATGACAATGAATTGATGGGAAAATTTGTAGCCTTTCATAACTACAATACAAAGGTTCGGGCGGAGTTTGAGGGACTAAGCGAGTTTGCCACTTTCGGCGATCGCCCAGGGTCCACTTACATCCCCCGATTCCGGAATATGTTCCGGCAGGAAACCGGTTTTCTTAGAGGTTATGCGACCGCCTTTTCGGCTAAAAGAAATATGTACAGCGACCGTTCGGGCATTGGCCAAAGTCTTAAGGAAAGCCTCTTGAACCCGAAACTGGGTGGTTGGTATGTGGGTGCCCAAATGATGGGCGAAACGATTCCCAAGGAAAGCAACTCCGTAAGCCTTGACGCTAAGAAAACGGATACATGGGGAATGCCGCTTCTCAATATCGATATCGATTTCGACGAGAATGATCGGAAGATGGAAATCGACTCAATGGAGCAGCTTTCCGAAATGTTTACCGCTGCCGGTTTTAAAAATATAAAAACCACCCAGAAGCATGATGCCCCCGGAATCGATATCCATGAGATGGGTGGGGTGAGAATGGGCAAGGATCCTAAAACCTCTCTTCTAAACGAATGGAACCAACTGCACGCCTGTAAGAACGTATTTGTCACAGACGGGGCCTGTATGACCTCCACCTCCACGCAGAATCCCTCCCTGACCTACATGGCCCTGACTGCCCGCGCGGCAAATCACGCAGTCGAGGAAATGCGAAAAGGAAACATCTAGCTAGTGAAGACCACAATAAATAGTGAACCTACAATATCCATTCTCAGTGCCGGCGTCGGGGTCATTCCTTGTAATCTTGACGCAGCGCAGCGGAGTCAACCGATTCAAGGTTTGACCCCCTGGAACGTAAATAGATTTCTGATTCGCCCGATCGGCCTTAACCGAGTGCCATTCAAGGTTGTTGTTCGCTCCGCTGTCGGGATGACCCTCGGTAGACCCCCTGGAACCTAACATGACTAAGAAGAAAATACGAATTGCTCTCATTGGAACCGAGTTCATGGGCCGCGCCCATGCAAATGCTTGGAGGCAGGTTGTGCCTTTTTTCGAACCGGAATTGGAACCGGTCCTGAAAGTGGTCTGCGGACGCGACTCCGCCAAGACCGAAGCCTTCGCTCGAAGGTGGGGGTTCGAGGAATTTTCGACCGACTGGCGAGCGGTTGTAGAGAGGGAAGATGTAGATGTAGTAGATTTATCCCTACCGCAATCTTTACAGCCCGAAGTCGCCATTGCGGCCGCGAAAAGCGGAAAGCATATCTTTTGCGAAAAGCCGATGGCCCTCACCTCGCAAGAGGCCGAAGAAATGATCCGTGAAGCGGAAAAAGCCAATGTGCGTCATTACGTTAACTACAATTATCGCCGCAGCCCCGCCGTTTCGCTGGCGAAGCAAATCATAGAAGAAGGACGAATCGGTGAAATTCGTCATTGGCGTGGCGCGTATCTGCAGGATTGGCTGGTGGATCCAGAAGCGCCGATCGGCTGGAAGATGAAGAAGGAGCACGCGGGTTATGGACCTCATGGGGACTTGAATTCCCACAGCATTGATCTAGCCCATTTCTTGGTCGGCAAAATCGATTCCGTTTATTGCCAGAAACGCACCTTTATCAATGAACGACCCATCGAAACGGGTAGTAGCACGATGGATACCGTCGATGTGGATGATGCGTCGCAGATGCTCGTGAACTTCGACTGCGGCGCGCTTGGCTCCTTCGAGGCAACCCGCTTCGCCACCGGTCAGCGCAATGCCAATCAGTTTGAAATCTTCGGGAGCCAAGGAGCGCTTAGATGGGATTTGGAGGACCTCAATCGACTTGAGTTTTATTCGAAGGAGGATCCGAGCCATTTGCGGGGCTACCGCACTATTCTCGCCTCGGAGCCGGAGCATCCTTACGTCGGGAAGTGGTGGCCGCCGGGGCATGCAATCGGCTATGAGCACACCTTTGTTCATGCGGTATCGGATTTCTTGGCCGCGATCTCAAAGGACCAGCCCATCTCACCCAACTTTTCCGATGGCCTGCGTGTGCTCCAGGTATTGGAGGCGGCAAACACATCGGCTGATTCTGGCCAGCGTGTGAACGTAATGAAAAAATAGTGACAAATGATAACAACTAAGAACCGCTTGAGAGCATTGAAGAAGCTAGCGACACCTATACTGTTCAAATACCTTGTAGTTGGGAAATTGATTCTATCCGCTTGCGCGCTGCAGGGCGACTCATCCCCGCCTCAGAACATACTTGTGATTCTCGCCGACGATATGGGTTGGGCAGACCTTGGGCCGGCTTCGAGCATAGACACGCCGCATCTTGATCAATTGGCCAAGGAAGGGGTAAGCCTATCTCGCTTCTATGCGTCAGCCCCGATCTGTTCGCCCACGCGAGCGGCATTGCTAACCGGTCGGTATCCACATAGTGTGGGTATGCCCCAGTTAGCCGCGCCCGAGGCGAAGCCGGGAGCACCCAAACTCTCTTTGGATCATTCAGCGGTCACAATACCTGAAGCGCTCAATGCGCGTAATTATCAATCTGTCCTGATCGGAAAGTGGCATCTTGGATTCGACCCGAGCTCTTGGCCGAGAACCCATGGGTTCGATGAATTTTGGGGCACCATTGCCGGGCAATCCAATTACTACGATGTAACGGGCAGTTATCACAACGAATCGCCCATCCAAATCACCGACTACTACACGGACGCGATTACCGACAAAGCCATCGATTACCTGAAGACGCATGAGGCCAACCAGCCTACCTTCATGTTCCTGTCCTATACCGCGCCCCATTCACCTATGGAAGCTCCAGCGGAACTCGTCGACAAATACCGCGCGATATACGACGACGAGCTCTTTGCGATTTATGCGGCCATGGTCGAGCAACTCGACACGGGTATCGGCCGAATACTCAGCGTCGTTGATGACCTTGGACTCCGCGAAAACACCCTGATCATTTTTATGTCCGATAATGGGCCATCGGCCGAACCTAAAGCCTATGGCCCCAGCGGAGCCAACATCTCTAATGGTCCCTTACGCGAATGGAAGTTTTCCACCTACGAAGGCGGTATTCGCGTGCCCTTCATCGCCCGTTGGCCCGGCCGTATTCCGCCTGGGTTACAACGCAGCGAAGTCGCGGTGACGATGGATGTGCTACCCACGATTCTCGATGCCGTGAAAATGCCTGTTCCTGAAACCATGGAAATTCATGGGGACTCATTGATTCCCTTGCTGACAGGTATGGACTATTCCAGGACAGACGCCATTCACTGGGAGACCAAACACAACCTGGCGGTGATGCGAGGCGATTGGAAGCTCGTGCATCAATTCTGGAAGGAGCCCGAACTCTATAACCTTAAATCTGATATATCCGAGTCGCGCGATCTTTCCGACCAGTATCCCGAAATGGTAACGGAGATGGTCGAACTTCATGCCGCTTGGAAATCGAAGCACTACCCCGATCCAATTGCCCGAAAGACAAAGCGATCAAAATTTCAGTTTCCAGAAGCGGTCTCCAATAATGCCACAAAAAAGCCAATTTCAGACAATGAGTAGAATACCCGGAGCCGCTTTGATCTTCTTTACTCCATGAAGTTGCTGATACCCATCCTGACTTTTCTCGCGATGCTGACGTC
>JAPKDW010000425.1 GCA_028822375.1 Opitutaceae bacterium | reverse complement strand
CAATCATTTAAAAGTTAAGCGAAACCTTCGTCTTTTTCGCAGCTGCATCAGGCCGCCAATCCAATCTCGAACAATATGAATGAGAAAGTACTGGTAACGGGGGCTGCTGGTTTCATCGGATCCCATGTCGCGGAGCATTGCCTAAATCTGGGCATGGAAGTCGTAGCAACGGACAACCTGAGCGGTGGATGCATTGAGAACGTACCCGAAGGTTGCGAATTCATCGAAGGAGATCTCAAAAACGAAGTATTCGTCGAATCGCTTTGGAAAGGCCGTTCCTTCGACTATGTATATCATCTCGCTGCCTACGCGGCTGAAGGGCTTTCCCACTTTATTCGGAGCTATAACTACAAGACGAACCTGTTGGCCTCGATCAATCTGCTTAACCAATCGGTCAACAACGACGTCAAGTGCTTCGTATTCACTTCTTCGATAGCAGTCTATGGAGCAAACCAGGTCCCAATGACGGAATCGCTCGTGCCGCAACCTGAAGACCCCTACGGAATTTCTAAATACGCATTCGAGCTGGACCTAAAAGCCGCCCATCAAATGTTCGGGACCAACTACATCGTGTTCCGCCCCCACAATGTTTACGGCCCCCGACAAAATATCGCCGACAAATACCGAAATGTGATCGGTATCTTCATGAACCAATTGCTGAAAGGCGAACCCATGACCATCTTTGGCGACGGCAAGCAAACCCGAGCGTTTTCCCATATCGACGATGTCGCTCCCTTAATATCGAGATCGACCCGAAACCCCAAAGCATATCAAGAAACGTTCAACATCGGAGCCGACAAGCCTTACACTGTGTTGGAACTGGCCGGAGAAGTCGCTAAAGCACTCGACAAACCACATTCGATTCAACGATTAGAAGCTCGCAATGAAGTGGTAGACGCCTACGCGAGCCACGAAAAGATTCGCGCGTTCTTCGAATGCAAGAGTCCCATTTCCTTAGCAGATGGCGTGCGATCCATGGCCGAATGGGTGTTGCAAAGCGGACCAGCCAGTCCAGAAGAATTCGGCAAAATCGAAATCGAAAAGGCTATGCCCGAGTCGTGGCGTAAATCGTTTCGCTAAATCGTTCCTGCCACAAAAACGGGTAAGATTAACTGTATTTTTGGCAGGCGAGCGATCTCCAAGTATCGCGATATACTTCGCTCGATCAGAACCACCGAGTCTCCACCAGCTTGACCGACAATTCCCGCGAGTCTTCGCTAAGGCCCTGTTCCTTAGGGATAAAAAATCTACTGCAATTGATGCGCACCTCGACCATTTCGCCTCTCTGATCCGGCAAAGCCGCAACCAAAGCCAACTCAGTATTTCCTTTAAAAGGACCCTTGCAAGCAAGAGCCCCGTCGATCGAAACCTCGATTATCAAATCACTTGCAACCGATTCCGGAGGAGCTTGAAACCGAATCTCTAGGCGACTTGATCCATTCGGAACCAACATCCAATTCCGATAACCGGGACCTATCCATTCATCTCCATATCGCCCTTTTAACGAACTCTCAGAACTAGAATCAGAACCTTGAGTCCGTTTCGAAAAACGACCCCTCAACCGCAAAGCCATCGAAGGAGAATTCCAAGCAGCTCGCAGCCAGGCAACCACACCTCCAACTCGACTTCCCTCCTCCATTCTATTCTTGAACAGGCGCCCCCAATGTTGAGCCTTTTCCCATCTAAGATCGCGATTCGGAACATACAAGTCATACTCGATTGACTCCAACCCAGAAACACGACGATACAAATCACAAGTATCTCTAGCGATCCTTTCAGGCGAAAACGCCCTTCGCCGTTCAGCTCCTTTTTCAAGCAAAGTCGCTCTCAGCTCCGAATCGGCAAGCAGCTTTAAAAGCGCCTCGGCAATCGATTCCGAACTCCTCGGATCGAACGTCACAATAGCATCTCCTCCAATCTCCCGCAAAGGAGCAATATCCGAACAAGCCACCGGCGTTCCCGCCAAGATCGCCTCAGCCACCGGCATTCCAAATCCTTCGAACAACGATGGATATACCAAAACTCCTGCCCCCCGATACAAACAACGCACCTCAAGCGGCGTTCGAAATCCAAGATGCTTCACCGAACTCTCCAAACCAAATTCGCGAATCAGACTTAAAGCAGGATGATCGGCCCCCAACTCCCCCCCAGTCAGCACAAGCCTCAGGTTCGGAATCGACTGCTTCA
>JAPKDW010000424.1 GCA_028822375.1 Opitutaceae bacterium | reverse complement strand
ACTGGCTTTGGCTAAGAGGTAGTGAGTGCGAACGGCGGTCGCGATGACGATGGCGATCTGGCTCGCGGCAAACGGGTTTTTCAAAGCGTCTGTATCGCTTGTCACAAGCTCGATGGAGTGGGGGTCGATCTCGGGCCTAATCTTGCGTCGGTCACCGACCGCAGGCCTGGTTCGCTGCTGTCTGGCATTTTGGACCCGAATGCGTCTGTGGAAAGTAAATACGGATCCTACCTGGCCAGCGCCAAAGACGGCCGATCGGTCCTGGGGATTCTGATATCGGAAAACGGCGCCAATATTACGATTAAGGATCAGGCCAACCAGGAGCATGTGATTCTGAGATCCGAGTTGGTGTCGTTGACCAATACGGGTAGGTCGCTCATGCCGGACGGCCTGGAAACGAGTCTTACCCAACAGAATCTGGCCGACGTAATAGCCTATGTCGCCGCAGCGAAATAATGAGATGAATGAAACCAGTATGAAAGCGCCATGTCGGTCGGCAGATTTGCTTTTGATAATAGTCGGACTTACGATGATGATCGGGATGGGGGCTCTCTACACTGGATGTAAGCCAAACTCGGCATTGTTGCAGGTAGGCGCTCACTCGATTGACATCACTCCTGAGACGCTGCCCGCAATCCGTAACGGCGGATTCATCCAGCAGACCTACGACCAGGTTCTCGACCGTTTGCACGCCCGTTGTTTTGTATTCAAATCCGAGGACGAAATCCTTGCCATCGCCGTGGTCGATTCTTGCATGATTCCCAGAGACGTCTGTAACCAAGCCAAGGCGCTGGCCAGCAAACAAACCGGTATCCCCGCCAATCGCATCCTGATCTCTTCTACTCACACGCACAGTGCCCCAAGCGTCATGGACCTGTGTCTTGGCAGTAGCAGCGATCCCAATTACGAATTATTTCTACCGCCAAAAATTGCCGAGGGAATCACCTCGGCCTTCGCGAATCTCGAACCTGCTCGAACTGGCTGGACGGTCGTCGATGCGCCGAAGCATACCCATAACCGGCGCTGGCTGAAGCATCCCGACAGCTATGCCGTTGATCCCTTTGGGGAAAAGACAGTCCGCGCTATGATGCATCCGCGGTATCAGAACCCTGACTACATCGGTGAAGCCGGGCCAGTCGATTCCGGTCTTACGTTGCTCAGTATCGAGTCCGCAGACGGAAGCCGCCCTATCGGCTTATTGGCCAACTATTCGATGCATTACTTCGGCGCTAGCGGTGGTTTTTCAGCAGACTATTATGGTCGGTTCTGCGAGCTTATGGAAACGAGGATCTCCATTTCCGATTCCGCAAGACCGCCCTTTGTCGCCGCAATGTCCCAAGGCACATCCGGCGACCTTCACTGGATGGATTATTCCAGACCCAAAAAAGAGAACTACGGAATCGAGCAGTACACGGACGAGCTGACTAGTATTGCTTTCGATGCGTACCAAAAAATCGATTACAAGATAGATGCCTCAGATTTGGCAATGGACGAAACCACTATCACTCTCGATCGTCGATTGGCTGGAGCGGAACGGTTGGCCTGGGCTAGGGAACTTAACGCCAAACGCGGGGATCGTCGCCCGGAAAATCGCCCGGAAGTCTACGCCGAACAGGTCGTCTGGTTTCGTGATCACCCCAAAGAGGAGCTCATTCTCCAGGCGATTCGTATCGGCGACCTTGCCATTACTGCCATGCCAAATGAAGTCTACGGAATCACTGGATTGAAGCTCAAAGCTCAGAGCCCATTTAAAACGACTTTCAATATGGAACTCGCCAATGGGGCCGCCGGATACATTCCACCTCCGGAACAACATTTCCTCGGTGGTTATACGACCTGGCCCGCCCGCACCGCAGGTCTGGAAACCAATGCCGAACCCGTAATTGTCGACACTCTACTCGGGATGCTGGAAAAGCTCTCAGGCCGGAAACGCGAGCCACTCGCCACTGACTTCTACAACGATCAGCAGCGCGAGGCGATCCGGAAGGCTAGAGCCGAGGATAACAATCGCGCCAATCGGGGTTGGATCGCTGAATAATCGAAGCTCTTGCCTGCTGGAAAGGCTGAAGTTGTCTCAAAACCACGCGCCTAATTTGTGACGTATCGATGGGGCGGCTATCCAATGGTCACGACATAAGCTCGTCCGGACGCTGATCTCCACCTAAAAACTGCCATAAGAGAAGGTGGAACGTGGCCT
>JAPKDW010000423.1 GCA_028822375.1 Opitutaceae bacterium | reverse complement strand
CTGAAGGTGGTGCGAGGCGTCCCGACTCGCTTTAAAAGCCGAAGCAAGCTTCGGGATATTAAACCCAAAGATAATAAATATCAGTGTCCATCAGTGTAATCAGTGGTTAAAAAAGGCCCATCTCAATTCATAATTTTAATTCCCAACTTTCAATTCCGCGATGCGCCCCCCAGCACCCCCTCTCCTTAAATTGAGTTCAATGAAAAATCTCCAACTTCGTCGCTTGACAAAGCTAGCACGTACTAGCTTATTCGATGCGCAATCCTTACGCACTTGAAACCCTACAATCTTCTAATAATCACGCCCGATCAGCTTAGAGCTGATTTCCTAAGTTGCTATGGCCATCCTATTATCGGAACGCGTCATATCGACCGGCTTTCCGAACAAGGAGTACGCTTTGACCGCAACTATTGCCAATCGCCGCTCTGCGCTCCGAGTCGTATCAGCTTCGCTACTAGCACCTACGTAAGCGAGCATAACTGTCGGAACTATTGGTCTACGATCGATCCCGCTATTCCCAACCTCGCTACGTCTCTTAAACAAGCGAACTACCGTACAGGGATGTTCGGGAAGAACCACCTGTTCACTTACGAAAAGCTCGATCAGGTCTGGGATGAGCTCGATGAGATATGCCTCGGCAACTACGACGCTCACCCGAAATACAAAAAGGCCTACAGCGCCTTCGAACTCGAACCTAATAGCGAATACAACATTACCGAACGCCTCACTGACGAAACGATCGATTTCATGAGTCGATCGGTAGCGAGTGACGCCGATCAGCCCTTTTTTGCCTGGGTCAATTATCAGGATCCCCACCCCGCCTTTACCTGCCCTCAGCCTTACAAAGACCTTTTCGATCCCCAGTCGGTTGAGCTTCCCAAATCCTTTCGCGAACACGATCCGGAAAAGCAACCGATTCGCAACGAAACGTGGCGACGGCATTCGCAAATGGATTCCTGTTCGGATGATGACATGCGAGAAGCCATCGCCACTTACATGGGGCAAATTCGACTCGTTGACGATAATGTCGGTCGCATGCTGGACTCCCTAGAGGAATCGGGAGAAATCGACAACACATTGATCCTCTTCTTTTCCGATCATGGCGAATTCATTGGCGACCACGGCATGACGCATAAGATTCCCGCGTTCTACGACAGTCTCGCTCGAATACCTGTCATCATACGACACCCGGATGGACGTTGGGCGGGTTCCACTTTCGAAGGACTGACCGAAGAAATCGATCTAGCGCCAACATTGCTCGAAACGCTCGGCATCCATATTCCAATGACAATGGTCGGAAAATCCTGGAAGTCCGATCTCGACCAAGGCAATCGCGCCGGTAAGGAAACGATTCTCTGCGAAGCCGGAGGCGGCGCCCCGACCTGCAAGGAGCCGATAGAAGGACTCACTCTCAACGCGCCCCACCTTCCAACCAGTCTCGGTCCCGGAGCTATGCTGCGCAAAGGCGATTGGAAAATCTCAATCTACCACGACGATCGAGGAGAATTGTACAACGTAAAGGACGACCCTGATGAAAATGACAACCATTACGAAAACGACGACCATCGATCCATCCGCGAGGAATTAACCCTTCTCCTTACCAAACGCTTGCTCGGCGTAAAAGTTCGCGACGTTGGAATGCAATGGCCCCCTTCCGAGGGTACCGTTGATGTTCGATTCGAGTCACTTCACAAAATCGCCATCTACGGAAGCAACACAGAGACCAATCCCACTTTCTCGCCGGCCAAGCACCTTCCGCTTTAGTAGACAACCACGCCCATTCTCCCATTGTGAAAATCAGTATTCTCGATTCGCTCATTATCCTTATCTACTTCATCGCGATCATAAGTCTCGGACTTTGGATTTCGCGACGCCAAGCCAAAGGCGGTCGAGAGTTCTTTCTAGCAGGAGGCACCATGAAATGGCCTTTCATCGGTGCGTCTCTTTTTGCTACTAACATTTCGAGCCAACAGTTCGTCGGTCAAGCCGGCCTCGCCTTTTCAGTCGGTATTATCGCGGGTGGCTTTCAGCTTGTTGGAGCGCTCTGCTTTATTCTGCTAGCAGCGTTCTTCATAAAAACTTACATGGGGTTGCGCCTGGCGACTTCGCCTGAGTTCTTCGAAAAGCGCTACAGCGGTCGTTGCCGAACCATCGTATCATTCATCAATTTGATGATGATCATTCTGGGCAATATCGCC
>JAPKDW010000422.1 GCA_028822375.1 Opitutaceae bacterium | reverse complement strand
TACCCATACGCTTCATCATTTCGCGCGCATACTGAAGCCACCAAGTATCTGCAGCAGCATGAAATTCCTTTGGCATATAGGGCTTGTAGCCGTCTGGTAGAGCGCCCGCTACCAACAATAACCAAGGTGTTTAATCGGAAGGATAGATATAGGCCAGTACCCAGTTCACTGCATTATGTCTAATTTGAAGAAGTACCTACAGAATCCTCCCGAGACTAAGGCGTATCGCACAATAGGCATTATGTCTAATTAGGATTCTTTAGTAGGATTGCCTACTGTGCGTTTTACAAATGGAGTATCAATATAAATTACCCTGTTGGGACTCAGGCTTGCTGAAGCACTGAGCTGTTGAATCGTCGAGGGCCTTCCTAGTGCAGGAAGCTGCGAATACCAGTGTGCGTGAGCGTCATATTGTATTCATTGACTGCTTTTACGATGTAATCGGTTCTTAGGGAGCCGCCGGTCTCTACGATGTGCTGAATATTCGAGCGGTTTGCACGGTCGATATTATCGCGAAATGGGATGAACGCGTCGCTGCCTAGGCAGATGTCTTGGTATTGACGATTCCATTCCGAGCGTTCTTCACGGCTGATCGGTTCTGGTCGTGTATTGAAATTCTGGAGCATCATTGATTCCTCATTTGGGCTAAGAGAGTCCCAGAGCAGGAATTGATCGATGAGATTCGTCTTATCAACTTTCTTGATACCGTCCTTGAAATCCAGGCCACGAACCTTCGGATGACGTTGCAGGAACCACTTATCAGCTTTATCGGATGCTAGGCGCGTGCAATGGATCCGCGATTGTTGGCCAGCGCCCATGCCGACGATCTGTCCATCGTAGGCTACGCTAATTGAATTGGACTGCGTGTATTTCAAGGAAATCGCCGCTACGAGCAACGTCTCGATCGTTTCGTCGGAAATGCTCTTGTTTTCAGAAACGACATTCTGCAGGTCGGCTTTCGTGATGAGCCGACTGTTGCGCGTCTGCTTTAGCCGGATTCCAAAAAGATCCCGTTCTTCGATTCCTTCGGGCATGAAATCGTAATCGATCTCCAAAATGACGAAACCGCCCTTCTTCTTCTTCTTGAGGATTTCGAGAGCTTCAGGCTCGTAGCCTGGCGCGATAATGAGATCAGAAACTTCGGTCTTAAGAAATTGCGCCATACTGACGTCCACCGTGTCGCTCACTGCAAGCACGTCGCCAAACGAACAAAGACGATCACCACCACGAGCTCGCACATAAGCGCTAGCTACGGGTGAAAAGTCGGTGGTCTTGAGGAACTGGGATTCCTTGAAGGCATCGTCGATCGGTTTTGCGATGGCCGCTCCAGCCGGACTAACGTGTTTGTAGGATGCCGCGGAGGCTTTTCCGGTCGCTTCTTTGAGTTCCCGGACGAGCTGCCAGGACGTGAGCGCATCCAGCATGTTGATGTATCCCGGGGCTCCATTGAGGATTCTCAGCGGAGATGGACCGGGAAGCTCGATGAACGCTTCTTGTTGATGAGGATTGGCGCCATAACGCAGGGAAATCATACCCAAGTGCTAAATGCGCTTTGGCTGGAATTGGAAGATTGAAAATCGGAAAAAGAGAAAATCCGACAAAAGTTTCATTTCGATTTTGCCCACAGATTGCTCAGATTGTGGCCAAATTCCTCGTGAAATTTTTAACAAAGTCAGTGTAGGAGCGGGTTTATCCCGCGATTCTTCTTTTCTGCCTTATGCAAACCTACACAATCGCGGGATAAACCCGCTCCTACAAATTAGAGGCAGAGCGATTTCGACTTAACTAACAGCCTCTAAAAGACCGGAAGCGCTTCCTGAAGTTTTTTCCTCATTCTTTAGCGTATTCGAGGTCCAAAATTGACAGAGTCTCTGAAACTGTAACAGTTCACTGAATTAGGTGTTGCTGCAAAAGCTTCTAATCTGGACAACATCTATACTGATACCCTATGGGGTAAATTCAAATGAGCGATTCCTCTCCAACTTCCCCTTCTAGTAATAACTGCTGCGGCGATGATGCTTCATCGTTTTTCGCCTTCTTAATTCTTCGGGTTTGGCTCGGCTTAAGAGCCCTGGTCACTGGAATCGAGAAATTCTCGGGCACCGTGACCAAGGAAGTCTCACTGGGCGGCGAAGATGGCGGATTCGCTATCATGAGCGAAATAAAGGTGAAGGAATACGGATTTTCTCTCTACCATGGTGTACCG
>JAPKDW010000128.1 GCA_028822375.1 Opitutaceae bacterium | reverse complement strand
CGGCACCTGCCATCCCTTCGGCTCGGGTGCAGAGCTCTTCGATCTGCTCGATTGCTCGACGAATCGCGAAATTGTTCGTCAAAGCAAACCCCTTGGCTATTTCCAGATCGAACGTATCCGGAACCTCAGGCGGCAGCTCTTTTTCTTGAGCAAAGCCGATCGACATTATGGATACGGCAATAGCAGCCACGATTATAGTTTTTGTTTTCATACATTCGCCTCCACTTCGTCGTTTTGATGATTCTTTCCTAAGAGCATATACAAGGACGGCACGATAAAGAGCGTAAAGAGCGTTCCGATCGCCATACCGCCAACGAGCACCAGGCCGATCGAATTACGAGCTGCCGCGCCCGCGCCCGAAACGAACACTAACATGATGTGACCAAACACGGTCGCTGCGGTAGTCATTAAAATGGGTCGCAAACGTGTGGCTGCAGCCTCGCTCGCAGCCTTCAATTTGCTACGCCCACGTCCCTGCAGGACATTTGCAAATTCAACAATCAAGATACTGTTCTTCGTAACCAGACCCAGCAGAGTGATCATTCCCACTTGCGAATAGATATTCCAAGACGTCGTCCATCCCCAGCTCCAATGCGGAGTGAACGGATCGCCCGGCGCCCGCAGAGCTGTAAAGATTAACGCTCCAAACATTCCTAAAGGAACCGAACCGAGAAGAATAACCAGTGGGTCGCGGAAACTGTTGAATTGGGCCGCCAAAACCAGAAATACCAATACAAGCGAAAGCATCAGCATCGGCAAGAAGCTGCTTCCCTCCTGCCGGAGCTGTCGAGACTCGCCCGCATAATCGAGCACATAACCTTTAGGCAAAACTTTCGCGGCTTCGCCTTCGAGCACCTTCAATGCAGTATCCAAAGGCGCCATCGCAATCCCTGAGATTTTAACTGAATTCAACTGATTGAATCGATTCAATGTACGCGGCTCTACTGTATTCTCAATCGTCGCGAAACTAGACAACGGCACCAATGCTGAATTCGGTCCCCGCACATACAATTCCTTGAGATCTTCAGGAGTCATGCGACCTGAACGCTTCACTTGCGGAATCACTTTATAGCTACGTCCATAGATCGAAAAACGGTTTACGTAGTTGCCGCCCAACAACACGCTCAAGTCGTTTCCGACGTCCGACATATTCAACCCCAGAGCCGCTACCTTATCGCGATCGAATACAATCTTCGATTGTGGTTCGTCGATTTTAATATCGATATTCGGTGGAAAGGCAAAGAGTCCACTAGCAGTCGCATTGTCAGCGATTTGCTTAGACAAGGCCGCAATTTGCTCAATCTCAACTGATGCCGAAATAACGAACTCTACCGGAAAATCACTTCCACCAGGCAAAGCTGGCGGCAGGACTGGAAAGATCTGAAACCCTGGAATCGAACTCAAAGCAGGAATCACGCTTTGTCTGATATCAATAATATCCCGATCGCGTTCACCCCATGGCGTAACGACCAAACCGCCAATGCTACTCGTAGGCAGAGTTATCTGAAACGAATTGGCATACTCCGGAACCGACTCGAATGCATCCTGGATCTGACCGGCGAAATGCTCCGCCTGCTCTATTGTCCCATTCGATGGAGTACTCGCGATTCCCAATACGAAACCTTGGTCCTCCACTGGAGCCAATTCAGTCGACATCGACGAAAGAACATAAAGCGGGAGAATGAGAAACGTCAGGAATCCCCAAAGCAAATACACCGCTGGCCGCGCCTTTAACGTACCTTCGATCATCTTCCGGTAGCGTTCTCTCAGCCGATCGAAGAATCGATTCGTCAAACCAGTCAGCCCCTTTTCTTCGCCCTTCGCGCTGAGAATCTTCGAACACATCATTGGCGAAAGCGTCAAAGCGACCACGCTGGATACGATCACCGCTCCTGCCAGCGTGATCGTGAATTCTCGAAAGAGCGAACCGGTCAAACCTCCCTGAAATGCGATTGGCGTATAGACAGCCGCTAGGGTAATAGTCGTAGCGATAATCGGTCCCACTAATTCCCTAGCCCCGAATAAAGCGGCGTCGAACTTGCTATACCCTTCGCGTAAATGTCTCTCGGCATTCTCCACTACGACAATCGCATCGTCCACCACCAAGCCAACCGCTAAGACGATCGCCAGCAAAGTAAGCAAATTGATGCTGAACCCGAAAAGCTGCATGATGAAAATCGAGCCGATCAATGAAACCGGAATCGCCACGATTGGGATAAGCACCGAACGGAACGACCCGAGAAAGAAGAAAATCACGACCACCACGATCAGCAGCGTCTCGGAGAGCGTCACCACAACTTCCTTTAGAGCAGTTTCGATGTATTGGGTAGCGTCATACGCCACGCTTCCTTCGAAACCGACTGGGAAACGTTCTTGCATCGCTTCGAGCTCTTTTGTGACCTCTCGAGCAACCGTTAACGAATTCGCCGAAGGCATGGTCCAGATGCCGATAAAAACCGCCTTCTCACCGCCGAATCGAATATCCGTATCGTAGTTATCAGCCCCCAAGGAAACTTCCGCGACATCGGTGAGTCGAACGATTTGATCGCCCTCTTTCTTCAACACCAAATCACGAAACTCATCGACCGAGGTCAGGTTGGTATTCGTGGTCAGTTTAACCTGTTGGTAATTTCCCTTGGTTTTACCGATCGCCGAAAGCGCATTGTTGCTCGCCAAGGCGGCACGCACTTCCGTCGCGCTAATATTAAATGCCGCCAGTTTTTCCGGAATCATCCAAATACGAATCGCGAACGTTCGCGCTCCGAGCAAATCCGCCCGCTGCACGCCATCGACAGCCGTCAACCCCGGCTGCACCACACGCGTCAAATAGTCCGTAATCTCGTTGCTTTCCAGATCGCTCGACTGAAACCGCAAATACATCGAAGCGAACTGCGAATCCGCCGTTTCAATATTGATGATTGGAACCTCCGCCTCAGGAGGCAGGTCTCCGCGCACCTGATCCACCTTAGACGAAATTTCAGCCAGGGCCTTGGTCGGATCCGCGTTGAGCTTCAAACGAATCGTGATCGTCGAGAAACTCTGCGAACTGCTCGACTCCATATAATCGATACCATCCGCCGCAGCGATCGCTCGCTCCAGCGGAGTCGTCACGAAACCTCGAACCAAATCGGCATCCGCTCCAATATAAGGGGTCGTCACCGTAACCAACGCATTCTCGCTCGCAGGATACTGCCGGACAGTAAAGCCGCCCGATCCCTGCATCGCATTGTAGATGGCTTGTCCGCCAGCGATCAAAATTACCAGATTGACGACGATCGCCAAGACCGGTTTCCGGACGAATATGTCCGTAAAAGATTTTTTGGATTCACTCATACCGAGTCGCGCTAAATTTCGTTTTTAGGAATCCGCGGGATTCGGGTTTAGCGAAACGTCCAAGGCTTTGGAGTTATCGACCACGACCGACCGACCATTGAAGAGCTTAAACGCGCCAGCGGTCACCACTTCCTCCCCAGCCTCCAGGCTATTCAAGATCGCCACGAAATCGCCTTTCGTACGTCCCAATTTCACAAATCGTTGCTCGACGACATTTCCCGACTCTCCCGGTTTCACGACGAAAATCGTATTGCCATACGATTGATAGTAAACCGCTGTTCCAGGGACCGCAACGACCCTAGAGGCCTCAGGCTGCACGATACTGACATTGGCAAACATCCCTGGTCTGAGAGCGCCATCATCATTAACGATTATGCCGCGAACGCGAAACATCCGATTCGACAGATCCAAATCAGGATCGATCGCTTCAATACCCCCCTCGAACGAACGGCCCGGATAAGTATCCATCTCCAATCGAAAGGCGTATCCATTTTTCACCTTGGTCACTTGCTGCTGAGGCAAAGAAAAGTCGACGTACATTGGATTGATTGACTGCAACGAAACCACAACTGCGCCGGGATTCAAATATTCACCCACGTCTACCTGACGAATCCCCAAGCGCCCCGCAAACGGAGCTCTAATGATCTTCTTTTCAAGCGTTGCTCTAACCTGTTCCACAACAGCTTTCGTTTCCTTGGACCGAGCGTCAGCAGTATCCAGTTCAGACTGGGCGATCGATCTACTCGCACGCAGCTCTTGAGCTCGCTTCAAATTCACTTCAGCCAATTCATGTGTCGCTTTCGCCGACTCGAGCTGGGCTCGCTCCGTTGACGTATCAAGCTCGAACAGCAAATCGCCCGTTTGGACAGATTCTCCTGAATCGAAGTGAATCTCCGAAACGGTGCCAGACACTTCGGCGGAAACCATGACGCCCTGAGACGCGCGCAAAGTTCCCACTGCGGTCACCACGTTTTCCCACACCATTTCCTCAGCCTCGCGGGACGTCACCGTTTCCGGTGGCATAACGAACGGAGGCGACCCGGCGAATTGCGGGGCCTTAACGAGAAAGATGCCCACTAAGAGAGCGACGATGATCCCAATAACGATTAAGAATGCTTTTAACATGGTACGACAATACTAAGAAGTTTTTGTGACGCGTTTCCCATTACCAGATAATCCCTTTTCATTTCCATTTAAACAGACAATGCCCAACACACTGTATTCGCCAACAGACGAAGCGCTCATCCATATGAATGCCAATCCAAAACGAGCCAAATCGAAAACAGAACGTGCTTCTCAAAAAACATTTGCCCACAGATTGCTCAGATTGTCACAGATGTGATTTTTCAATTCGTAAGAAATTATTCGATAATCGAGTTTGTAAAACAGTATTTTCGACGTAGGGCTGGCGCTTGCGCCACGCCGTGTAGGAAAAGAGCAATCTTCTTACGCGGCACAGCGCAAGCGCTGGCCCTACGGATTTTCGACTTATTCAACAAACTCTAAAAACAATGCAAAGACCATATAATCAATAACTTAAACCTATCCGTGAACATCTGGGCAATCTGTGGGCAAAACATCTTCTCAACCTATTTTCTCAAATCGGGGATCGGCTCACTCACCAAATAAGGATCCCGATGCGGCTCCAGGTCGTCTCCCTGCGACTCCGCCCAGGCCGCCAATTCTCGCCTCAGCCCATTCATCACGTCACGGAATTCAGGATTAGGTGCCAAATTATCATTCTCCATCGGATCCGCTTCCAGATCGAACAACTCGAATTCTTCGCGAGTGTAATAACCGCGGATGATCGCAGTCGCCTTCGGATCCGACTTAGCCGCTTGGTCCCAAGAATCCCAATAGGCCCCCGCTCCATCCTTACGCAGTCGATCGGAGTGATTCGTGAAATAGGCGTCGGGACGTAAATTGTGGATATACTTGTACTTCCCGATACGCACGCTGCGAATGGGGAAGATATTCATCGTTCCATCGCCCGTGTGCGTCGTGAAAATCCGATCGCGATGATCAGCCTTCTTTCCATTGAGCACCCGAAGAAACGACTGTCCATCTATCCCCTTCGGGCTTTGAGCGCCCGCAACATCGATCAAAGTGGGGACGACATCCACCCAACTGACCATCGCGTTCGTACGCTCGTTTTTCGAGATGACGCCCGGCCAAGAAACAATCATGGGAATGCGCGTACCCGTATCGTACAGATTCCATTTCCCGCGTGGCCACTGTCCTCCATGATCGCTAGTGAAAAGGAAAAGGAAATCCTCGCCAAACTGCTCTTGAGCGATCCGATGGATACGTCCCATCTCCTGGTCCATTCCCGTAATATCCGTCATGTAACGGGCCCAATGCTCACGCGTCTCCGGCGTATCCACTAGATAAGACGGCAACGTGATCGCATTGGGATCATAGATCGATTGCTTGCTCCAGGCTACGTGCGGGCGACGATCGCCCACGAGCAAACATACCGGCCCTTCAATATCCGTTTCCGCGAACCACTTCGTTACGTTCTCGGACATATCCGTCGGACGAGGCGAATTCATATCCACGCCAGGAAAGTCCCGGCGCCCATGAGCCACCTTTCCAAACGAAGCAACCGTGTACCCTTTCTTTTGCAGGATTGGGAAAAGAAACTCCGTCCCTGGTTTGACCTGACTGTGATTCGGGTGAGCCCCATGCCGAGCAGGCATCAGCCCAGTAAGAAGCGAAAATCGATTTGGACAGCAAGACGGCGAAGCCACATAAGCCTCATCGAAGGTCATTCCATTCGATGCCAACATGTCCATCGTCGGCGTCGCCACCTCAGTGGATCCATAGACCGAGCTCTCCGCACGACCCATATCGTCAGAGATAAACACGACCAAATTCGGCAACTCGTCAGCAGCGTGGAGATGTAGACTGGCCACAATTCCAAAGAGAATATGAAGAAATGTTGGCGGAGTAAAACGAGGTAATAGATTCATTCAATCTAGGCTATTATTGTTTGTGACGAACTTAAGCAGTCAGCTTGCCTACGGTTAAAGCTATGCCCAGAAAAAAGAGCTGAAGCAAATCAGTCATTAGCGAGCATGCGCTTCCACAGCAAAAAATGGTAGGGCGAAAACGAACGGATAAAACCTAAACAGGTCCGTTAACGGATACTTTCTTTCTTTGGTCTTTCTTTTGGCAATGGAACGCGTGCCATCGGAATGAACCCATCTACAGAAACTCGCCCATTCGAAACCGTGTAGCCACTTGGACGCTCAAGCATTTCATCCAAACTCACGCGGGATACCCTAGAAACCATTTCATTTCTAAACTGCTCAATGACTCCAGCTAACGTTGGGTCATAGGCCAAATTCGTGAATTCATTAGGATCGCTATCGTGATCGTAAAGCTCCTCCAGACTATTCCACTCATAGTAGATGTAGCGATATCGATTCCCACGCAAAGCATGGCCCGTTTTATTCCCAGGATACGTAAAACTCGTCAGGGCGCTATGTTCTCGCTCAGCATTCGGATCCTCGAGCAGAGGAACCACACTCGCCCCATCGCAGTGATCGGGAATCTCAAAACCAGCCAAGTCAACAAGCGTTGGATACAGGTCGAGCAAACTCACGGATTGCGAAACCACAGACCCCGGCTTAGTCACTCCAGGAGCCTTAACGAAAAAAGGAACGCGGGTCGCCTCTTCCCAAAGCGTAAACTTCTCCCAATTCTCTTTTTCGCCAATGTGCATTCCATGGTCGGACCACAAGACCACGATCGTCTCATGCGCTTTGCCGGATTCCTCTAGGGCATCCAACAAGCGACCAACCTGAGCATCCGCAAAACTGATCGACGCCAAATAAGCTTGGATTACATGCTTCCACTCCTTGTTTTCCAAAACGAATTTATGCCACCCGCGACGCGCATGAACCAAAGCATCTTCCAAGTCATTTTCCAAAATCTCCAAATCAGGAATCTCATCCAATGGATACAAATCGAAATATTTCTGCGGCACTTCCCACGGCATATGCGGACGGAAGATTCCGCAGGCCAAGTAAAGCGGTTTCTCGCGCGAACGCTTCAATTCGTAGCTCGCCCATCCAACCGTTTGGTGGTCCGCCATTTTTTCATCCGCCGCCTGAATAGGGCCCCAGGTAAACCACTTCAGTCGCCCACCCTTAAAGCTATCCGGATTGATCACTTTCTCCGGAGCGCTGATTTGATGCGGCATCGGTACGGAAACGCTCGGATAATAGAAATCCCACCCATCGGGATCCGCCTGATTCGAGGTCAACCAAGGCGGAGCTAACGAATGATAAATCTTGCCTCCCGCCAAGGTTTCGTACCCGCGATTTTTGAAAAACTGCTCCACCGTTTCGATCTTCTCGAGCATGGGAATTTCCCTCCACTTCGGACCGTCGTACCAAACGTTTTGCATAACACCGCTCTTTGACGGCTGAACGCCTGTCATGTTGGCCAAACGAGACGATGCGCAAGCCGGCGAAGCGCAGTGAGCATTCGTAAACGTTGTCGACTCCGCAGCCAAGCGATCCAAGTTCGGAGTTTTCGCGATGCCCAGTCCTCCCAAAGGCCCAATCCAGTCATTCATATCGTCAATCGCGATAAACAATACATTCGGCTGCTTCGCCCCAAGTACCAAGAAACTGAATACCGATAACAGCAGAACTAGACTGTACACGAATTTCCTCATTTCCATACCGTGATTTTCAAAAAGATCCATTTCAATAATTCAGCCCTTTTTCAAGTTGTAGGAGCGGGTTCATCCTGCGATTCCTCACTTAACCATCGCGGGATAAACCCGCTCCTACATCCTTTTATTCATTTTCATAAAACAGTTTTTCGTCACGCAGCGCCCTACAATTGCTTCGAATCAAGAACCGCATGCTTCACGCCCTCACGATTGTACGTATAGCTGATGTGCAGCCGTCCATCCTTGGCTTGAATCACTGCAGGATAAGAAAATTCGCCCCAGTGACGCCGATCCGTGCCAGGAGGCGCTTTCTCGGTCAATTTCTCAAGCGTTACCACTGGCTTCCAATGCTCACCGTCATTGGAAATCGCCACATTGAGCAAAGCCCGAGTTCCGATGGTTCCGTTAAGCTCATTCCGCGAACTGTGGTTATAAACTAATAACTGCCTACCATCCTTCAGGGTTATCGCATCGGTACCGGCACTCGGATTAGGAAGTTCCGTACCCGTCATTGCGCTCCAACTACGTCCTCCATCGCTAGACCAGCTCTGCGACACCACTGCCTGCTGAGTGCGGCACAATACTTGCATATCGCCATTCGCATAGGTCAGAATGCTCGGCTGAATAGAGTCAAACTCGATCCCATCATTAATTGGGCCTATCACGTCCCAGGTTTTCCCCAAATCCCGGGTCAACTCGAAGTGCACTCGCCAGAAGCCATCACCTCCTTCAACATCGACCTCCGAACTGCTGGGACAGAGGATAGCTCCGTCCGCCAATTGGATCGGCTTATTCTTCACCGGACCAATCAAATGACCAACTGCGAAATCCTCACCCAGCTTAGTCGGCCAAGACCAGCTTAGCCCGCCATCCTCCGACGTCGTCAGCATGCCCCACCAATCGCGTGGATTCGGGCCAACTTTATAAAAGAGCATCAACGGCCCTTCACGTGGCTGAAACAAAACCGGATTCCAACAGGCATAACGCAAATTCATCGATTGAACGCCATTGACCACTTCCATCGGTTCAGACCACTGCCCGCCTTCCTTCCGCGACAACCAAATCCCCACATCCGGATCTTTCTCCCGGGTCCCGCCAAACCAAGCCGATACAAGACCGGTCGGCGTTTCGACGATCGTCGACGCGTGACACTCCTTTGTCGGCTTGTTCGCTATCGAGAATATCTGTTCAGCAGAGATCAATGCTCCTCGGCCCACCTCAGCAACGGGAGGCAAATCGAAATCCTTGGCCGAAACGGAGACATTTAGTCCGACAAAAACAGACAATAACCAAAATCTGGGGTACGATTTCATAATCCCAAGCATTCAGCAAACAGCGCTCGGAGCAAGCTTAGCAATCGGATAGAGAAATTAGCCACTGCTCGCGCCTAAAAGGTTCGATCTCGCCAATAAAATCGTTTTCAGTCAACTCACCTTCCAACCCATTACCCAATGAAACTCCCCCACCCCCTATCCCTCCTTCTCCCCCTCTCTCTATCCCTCCTTCTCAACCCAAACCTGCTCGCGATCGACATCGACCAATCGCAAGTCGAGCAATCCGACGGATTTTCGATTCAATCGACCGGCAAATCGCTAAGCATCCAATGGGACAGTCCCGAAGGCCGAGCCTTCATGGAACTGCAATTCATCCCAAGGCGAGGTGGAACTCCTGCAGCCCCGCTCATTCGCAGAATCGGCCTCGACGACAAAGCGGCTCTTCAAGGCCTCGATCCCAATTACCTTTTCTGGGTTGGAGAACGCGATCTGGAAAAACGCTCTGGCTGGTCCATCTTCTTCGACCGCGTACCTACCCGACCCTACACCGTCGAAAAAGGTTACCTGGTTCCACAAAACGTAATGGTATCCACCAGTGGAGGACGAGCAACGATCGAGATCGATGGACTAAACAGCGAACGATTTTCAGGCTCGCTCGCATTCACCTTCTACCACGGCAGCCCATTCGTCCAAATGGAAGCGCGCGTCTCCACTGAACGCGACGCCACCGCATTCCTTTACCACGTGGGGTTAGCTAAGCCCAAGACCGAAGGCCATCAGCTCCACTGGATCGATCCGCTCGGCAAAGCCCAGTCGAGTCTCCTGAAAGACGAGACCGCCCGCGTCTACAAAACGCGCTACCGATCCATGGCCCTCGCTTGCGCTGACGGCTCGGTCGCGATTTCCCCGTTCCCGCACCAATACCTTTACCCGCTCGATTTCGTTGAAAACTACGGCTACAATTGGGCAGGCGACGAATACCTCGATATGATTGATGGATTCGCCTGGGGCGTACGCCAACCGCCCATTGGAGACCGACGCTACGTCCCCTGGGTTAACGCCCCTCCCGGCACGGAGCAAAGACTGGGCGTACTCCTATTCGTATCCAATCAATCCGGACACGAAAATCTCAAAACCGTTCAACGGTATACTCGTTCAGATTCATTCAAACCGCTCCCAGGCTATAAGACCTTCACCAGCCATTACCACGTCGAGCACAGTCTGGACTACATCGCCAAACAAGCAGAGCAGCAAACAAGCGGCATCCCTAAAGGCCTGAAGAAACCCGAATTCGTCGACGTTTTCAAGGACATGGGCATCGATATCGTTCACCTTAGCGAATTCCATAAAGGGGCGACGCCTCGACTGGGTACTCAAGAACGCCTAGAGCAACTCCGTATTATGCACCAGGAATGCGAGCGCCTCTCTCAAGGCGGCTTTCTCCTCCTTCCAGGCGAAGAACCGAACGTGCATCTCGGCGGCCACTGGATCAGCTTCTTTCCCAAACCAGTCAACTGGGTTCTCAACCGAAATGAAGGACAACCATTCGTACAAGAGATGGAAGGCTTCGGCACTGTCTACCACGTCGGTAGTCCTGAAGACGTTCACGAATTGCTCCAGCGAGAAAACGGTCTCGCTTGGACCGCCCACGCGCGCGTCAAAGGCTCCACCGGATTTCCTGATACCTATAAAGAAACCCCGCTTTTCGAAAGCGATCAATTCCTCGGCGCCGCTTGGAAAGCGATGCCAGCCGACTACTCCCGCAACGAACTCGGTTGGCGGGTCAGCGGCTTACTCGACGACATGAACAATTGGGGTCATCGCAAATACATGCTCGGCGAAGTCGATATCTTCAAAATATTCAAAGACTACGAGCTCTTCGGAGCCATGAACGTCAACTACCTCAAACTCGATTCCGTACCTGAATACCAGGACGGCTGGCAACCGGTTCTGGACACCTTGCGAAATGGACAGTTCTTCCTCACCACTGGCGAAATTCTAATTCCCGAATTCTCGATCAACGGCAAAGAAAGCGGTCAAGCATTGAGACAATCCACCAAACTCTCCAAAGCGCGAATCCAAGCCGAGCTCGAATGGACCTATCCTCTTTCTAGAATGGAAATCGTCACCGGAGATGGCGAACGTATTTTCCGCGAACGCATCGACCTATCCGATACTCAAGAATTCGGTACGCGATCGATCCATATCGAAACCGATCTAAGAAGCCGCAACTGGGTCCGTATTGAAATCTGGGACATTGCCAACAACGGCGCTTTCACGCAACCGATCTGGATCGAGTAGGAACCGGAAAGCATGCTCGCGAAAAAAGAGGCATTTCTAAATCGAGGAAGAGCCACGACCCATGGCATCATTGCGAAATGAGTCATCGCTCCTTATCAGTCGCTAGCGCATCGTCTAAATAATTTCGTTCATTGCAGGTGATGCAAGC
>JAPKDW010000127.1 GCA_028822375.1 Opitutaceae bacterium | reverse complement strand
TTACAACAGCTTTCGATAAAAAAGAACTGACCAAGCCGGCCAATCCAGCTGCTCCTATAAATTCACGTCTATTCATCAATCCCAGAATCTTCAGAAACTACTATAAGATGCCATCCATTTCCTCCTGCCAAGCTGCAAGCGCCCGCATGAGAGCAATCACTTCTCCACCTCGAGGCATCAGTAGTGCACCTTGGTCTTTTCGTTTTCGAACATCTTCTGCTGAACCCACCGGAAGCCCCCAGGCTTTCCCATGCTTTTTTGCGGCAGCTGCCACTGTTTCAATACACGTTTCCAGATCAGGATAATCAGGCGATTGCTTGAGACGAAAGCCTAGATCACCTGATCCGATAAACAAACCATCCACGCCTTCAATACTGGCAATGGCATCTACATTGTCGACCGCCTCAGGCGTTTCGATCTGCACGACCAAAAATGTTTCGGCATTGGTCCGAGCTGGGTAATCGTCGTCGAAAAGCATATAGTCGTTGTCCATACCTGCGCCATCTAACCCTCGGTCTCCCAGGGGTGGAAACTTACAAGCATCGACCAAGGCTTGCGCCTTTTCAGGTGTAGAGACATGGGGGATTAAAAAGCCACTAGCGCCGTCCTCAAGGTAACGATAGAGTTTAGACTTCTCGAGAGTCGAAGGACGTAGCATGCAGTCGATGTCGTATTGATGAAAGAAGCTCATCAGAGCCTGTACTTCTCGGTCATCCATCGCCCGATGTTCCAGATCGAGCCAGACACAATCGAAACCGTAGTTGGCGGCATATTTAATGTAACAAGGAATGAAATGTCCGAGCGCACAAATGCGGACGGCTTCACCATTACGGATACGGGCGAGTGTTTTACTTTTTCTCATAATTGATTGGGTCTTGTAGATTTAAATAGCTAAACTTTTTGAGTAAGTTTGAGAGATATTTTTTATCCTGAATTAGGAAGGGCGATTTGGTTGATATCGCTGGCTCGGTAGCCAAAAGCGCCGCCACAACAACGGCTCGTGTTGGTGTCGTCGCTCCACTCCTCGAAACGGCGATCGAGCCCTACCGTTGATATTAAATTTCAGGGGCACGAATCATTTAAGGCAGAGACATATTACGAAGGGTGGAAATCTGTTATTCATAAAACCAGGAAACGGGTAATGAACGAAACTTAGTCGACCATTGCCGCTTCGATGAATCACCCACCCAGTAGGTTAATGCAGCTCGTTCACCGACAAAGGTCAGGCTCACGTAGGAGTATGAAAGATCAGGATTGGATTCCAAGGTGCGCCTATGCTTCCAACTCAGGCCTTCGTCGGAAGAGACAGCTACGTTCAGAGGAGTACGTTTTCCGCCGTGCCCTTCCCCAGGTTTGTAATTGTTATTCCAGATAAGAAGTAAATCACCCGTGGAAGGAATACGTCGCAGTGTGGAAGGAGCTTCGGGAGCGACGATACCCAGATCATCAGGCTGGCTCCAGGTATCACCTCCATCAGCCGAGTAACTTTTGGAAATGGTTCCCAATTGATTCCGCATGATCATCAGAACGCGACCATCAGCCAGTTCAACAACCTCCGGTTCCATCGCTCCACGTTTGGGAAGATCGACTGCTTCTTTACCGGCACGCCAGTTAAGTCCGTTGTCGTCCGAAATATAACAGCGACTTATAAAATGGTTAACCTTGGTAACGTCCGGCGTGGACGCAGCGGGCGCAAGTAAACGACCAGAGGAAAGACGCGTGATGCGATCATTATTTACCACATGGTAGCCGGGATCGTCCGTAACAAGAATGGGCGAACCAAAAGTCTGAGCTTCATCAGTCGAATATTTAACATACAGGTCGAGATCGCTGTGGCTGTTTTTCTGAAGATAGAAAAGAGCAATCCGTTCAGGGGCACCTGGGGTAGGAAGACGACGCAAGGTTACGCTCATGCAATTCAGGCCACCGGTGTTTTTCTGAAGGATACGTTGCTTACCCCAAGTTCGCCCACCGTCACTGGAATGACGGGCTACAATGTGCGCCTCAGCAAAATCGCTTCCGGTGCCAAAAAACTCCGTCACCGCAAAGAGAAGAGAACCATCCAATAATTCAAGCACCGAACCTTCCGTGTAGCGCGGGTTTTCTTCTGTAGGAACGAAGACCAGATTCGAAACATCCTCTCCCCTCTCATGTGGAGGTGGAGCAGCGAGAACGAGCAACGACTGGGCGGCACGCAAACGTGCGTCCAGATGAAGATCGTCGAGTAAGCCAATGAGCTTGGGCTTAGTTTGAGTCGCACGAGCATCGCCAGCAAAGGTCGCGCAATAAGTGCGAAAACCAGAATCATCCGAACTGAGATTACGCTCTAGTTGCTCAAGACCCAATTTGTCACCCAAGGCTGCGAGCGAATTTCCATGGAATACACGCTGAAGGTCATTCTCGGAATTCTCACGTCGACGTTGTATTCCAGGGATGTCCTCACTCGATCCGATACGGCCTAAAACCCAGCCAACAATCCGTGCAATGTTTGGTTCGGCAGTTGCCAATTGCTCGCGAAGAAAAGCCATCGCCTCTGGATTGCCACAACGTCCCAACGCAGCAGCAGCCATGACTTGTAAGGTGAGCTTGGACGAATGGGCAAACGCATTGCGTAATGCCGATCCATCACCGATTTCCACAACTTTATATAGACTCTCGGCCGCATGGACGTGTCCATGCGGATCGTCGCTAGAGAGAATATCCAGCATCACCTGTTTATATTCTCGTCGTCCGGCCCGCACTAATTCTCGGGCAAGACCGCAACGGCGTTGATCGTCTTTCTCGGTAAGGAGTTGGGGTTCAAGGAAGGCAATCACTTCGTCACCATACCCACCCAGCGTTAGCCCCTCAGCTGCATGAATCGACGGCCAAAAATCATCGGATCTCAAACCGTCCCGAAGCACTTCCAAACATTTGTTCCGATTTTCATTGGAGAGCTCAATAACCTCCGCAGCTATGACGGCTCGCCCTACAAAATTAAAGACTACCCATATTACGAGAAACAGGAATGAAGAGGTACGGATTTTCATACAGCTTACCTGCTGGGATTGGTTGAAAAGATCTTACAGGCCAAATAACCTACCACGATGCCAACGATTAATGCGGCAGGCGATATCCATTGAAAACTGACCGGATCTAGACCCTGTTCATTCATTCCGAAAATGGGGCCGGAAAACGCGATCAACACGGCGACTAGAATACTGCATGACACACCGACCCACACGCCCTTCGCATTGGCGGAAGGAACAAAGAGGGCAAAGAAGAACAAGAGGAAGATGGGAACGGTCAGAAGATTTACTGTCTTGGTGGTCACTGCGGTAATATTGCCCGGCACGTGTTCTACCAGGGTGCTCGCAAGTACCACCACCGCGCCAATCGCCACGGCCAAATAACGGGCAAACAACACCTGCTTTCTTTCGGTCTTGGGCTTTCTACCGGAACGATCAAGAAAGTCGGTCATCACAACAGCCGTGATTGAATTCACACCTGAATCAATACTGGACATGGCGGCCGCAAAAAGACCTGCAACTACTAAACCGGAAACAACAGGGGGAAGGTGAAAGGCAATAAAGTGAGGAAAAATCTTATCGGCATTTTCATTAAGAGTCATTCCGACAGGAAGCAACTGGGGATCCGATTGAAAAAATCCGAGCAAGGCGAATCCTGCGATCCCAAGAGTGATGCCAACAATGGCACCGACGGTCAGTTGCATGCCAATGGCCTTACGCGCAGTCTTCGCATCTTTCGTTGCCATGAAGCGCTGAATAGAGACCTGATCACCACCAGAGGTACAAACGAACCAGATCAATACTGAAATGATCGATCCAATAACAGTAACTCGCGTCGATGGATCTAAACTAAAGACAGGCTGCGAATCCCAGATGTCACCTTGCCACTCGGTCGGAAACCACCCGAATCCACCCATCTTCACCGTAATCGTGCCAATCACAAGCAAAGCACCTCCATAGAGCAAAATGGTTTGCATGAGGTCGGTAATGACAACCGCTCGCAATCCACCCAAGGAGGTATAAGTAATAGCAAAGGCTCCGGTAACGATGACGATCCAGGGAATGTAACTCTCATCTACCCCAATCATGATGGAGATCGCCTTAGCAGTCAGGTAGACAAGCAGTGACATCCAGAACAATCGAAGAACCAGAAAGAGACAGGCACCCAAAAGACGGATACTTAAACCGAGTTTTAGCTCCAGCAACTCATAGGCACTGGTAACTTTCTGCTTCATGTAAACCGGAAGTAGAACAAAACCCACCACCAGGAAAACAATGGGATAGGCCAGTATATTCGTCATATAGACCGGCCCCTTGCCAAGTGACTCACCGGGAGAAGACAAATAAGTAATGGTGCTTAAGAGCGTAGCGAAGAGAGAGACTCCAATAAGCAATGGATTCATGTTCCCGGATCCTACAAAATACTCTTTAGCGTTCTTTTGCTTGCGTGAGAACCACCATCCCAAAAAGAGAGTGGATAGCGCATAAATCGCTACAATAACCCAATCGATAACCGCCAATCCGTTAGCCGTTGTTGTATTCAAATTCGAGTTGCTTTCTGCAGCCTGTGATACCAAAGGAAATAGAACCGCGAGTCCAAGGAGGCGAAGAGGCTTAATCAGTAAATGATTTGCAGAAACAATCAATAGAATGGGGTTTGGAAAATCTTGGAGAAGAATTAGATAATACCCAACAGTATCACCTATACTTTAAGTTACAGAACAACGAGTTTTGCTGACAACCTTTATTCGTTTTATCGTATAACTAAACGGATGAAGCGCTTAAACGGTATAGACCACGCTAGAATCTTCCAAATCCGAGTTTATTAACCTCATAGTATCAAAAAATCTAGATGTGATGAAGACCACGTGTCTCGGCACAGCCTTTAGGCGACGACGGAAGGCGCAGTTTGCAAGTAAGCGCGGGAGCGTAGTATGTTGGTGTCGTTGTACTTATTGCTGGTCCAAGTTATTAATTGATGCCGTGAGGAGTCCGCAGGACAACGACTCGCCGCAGCGGCATTTTTAATAACTTGCCGCGACCGGGGCACTGAACTGTTTCGGAACATCTCTAGTATCTCAATGAGGATGTTCAAAATACAAAACCAACAACGTTCCCTATGGTCGCTTGATCTGCTTGCAGCAGAACAGGATCGCTATGCGAACAGGATTTTCTTTTGTTGTTTTTCCTGTTGGCGCGAAGTGCCATCCTGTTGCCGTAGGCATCCAGCCACGTAGTGGCGATGTTTGAATATTTATTTAACCACTTTCCTCACTTATTGGACTGGCTCAGAAGTCTCGAAACTACGTAACCAAGCAGGTTGCGAGCTGGAACGCAGAACGGTTCCGGTTCTCTTGCAGAGCCCGGTCTTGTCGGTTTTCGACCTCGGAACGCGCATGTTGATTTTAGCCTTCGATAGGGCAATTTTGTATTCCTATCAACCTCCCCTCCGAATCAAATCGGAACCAATTGTACCGAACGAAGTGACACATTCATTTCCTATCAACGACGAACGCGACCAATTGCGCTCTGAAGGCAAAGAAGCTGTCCCCGGAAGAGACTGCGCGACTACCAGCGGTGCCGCAAAGTTGCAGGCAACCGAAGCCGCCAAACATACCGGCACTGGCGACGACCACGATATCAGCGCCGCACTCGTGGGTGAGATGCACGACGTTGCGTTCCTTGGTGCCGGTGTTTTGGGCAGTTAGAAAACCGGGGCCGAGAATCGGGTAGATGGCCTCAAGAGCGTGGATGCCGTAGGTCTCCCATTTCTTGGCGGTGGTGATGCTCACGAAGCGTAGGTCACCCAGCTCATTCGTAGAATGGCGGTAGGGCATGAACTCCTTGGTGTAGCGCATACAACTCGAAGACATGATGCGCTTACCCTCGGCCACCCAGTCCATGAATGTCTTCAAGTCGGCTGGGTTGTCGGCGAGTGGCTTGTCCACGAAAACGGGGATGTCTGCTTCGACAAACGGACGGGCACGCTCGACATGTTCTCCCCCAATGTCGGTCGCGATGATCACAGCATCGACTTCGCCGATCACATCCGTGGTGTTTTTAACCACGTTGGGAATCAGTGAGCACTTGGACACGTGTTCTGCGGTGAACCCGCCTTCACCTACGCAGCATACGTGTGTGACGTTAGCTCCGGGAATCTGGAGCGTATCACTGGGCTCTTTGTTGAGATAGTCGGGAATGCCCGCAAAGGGGCATTCGTTGGTCATGGCTTCACGATCGTAGCCGTTGAACATGGCGCTCCATGAATAAGGGTGCCCGTTACCGCGGGTGCTGCCGATCATGGCAAGGCGCAAAGGAGAGGACATTTGGGTATCTTCAGGGGTTGTTGACATGGGGCGGGATTACCCCAAGCGCGTATTACATGCCATTGTTTGAATCAGCGAAGCAAGGCATCTTCACGTAATATCGCCTGAGCCTACTTTTACCTGTCCTTTGAAATCATCTCACGGTCTCTTTCATATCTTTCCTATAGGAGATTCGGCTGTGTTCTTCGATGCCTTTCATGATAAGTGTAGTGCCGTGCAAAGATTCAGACATGACTGATTAAATTGGTAGCGATTATGAATTCTCCATATGGACAATGATATTGTATTAAACCGTCCCGAGCCGATCACCTCTGAGATTGAAGTGGTTCCATTCACTAAACGAATGGTGCTTCAAGATGCAGTAGATGACCTGGTTGAGGGGCATTATGTTTTGATCCGTGATTTCTTTAGCACTGGCCTGCTGGTGCTCAATGAACTCAAAAAGCATGTGAGGCAACATCATCCCGATGAGTCCTATCAGGGGCAAAGAGCGAGTAGGGCGGTCTTTCGAAAACTCTCAAATCGGCTTTTGATGCGAGTGAAAGACAACCGGCTGATGGTCAGGAAAGCTCCAGAGATTGGTTGGTTCAGCATTCTCTATCCGGACCTTGATGAATTCCTTATTCCTTTTGCTCAAGCCCAAGGCCTAAACAGTGCTTGGCAGTGGTTTCAAAAAGGGATTTCGATCCCCGTTTTAAAAGACCGGATATTTCCATTCTATGGAACGTATTTCCCGACTCGTTTTGAGCACCTGCAGATCTTCGATCAATGGCTCAATGAATACGGCGGAAGTAAAGCCTCGGCCATCGATGTGGGTGTGGGGTGTGGGGTGATGACCTACCAGTTACTTAATCATGGCTTTGCCAAGATCTGTGCGACCGATTCAAACCCCAATGCCATCTATGGCATGAAAGAAGCGTTAGCTAAGAAGGGAATCACATCAGAGGTTGAACTGTTTTTTGGCGACCTGTTTGCCCATTGTGATCTTCAAACCGACTTAATCGTTTTCAATCCTCCCTGGTTGCCCCTAGCCAATGATAATGAGGGCATCGATAAGGCCATGTATTATGATCAGGACCTATTTCCCCGTTTCTTTGCGGAGGCAGCTAAGCATTTAGAACCTGAGGGTAAGTTGGTGTTACTGTTTTCAAACTTAGCGCAGGTCACTCACCTCACAAAAACCAACCCGATTGAAGAAGAACTCGAGAGCGGTGGACGCTTTCAAAAAGATCTTCTGGTGAAATCAAAGGTTAATGCGGCTTCAAATAAAACCCGTCGGAATCAAACCTGGCGTGAAGATGAGTTCGTGGAGTTATGGGTGCTAAAGCTTATCTGATTTTTTAATCGGATCACTGTGAGGGAAGGGCTGATTGAAGGTGTTACATTAAAAAGAGAAGGTGGACACCTCCGCGACCGGATTGGTGAAAGTGGAAATCCAAGATGCCTCCGGCCTAGCGATTGATTGCTACAGCCTCGCTGACTGTCACCTTATTCACACGTCCAACCAGATTAAGCGAGTGGTCCAGTGGAATGGCTCCAGTGGCCTGAGCGGCTTATCCGGACAGGTCGTGAAACTACGGTTCACCATTCGCAACGCCGATCTCTACTCGTTTACCTTTTCGAAGGAGTGAAGGGAAATCAGGTCAACCGATCGAGTGTGGTCGGCGTCGGGGACGCCCGTGTAGGTGCTTTGAGTGTAGAAGTCTCGTATCGATTCGGCCCTGCGATGCATTTGCGCGTCTTCCTTTCCACCCACCAGCACGTCCGTTGGCGTGGCTGCATTGCCGTCGCGGTAGGAAATCATCCAGCGCTGAGGTTCGTCATCGTCCTCAAGGAAAAACGGGGAGATTGATCCCAGTATGAGGTGTTTGGCTTTCAGCGCACCGAGGTGCGAGTAGAGCGCTCCCAAGGGAAACCCCATCACGATCTTTCCTTCGGTCTGCGCGCTCACCTGATCGATGACTGCCATGCTGCCAAAGCTGGGTTGAGAAGCTTCCCAGTTGATCTGAACGAACTCAGTTTCCCAACCTCGCGAGTTCACGAAATCGACGAAGGGCTGGAAGCGACGATCTGCTCCCGGCATGGGAGGAGTGATGGTGAGAGTCGGCATGTTGGAAAGCGAATGCGTCTAGGAGTTCACGTCAACGCAAGGCAGCTATTTGAGATCGTGATATTGTGGGGAATCACTCCTGTCGGGCCTTCATTGCTTTGACCTTGGGGAATGAGTGTGAGCATGTTTCTCGCATGTGGCTCAGACTTAACCCTCGTTCTTTACTCCTCACCGCGTTCTGTTTGTTTTTTGGAATGGCGACCATGGCATCATCACGGGAGATCGGCTCGGCTCGACAGTTCTTCTTTGATGATCAGATCATCGAGACGTTGGACAACACGCGGCCGCGTCTGAATCCGGCGGTGAAGCTGGCTGACAATCCCGTGATCAAGCGCGACAAGCCCTGGGAGGGGTCCGATATGCGGCTGGCATGGATCTTCTTTGATCATCAGCTGGGGAAATTTCGCATGCGTTATTCGTCCGGTGAATTTCGCATCGATGGTCGCGATGAGAAGGGAGAGTTGATCGTGCGGGGCGAGGGTGACTTACCGGAAGAGAAGCGCATTGTGTGCGAGGCGTTTTCGGACGACGGCGTGAATTGGGTGAAACCCGAATTGGGTTTGGTCGAATTTCGCGGATCGAAGGCCAACAACATTCTGCCGGAAAGTGCGCTCTATTATTATATGATTCAGGATCTGCGTGAGCCCGATCCGGCGAAGCGCTTTAAGGCGCAGGTGCGAGAGGGCACGTATGATGGAAATGGAATGACGTATTCCACGTTTTACTCGCCGGACGGCTATCAGTGGACTCCCTACGAGCACAACCCGATCATCGATACGGGCGATCAGCATGGCCGCTGGGGCCCCTCGGTATTTCTGGGCTGGGATCCTATTCGTGAGACCTACGCCGTGCATATGGAGAATAACTATCACATGCATTCGCCGACTCACCATCGACGCTCGATTGGTCGCGCAGAAAGCCCCGATATGATTCATTGGTCAGAGCCCGAGACGATCGTCGTGGTGGACCATTTGGATTATCCCGACACGGAATTTTACCATCTGCCAGTCGCGCGTTATGAGGGTTGGCATATCGGCTCGCTCTGGGTGTTTTCAACGACCAATACCACGATCGAACCTCACTTTGTTTTCAGTCGCGATGGGCTTGATTACGACCGGACGTATCGCGAACCAATCATTCGTCGGGGAGACCATGGCGATTTTGATTCGGTCGTAGTTTATTCACAGGAACCCATCGTGCATGATGGCGAGCTACTTTACTTTTATACGGGCGCGAATTGGCGCTCACCGTCGCAACTCCTCGAGTTGGGAGACAGGGCGACGGCGGGGATTGGGTTGGCGCGACTACCCTTGGATGGATTTGTTTCGCTCGAAGGTGCGCGCGACGATTTCAGTGTGGTGACCACGCGCACATTTAAATTTACCGGCACGGCTCTCTTTCTGAATATGAGGGCGGCCTTGCAGCAATGGGGAGCTGAAGCCTGCGAAGTGAAAGTGGAAATTCTGGATGGGCGTCACGCGCCGCTGAAAGGCTTTGCGTTTGCGGATGCGGATACGCTCTCCACCACCCATATTAACCAGCCGGTCTCCTGGGGTGGAAAGACCGATGTCTCCTCGCTCGAAGGCAGACCCGTGCGACTGCGCATTCATTTTAGGAACGCGAAACTCTACGCGTTTCAGTTTCGATAATTGATCATGAAATTCTGTAACCACTTTCGCACTCCAACGCTGCTGCTGCTCACTCTCGCGGTGGGGTTGAGTGGCCACTTGCGCGCAGAATCCGCGCAGCCTGGGCGCCTTTTGTTTGATGATTATTATCAACACCCGCGTGACGAGGCACGCTATCCTCAAGGAGTCGCGCGAGGAGATGCGGAGCTACGTAAGCTCACGAATTTCTATTCGCCGGACGCAACTGCGATTCCGAATGGCACGTTTGTTTTCGCTCAGCTGATTTCCGATAAATTTAAAGTGGAGACCAGCCGCGAGCCATTGTCGGATGAGCTCTTAGCCGATGCAGCAGCCTATCTGTTGGCCTGCCCGGTGAGAAAGAGCCACGGAGGTCGCGTCAACTTGACCGAAAACGATGCGGCGATCCTTGAGCGATTTGTCGCGCGGGGCGGGAGTCTCATTTTGGTCGCCAACAGCATTACCGATCCGGAAAAGAGTGGCGTGGACTTCGCGGGTCTCAATCGAATCGCGGGTAAGTTCGGGGTGCAGTTTCTCGCCCAACAGACCAACACGATCTCGATCCCAATCACCAACGATCATCCGGTGTTTGATGGGCCGAAGGATATTATTTTTGGCAACGGCACGACGGTAGAAATCTTGGGCACTGCTGAGCCGACTACGCAGGTTTTATTGGAGAGTCACAGTGAGAGTGCGCTTGGTCCGGTAGCGGTTCTGGCGACTTATGGAAAAGGCAAGGTGCTCATGTTTGGTGATGCTGGCACCTTTGGGAACGCTCATTCTTTCCGCAGCGACATAGATCATGCCCAAGCGTTGCGTCAAATGATGCTCGCACTTTTGCCGGATGGCCCAGCGCCGCGCTACGGATGGAAGGAGGGGATTCAACTGCAAGTGAAGGCAAAACAGGAGCAGATCGTTTCCGGTTATCCTGAGTTTATGCGAGTGTTCAACTTGCCTCATCCCGAAGGCACGGAAGTCTTCACGAGTGGGATGCGGCAGATCGATCTAGAGTCCTCGGGGGGCAGCGCAGGACTGGTTTCCAGCAAGGATTTTGTGTCGGTCGTTTCCAAACAGGACGCGACGTTTGACCTATCGATTGGTGAATCGGATGCCCGCGGTTTTCAGATCGCATGGAGCGATTCGCAGGGTTCGCTCGATGCGAAATTACTTCCGTCAGGTCGATTCGTGACGCCGGGAATTCCCGATTCGGGCATGCTGGTCGATTGGCAGTCGATTCTGCTTAACGATGTGATTGGCGCACCGCTCAAAGCCTATGTGCAACCTGGCGAAAAATGGAGCGCCGAAGGGCTCGCGAGCTTGCCTCAATTGCAATTATCAATGGCACCACGCTTAGAGCAGGCATCTTCGGATTACACTTTCGAAGGAGAGGCAGATTATCAGGGCACGCCATGCTATCTTTTTAGTCGCGTGACGCGATTGGAAGGCAAGAACTGGTCGACGATTGATCTGATCGATCCGGCCTACGCGATGCAGTTCAATGAGCGCGACATCGAGATTCAGGCGGGAGGACAATTGGCCGTGGCAAAGTATTGGATCAGCCGCGATACGCTGTTGCCGGTTCACACCGAGATCAAAGTCTCGGCGTCGATCTGGTGGCAGGACTCACGATTCCCAGCGAAGTATGTGGGCACCCATGA
>JAPKDW010000010.1 GCA_028822375.1 Opitutaceae bacterium | reverse complement strand
AAAGCTCGTCTATTAGCAAGGGGTGCGTTTATCGTGCATCTAAGTTGTTAGCCACCCTCCACCTTGCCTAAACCCAGAATATTGCCTCGATTAAAAACTACCGTGGAGAAACAACGCCACAGACGTGGCTGCCTGCCTTTGCATTGTCACTGATCCGCTGTAGAGCTAACCAGAGAATTCCAGGTGGCCCTCTTGAATTTACTATTCACAGAAATTAACACAATACCCACCAACCCCTATGATGAATATAGAAAAACGAAATCCAGTCGGTCTGTTTAAAGGCCTGCTTGCTTGCGCGATTGCAAGTTCTCCCGTCGTTCTTGTTGCCCAAGACGAAGAGGAAGTCTTCGAGCTTTCGCCGTTCTCCGTTACAGCGGAGGACTCCATCGGCTATACCGCTACCTCGACCCTTGCAGGAACCCGTATTAAAACGAATTTGCGCGATATCGGAGCTGCCATTTCCGTTTTTACCCCCGAGTTTCTGGAAGACACTGGGGCTACCGATGCATCCACTGTCCTTTCCTACGGTCTGAATACTGAGGTCAGTGGTGAAATGGGGAACTTTGCCGGGGGCGACGACACCGTAGAGGGACCAACGTTGGATTCGCAACGTGCCAGCCCACAGAGCAACGGACAGCGTATTCGTGGACTTGCTGCCGCTTCGCTTACTCGTGGATACTTTCTTACTGATATCCCGTTCGATTCCTATAATACTGACCGCGTAACCATAAACCGGGGACCCAATTCATTGCTCTTCGGGGTGGGCAGTCCAGGAGGTATTATAAACAACGGGGTGAAACAAGCCACTCTAGGAGATACATTTGGCGTGCTCGGAATCCGAATTGGCGAAACGGGAAGCCATCGGGAGACCTTGGATTACAATAAGGTCCTCGTTGAGGACAAACTCGCAGTACGGTTCTCAATATTGAATGAGGAACTAGAGTTTCATCAAAAGCCCGCGTACGAAGAAGACAAGCGGTTTTACGCTGCCGCGGAATGGGTCGTTTCAAGAAACGAGAATTCCAACTTTTTTGGCCGGACCGCTATAAAGGCGAATTTCGAGGACGGCTCGATCGAAGGCACACCCGTCAATGTAATACCTCCACGGAATGGATACGGCGGTTGGTTCGCGCCAGAAACCGACCGAAGTATTGAAGCCATTACGGGCGTACCGCTTCCAGGGTATATTGATAATTCTCACAATGACGACAAACTCGGTGTCTTCGTCCCAAAGACTATCATCGACACCCTTCCCGGTGCGAAGATCGGACGAAATGGTTTCCCGAATTCCCTATCAGCCTGGGTGAACATCCCAATTACTTGGAATGACGTGAATTCTCCTGTTCCTTCGGTGGGGTTACCCGGCCAACCTGGGGTGCAGGGAGTCTTGGGACGCATAAATTGGAATAAGGTGCCCGCACCTAGGGGTAGGTTAGAGACACTGCACACAACCACTATCTTTAGAAGTGGTAACACTCCTGGATTCACTCAGCCAGTGATTATGGACACAAATGTACTCGATAACAGGAAACTCCTTCTCGAAGGTACAACAGAATTTGCCTCCCATGATTGGAACGCTACAAACTTTGCTTTAGAACAGGCGCTATTTAATGGCAAAGGAGGTATTGAGTTCGTGTATGACCAGCAAGATTACAACGCCTATGAATCATTTCCCTGGGATGAAGACGTTCGAATCGATGTCTCTTCGCACCTTACCAACGACCAACCAAATCCCAATGTGGGAAGGGCGTTGATTCAATCCAGAGGTACTCAACCGTCAGAAAGGACAACGACTCGAGAATCCCTTCGCGCCACCGCCTTTTATGAACTGGATTTTACGGAACGAGAAGGCCCTCTAGGATGGTTCGGCAACCATACTTTTACCGGTTTGTGGAACGAGCAAACCATTGACAACCTGACGTTGAATCAACGCTTCGTTTGGGACAGTGTAGATGCTCCTCGCATCGCATCGGATATTTTCTCAGGTAACGATGCCGCCGGCCGACGCAATGTGAATATGCTAGCATACATTACGGGTGATTTGCGGGGTTCAGAGTTTCAGTCCGCGAGTGATGTACGATTAACCCAGCCTACTAACGCAGTTTTGACTCAGCCTGGAGACCAATACTTTTTTTCTTGGAACGACCACCCGAAACCTGAGTTGGGGCCGGGAGTTCCAGCGGGATCTACCCTGGAAACCTATGTGCCAGGCACTGGGGATCCCTCGTTCTATAATACTTTCACAAGTAGGCTTAGTCTCAACTCTGCCCGCAGAAATGAACAAGTTATAACTTCTGAAGCCATTGCTTGGCAGAGCCGATTCTGGAATGGCAACATCGTCGGACTAGTCGGGTTGAGAACGGATGAATCCGTGAATACCGGACAAGCCAGTCTTGGCCGCGGACCAGAGGGATCGGCGGATCTTGGGCAAACTCAATTAGCTACTGCTGCCGACCCCCTCATCAAAGGAAGTACTCGAACCAATAGTATGGTGGTTCACATACCGGATGAGCTCATAGATTTTGGCAGTACCAATGTCAGTTTTCACTGGAACGAGTCGGAAAACTTTGCGCCTGAATCCACCCGCCGCGATATTCGAGGAAATATCCTCTCCAGTCCAGCGGGTTCAACGAAAGAATACGGTATTGGATTTGAGTTCAAAGAGGGCGCAATTTCCCTGCGCATTAGCAAGTTCGAAATGTCCAGTGCGAACGAGGATGCCAATTTGACCGCAGCCGCGAATGCAATTCTGAGTCCATTGGGCGCTGTTCGCTGGGGAGTTATTGAAGCGGAAGGAGTTCCATTCGAGGAAATTATTGCTCAAGCGACTGACGCTCGCTTTCCGGATGCGGGCACTTTCAATTCGTATGCGGAGCTCCAGCAAGGTATAAGAGGGTACCTGCCGCCAGAGATTGAAGCGCTGATTAATGCCCGCTACGAGCCACCGCTTCCAGCCGAAGGTGCTACCTTCTTTATCGATCCAATTATTGGTTTGACCGCAACCCGGTCTTTTAGCTCGGAGGGATACGAAGCTGAATTGATCGGTAATCTAACTAAAAATTGGCGTATGTCTCTAAATGTGGGACAACAGGAAACGGTAACTTCTAATTCAGCACCCATTTTGGCTGAAGTTGCAGCTGAAACGATTGCAGGTATGATAAGAGAGGGCGTTTATGGTCTGCAAGATGCACCGGACAATGACGGCAGTTCAACCTTTCAAAGCCGGTTAAATGGCGCCACGCTTATTCCGCTCGCTACTGAGCAAGCAAAAGATGGTACTGTTTCTCTGGAACAACGGGAATGGCGTACCAATTTAGCCACTAACTACAGCTACAGTGAAGGGGTATTGAAAGGATTCGGCGTTGGTGGCGCTTGGCGCTACCAATCGAAGGCAGCGGTTGGTTACGAAAGGCAATTAAACGCAGATGGCATCTTGCTTCCAGTTTTGGATCGGGCGTTCTTTGGTCCTGCTGAAACGAATATCGACCTGTGGGCCAGTTATTCCCGGCCCATCAATGACAAGATTACCTGGAAGATTCAGCTAAACATGCGGAATGCCCTTGGAGACAACGATTACATCCCGGTGGTTATCAATCCAGATGGAAGAACGGCAGTCGTGCGCAATCCCAACCCAAAGGATATATACCTTACCAACACCTTCAGGTTCTAAGTATTGGGTATAGTTAATATTTAATTTCGCCGGTCTACCTTAAAAAGGTGGACCGGCTTTTTTGTGGATGGAATCGAGGAATGTGGGCGGTCATATCTGATTGTCATCTATCCCAGGTTACTCCTCGGAAATCTCCAATTCGTCCCGCAACTGATTATAGTATTTGACTGAAGGGATATCTTTGGAGTTGAAATAGTAATCGATTAATTGCCCGTACGCTTTCTTTCGGTCGGGTTGACTCTCAATAAATAAGCTATCGAATTTGCGACTCATGCTTTGTTTACCGGCCGCACGGAGCTTGGGGTCGACAAGCTGTCTCAGATGAAAGGCGTTGGGATCCAAAGTGAATGCTTTGAGCAGGGGTTCTTCAGCGGCGTCTAACTTTCCTGCTTGCAGCAACACGTATCCATATCCGAATTGCAGCGCTGGGTCTTCGGGTTGGCGCTGGATGAGTCGCTGGCAAATTTCTTCGGCCTCTTCAAATCGCTTCAGATGGGCTAGCGCGGATGCAAGATCGATTTGAGTCTGCGAGTAGTAAGGGCTGAGTTCTATCGCCCGCCGGAAATGGGGCAGCGACTCCTCGACTTGGCCAGATCTAAAATAGACATACGCCAGCTGCATGAAGGCATCATGGCTCGTCGGGAGTATGCGTAACATCGCATTGATATGTTCGAAGGCATCGTCATGCCGGTTCATCGCATAGTACAGTTCCCCAAGCAATTGATGTAGATAAGGGTCTTCCGGGCGATCTACGAGGGCGTTGGCAAAATTCTGAAGCGCTCCGGTTGCGTTGTCTTTTCCCAGCTCGGCGGAATAACGATTCAAGTCGTTTCTAAGCGCCAACAATCGTTGCTCATGACCGACTTGGTAAGTGAAGGGTGGTCTGTCAATGAGCGGCAAGATGCCGTCGAGCTGCTGGATTTTGCCCCAGCTATTCCAGCCAAGTTGTGTCGCGGTGGTTTGGGAACTGGGCGTTCGGTTTTCTTTGATCGGCAGGAGCTCGGGGAAAACATTCGGCAACTGGTTCAATAGCCCGTTGGCTAGCTTATAGCTGCCTTCGAAGGTTAAGTGAACGTGTTCGAAAAAATCGTCGTAGCCAGCGATGGGATACGTGGAATCCGCAGTTCCCCCGAATGCGCGCTCCGCGTCGAAAAGCGCGACGCGTTCATCGGAGTAAGTTTGAACCGTCTCTTTTATCCGCTCGTTGAGGGCGGAGTCTGCTCGAAAGCGAAGCGCGTCTAAATTGCGAGCATCTATATAGGCTCCCCTCGCTTTGTTTAGCTGTCCGAGTTTTTCGAAAGACTGGGCCTTCTGATAAGCGAGTAGGGCGTGTTGCGGGTTCGCCAACTCGGATTTCTCTAGGAGGGCGAGGGCTTCCGAATAATTTCCCCGTAGTAATTGCTTTGTGGCTTCATCGTATGCGCCCTGCCATTGCTGCAAGTCGGAATCTGAAAGGCTGGGAGAATGTTGCGACGAAAATGGGGGCGAGTCCATTAGATTGGTTGCTACCGTACTTACGAGGACATGGGCGCCCGCGTTTCTTCCCACGTCGATAATATCCCTGAGATTCGATTGAAAGTGAGAATAGACGCTTTCGAGTCGCGGATCAATGGGAGAGACAACCTTGTCTACAAATATATCCATCCCTGTCCATTGAGAGGGAGCTGCCGGATCGTTCCCAATTTTTCCAATAACATTAGACAAAAGCTGGCCCGTTCTCGTCGCCTTTAAACCAACGCTGAGTCGTATGATAGACAAGTTCGGCTGGAATGGAGTGATGACTGACCCGGGTCCGTAAGGTCCAACGACTTCATTGTTTCCCATGTATACAATGAATAAGTCAGGATCCAGGGCGGCGCATTCTCGAGCAATGGGTAGGACCACATGGGAGTTGATGGCGGTCATCGCCACATTGTAGATTTCAAAATTTTGCTCTGGATAAACGGTGTCCAGCATGACTTCCAATAGGCGCGAAAAACTATAGGCAGAATGGGGAACACCCTGGGCAGCGGATCCTCCCAGTACGAAGATACGCTTGGTGTTGGGAGGTTTTATTGGGGCGATTGATATCGCCTCGGGGATCCGAGCAATCTTGGGATCGAAAAAACGCCAGGCAAATTTTGTATTGGTTCCGAGGGTACCGTTTTCTTGAGGGAGAAGTAGGGTCGATGGATAGCCATATCCGACCAAGCGGAGTGTCAATTCAAGAAGTAGGAAGAAAGCGAGTGGCGAGCCTATCGCCAGTATGAATCGAAAAATCCAAATTTTCGTCTTTGAAATCGATTTCATTGTATCAGTCGGTCAGTAGACGCGCAGTTTATCCATCCAGAGCTGCACTTGCGGATCTTTATCGGAAATAGATGAGAACGCGTCAAGAGCGTCTAAGATAGGGGTCGTCCAATGACTGGCGGATACTGGGTAACGCTCTCCACTCAACGGATAGGATTTCATTTTCCAGTGGGACTGGGCTCACGCTCAGCGCAAAGGCTCGGCGACATTGTCGGTGCAGCTTCAAAAGGCCCTTTTTTAGCTTTGCAAAGCGGAGCGAATCCAATCATAAAAACCTCTCTTTTTCACCCTACCTCAACCCTCATGAATCGCAGAAAATTTCTAAAAACGACCAGTCTGGCAACTGCAGCAGCAACACTTCCAGCATGGTACATCGAAGAGTGCCTGGCCCAAAATGAAGTTCCCCGTCCTAGATTGGCGAACGATCGTCTGGGTGTCGCCCTCGTTGGTTGCGGGGCTCGTGGGAGCAGCGTTGCCGAAGCGGCCGTGTACTACGGAGAAATGGTCGCTATCTGCGACGTCGACGATGCCCAACTCGCTAAAGCGAAGGGAAAGTGGCCCAAAGCGAAAGCCTTTAAGGATTTTCGGAAAGTCATGGAGTTGAAGGAGGTCGATGTCGTCGTCTGCGGCACGGTCGACCATTGGCATACGCTGGTCTCGCTCGCCGCGATGAGGGCGGGAAAAGATGTTTATTGCGAGAAACCGCTGACCCTTACCATTGATGAAGGCAAACATTTGGTCGCCGCGGAAAAAGCGACCGGCCGCATATTGCAAACAGGTACGCAACAGCGCAGCGATCCCCGATTTCGGCTAGCCTGCGAGATCGCCCGCAATAAAATCATCGGAGAGCTCAAAGAAATCGACGTTTACCTCCCAGCCGGTCAACGATTGGGTCCTTTCAAGTCAGGCCCCGTCCCCAACGGAATGGACTGGGATATGTGGCAGGGACAAACACCCTACGTGGACTATGTTAAGGAGCGGGCCCATAGACTTTTCCGTTATTGGTGGGAGTACTCCGGCGGGACTATGACCGACTGGGGAGCCCACCACAATGACATCGCTTTGTGGGCAACCGGCTTCGAGCGAAGTGGCCCGGTCTCAGCGGAAGGACGGGCGCTTATCGACATGATTCCAAGAGGCTTCACCGCCGCCAGCCAGTACGAATTGGAGTATGTCTACCCGAATGGCGTTAAGCACCGATGCAAAAGCACATTGGCCAACGCCTGGAATGGCGCAGTCGTCGATCCAAACGGCCAACAAAATGGACTGCGTCTTACGGGTACCAACGGTTGGGTTTGGGTAACTCGTGGGGCCATCGAAGCGAGTGATCCTGATATCTTGACTACCCCGCTCCCTTCAAACGCCGAAAGACTCTACAAGAGCGATAACCACATGACCAATTTCGTTGAATCGGTGCGCTCCCGCAAAAAGGCGATCTGCGACGCGGAGATTGGCCACAAGTCGGCGACCATGTGCCATCTGGGCGTCACCGCAGTTCGTCTGGGCCGGAAAATAGAGTGGAATCCAAAGAGGGAATCGTTTATTGGCGATAAAGAAGTCGCTAAGACGATTTCGCGCCCAATGCGAAAGCCTTGGGACTACGATATGGTTTAGGAATCCAAATAGGAGCCGTACCTCCGTTGCTATGAAAATTGAGTCGGCGATGGGACTCGAACCCATACATTAGGTTTATTAGAAATCTATAATCACCTTGCGTATCAGCAAGTTATGCATTCATATTAATGATTATTAGCCTGTCCCTATTTATACACTTGAACAAGGCACCGCGGACAACGAGCACAAGGGCTTGGTGTTGAAGGTGTAAACTAAAAACGGGAACCCCTAGTTAAGAGATCCGTATCCTGCGAAGCCCAAGCGAACGCTTACTCAGAGTTTTCCGCTTGCTCACCAACGGGTATGCTTACAGGATCGAGGGTATGGTATCTAGATCTTTGCACCTAATGCCAATACGATGCTTTGTGACCGTTCTCGTGTGCTTTATCTCGTTTTCGGTGGCCTTGACGTTACCCGCCGCTATTCAAGTTCAGAAAGGCGGTAGTATTGCCGGAGAGGCGACTGGTGACCGTTCAGGCTCCTCGGTATCGCTCAGTGCCGATGGCTCGACTCTGGCTGTTGGCGCGGAATTTAACGATGGCAATGGTACCGACTCCGGGCATGTGCGCGTCTACGATTACAATGCTTCGGCCGGTGAATGGCTGCAGAGGGGTGGTGACATAGACGGCGAAGCCGCCGGCGATTGGTTCGGATATTCAGTATCGCTCAGTGCTAACTCATCCACGTTAGCCGTTGGGACGAACTTCAACAATGGCAATGGTACCGAATCCGGGCACGTGCGCGTCTACACTTATAATGCCGCGACCGGCGGATGGTTGCAGCTTGGCGCCGACATAGACGGCGAAGCCGCCGGCGATGGGTTCGGATCTTCAGTATCGCTCAGCGCCGACGGGAGCGCTGTGGCTGCGGGAGCGATGGGTCTCCCGTACTCAGAAAATAAAGGGTATTTCAGGGTGTTTTCAACCTACTATAGTCAATCGGAAGTCGCTACTGCGGCTGAGGAAGCGCGAACGATTGTCAATGTCTCGGCTCGTGTCGCTCTCGGGGAGGGCGAAACAGTAATTCCCGGTTTCGTCGTTCTTGGGGAACGGAAGAAGATGCTAATTCGAGCTGTTGGTCCTAAGCTCGCCGATCTTGGGGTAGCCTCGCCATTGCCTGACCCAACGATGACGATATACAAAAGCCGCTTCGATGGCCAGCCGCCCGATGAGATAGCTATTGTCGATAACTGGAAGGAAAACGGAGCGGATATTGAATTACTGAATACCGTAATGGCTACCGCAGGAGCGTTCCCGCTGGAACCCGTTGCCGACTTCCAAGGAAACCCGCTTCCCACTGACGATACTAAAAGCGCTGCTACTCTAATAACGCTTTCTACTGGAGTTTACACCGTAGTGGTGACTTCTGCTGACGGCAGACAAGGGGAAGTGCTCGTAGAAGTATACGAGATAATTGAATAAGCGATTAGGTTTAGTGCGTTTAGTTCCTAGCTCTCTTCGCCGCCTCCCCCGCCAATTCATCACAGCGAATATTCCGCTTGTTACTCGCGTGTCCCTTTACCCACTTGAAGGTGACTGCATGGCGCTTTAGCAAGGGGTTTAGGATAGCCCACAAATCGAGATTGGCCTTTCGCTTCCATTTCCCTGACGCGCAATTAACCACTAGCAGAGAATCTGAATACAATGTCACATCAGATGGCTCTCTGAGCGAATAAAGGGCCTCAATGCAGGCTTGGCTCTCCTTTCTTACAGAAGTTTATCGTTGGCTCTCCTTTCTTGGCGACAGGATAGCCCTTGCGGATCTCTAGGGTCTTGTCGCTGCCCCTAGGAGATATGATCATAGATCCACTGCCCCCTAAAAAAATCATCTCCTCATAGGGCCTTCTTCAGACCCCCTCCCCCTCTGTAGCAAACTAGGATTGGCGAGCGATTCCTGAATCCGATTCTGACACCGAAACAGGGCCTTCACGGCTCCGTTTTCGAATGAACGTCATAAGACCTACAACCAATGCCTCCTTTGATGATCCAAATTCGCTAAACGGTCACCACCGCAGCCTTTTCTTCACTCATCGAATACTCAGCTCGATGTTCCGCTATGTCCAAGATACCGGAAAAGTCCAAACTTGGGACCGTTTTTCACCAAAAAACTCAAAATTAACAAAATTGATGCCGGGGATAGGTTCCCTATGTTCCACCGCTTCCCCGTTTCCCCCATGCCCCCCCTGTTTTCTCCTGGGAATCCGTAGTCCGTCGCAGAGGAGGCACTGTCGATCCCGAGCTACCAACGTACCGAGGCTGCCCAGCCGCAAGGACCCAGGTTGCCCAGCTTCAGGGGTCCGGGGGGCACCTTCGCCCGACTCGCTGACAGCAGCGACCCCTGCTGATTAACGAATCAGAGCGAAACTGGAGGGTTCGGGAATGCTGGAGTTGAGATGAAACTCGGTGAGGACCGAGTTGGACCAGCGCAGCTCATCGAGGTCTCCGAGTAAGCGATTGTTTGATTCCAGTTCACCGAGCCAAATATCGCCCCCGGCACCGGTCAGATCCGCCCAGCCGCCCGTGGGCCCACTCACTGCGGTGCCGAGTGAGGTCCCGCGCGCAAGGGGGTCCCGTCGTCGAGCTCGGAGTCTGCATAGAATTGCAGGTCTGTCCCGTCGTAACTGACGGCTACGTGATACCAGGTATCCAGAATGAAGGTCGTCGAAACGCTCGATACAAAGGCTTGAAAGCGGCCCGCGGCATTGAATCCTGCGAGGCGCAGGTTGTTGCCGTCTCCATCCAGGCCGAACTGAATTATGCTCTGATTTACTCCGGAGGGCTGGAGGTCCACGCGGAGGATCCCGGGAAAATTATTCGCGGCCGGATTGCGAATCCAGGCTTCAATCGTAAAGGCCGATTCGTTGAATAGATCGAGGTGGCGACGAAAAGTGTCATTCCTGATTCTTCAGCGAGCGACTAACTGAGCTTCCAACCTTTGCGGTATTCGCGTCGAATGAACTGCTCGGCATCGGGAGCATTGGTGGCTCGCATCTCTTTTGTATCCCAGTGGATTTTCTTGCCGGAGCGATACGCGACGTTGCCGAGGTGGTTGGCCTCGGTTAGCAATCCGGAGTATTCAAAGTTGCATAGTGTCGGAGCACCGCCTTTGCATGCGACGACCCAGTCCTCGTGATGGCCGTTGGCCGAACGTGGAATGAACGGATCAGGGCCTTTGAAATCGGCGAATTTTTCTTCCGGTAGCAACACGTGTTTTTTGTAGTCGGACAGCAACATGCCTTTGTCCCCGATGAACAGATGTCCGTTGGCCCATTGAGGAATACCGTTATCCTTCCAGATTTGAGGCTTTTCCAATCCCTGATGCCAGGTCAGTTCCACCGGTGGCAATTCGCCGCGAGCGCCGTATTCATAAATCGCTTGCATTGAAGCGGGAGCCATATGGGCATGAGGTTTCGGTCCCTTGGCTTCGACCGTTAGCGGCGCTTCGAGTTTCAGGGCCCAGAAGGGCAGGTCGATGAAATGGCTGCCCAGGTCGGACATGGTGCCGTTTCCAAAGTCCCACCAGCGGTACCATAAAGGACCCTCGAAATAATCGTTGTGGAATGGACGGGCCGGAGCGGGTCCCTGCCATAGGTCCCAGTTTAAACCTTTTGGTATTGGCTGAGTTTCCTTTGGACGGCGAATTACAATATAGCGATCCTTGGCATCGCGGGCCGCCTGCTCGCTTTCGTGCCAGCCCCAGGCACGCGAATTCCAGACATGAGCTTCGCGAACCTTGCCGATTGCCCCCGACTGAATCAATTCGACCACGCGCCGATAGTTATCGTTGGCGTGGTTTTGCGTTCCCATTTGCGTGACAACGTTAGCGTTGCGGGCCGCCATGCGAATGATGCGCGCCTCTTCGATGTTATAAGTCAGCGGCTTTTCACAGTAAACATGCTTACCCAATTGAAGCGCGGGCAGCGTGGCAAAGGCGTGCGTATGCTCCGGAGTGGATACAACCACGGCGTCAAACTCCTTCTCGTGCTCAAACAATCGACGGAAGTCCGTTGCCTTTCGTGCTGTGGGGAAGAACTTCGCCGCTAATCCGAGCTTCTCTGCATTTACATCGCATAGGGCGACAATATTTTCCTTCTCGAAATAACCGGTGTTGCGCTGACCACGATTGCCAATGCCGATCATCGCAATGTTGAGTTTCCCATTCAGATTGCGCCCACGCAATATGGTGGGCGCCCAGATGGTCGCAGCCGCTCCGACGACGGCGCTGGTTTTGATAAAGGATCGGCGGTTGATGCTTTTAGGGGTAGGTTGAATGGTCATAATGTTCTCTTGTTTGGGTGATTAATTCACCTGGGGAATTTATTTTAGTTTCAGAGTTTTTCTTACACCCATTGGTTGAGCGTTTCAAGCAGTTAACGGACTCTCTCGGATTGAGCATGGACTGCACTGGCCGTTGCCAGATTGGGTGTGACTAGAGTATCATGTCGAAAATCACGTAACTACTTTCAAGTCACAACGGGAGTATTAATATCGATGGAAATCCGTGACCTCAAAGTATGCTATGTTCTTAACCACAGATGACACAGATATTCACAGATTTCTAATAGGCAATGAGTTAGGGTACTGATTATTCGATTGGTCGAACCGCTTTGGAAAAAGTAAATATCAAGTCATCTGTGCTCTCTGTGGTTAATTTATCATTCGGCTATAATTACAAGATTTATAGAACGGTGTGCTAGAGCCAACGCTCCGATGAATCCTTGTCTCTGTGTTCTCATCCTCATTTTGCTATTTCGTATTGGCCTTTTCCGCTTCGAGCATCGAAAGCAATGTTTTGACCATTCCGGGTTTCACATCCCACAAATTGTTTTTCTCCGAAGGGTCTACAGCCAAATCATAGAGTTGGCCATCGGGCTCTTCATCTGGATTGCCATCCCAATGAGTAAAGCCACCGGGGCCTTTCTGCGTGATTAATTTCCAGTTTTTATGGCGATAGGCCTGAGCCTTATGATTCATAATTAGAGTCTCTCGCACTTGATAGCGGGTTTCTCCTTTGATGATCGGTAAAAAACTCTGACTGTCGGTTTTTGCAGCCTCGGGAAAATCATCCCCGACGATCTCGGCAAGTGTGGCCATGATGTCCGTGAAACCGATCCATCGCCGATCCATCGCCGATCCGGCGACGGCCCGTCTCGGTGCAGCGTAGCGAAGACGGAAGGAGCGATGTTGCAAAATGAGTTTAATTATTTCTCAAGGAGCTCATCATAAACAAGCTGAGAGATTTTGTCAGGATTCGCGTTGCGAATATAGGTCGGCTGAAAGCCGAACAGGTTCAAACATCCTTCAATGGCAAACGAGGACCGGAGCGAAGACGCCCAGCGGGCGGCAAGCGAACCTAATGTCGCTTTAGCTACACCTACGTTGCCTCCGGCAACTTTGACGAATTCTTTTTTTATAATCACTGGCGTTTCCTAAACGATCTGGATTACCGCCAAATGAAAACTAAGAGACTGTTAAATAAGTCGAAGATTGTTGCGCTGCCTAATTGTAGGAGCGGGTTTACCCCGCGATAACGCCTCTCTATAACATGGAAATGAAAAATCGCGGTCCACGCTTAGCGGGACCGCTCCTACACTGACTTATTTAAAAGTTTCTAAGATTTATGGCACTCCGGAGTATCAGTAATCTTGAAGGGGCAGGAGAGGAGTTCAGAGCAATATTCCGCTATGTGAATTCGCATGACTCAACCACCCGCTTCAGCGAAATTAAATACAGTTGCCACACGAAAAGGCTGCTCGCGGTAGATTTGGATTCGGGCTTTCATTCTTATGGATTTTTTGTCAAAAAGAGCTGCCTGTTGATAACTGAGCCCGCTCGGCTTGAGCTTGAATTTCTTAGCGGGAATACGGTAAACTATGCCGTCGTCGCTATGAAAATGCATGGAGGACGTGGTCAGGAAATCCTTGGCATTCGGATCGCCCAAGACTTCAAGAGTACCGGTAAGCTCGCGGTCTTCGGTATAAACGACCCCAGGACCGAGTGGTTCGATTTCTTGGACCGATGTTATTATATGGCCTTTGCCATTCGGATTCGGAATGCATTTGCCGGCTATGCGCCAGCGACCCATAGCTAGACCTTCCAGGTCCTTCATCTGCGCGGTCCCTTCCTCGCTCAATCGGGCGCAAAGCTGGCGCGGTTCCTCAGAGAGGGCAAACGTGGTGTACTTTTCGCCGTGTGGAATGAAAAACTCGTAAGCCCCATTACGCTCACGGGTTTTCCCTTTGAGATCGAAAGCCTCCTCTTTTCCTGTTTCTTTTTGAAAAATGGCTGATTGGGATTCATCAGCCTTGGCCTGGAGAAAAGCAGGAACCAATACGATAATTGCAGATAGCAGAGTGAGTTGGGGAATGCGAATGAGACTGGGCGTTTTCATCGTTTCTGCCGTTTAGTTTCAATTAAAATTATTAGGGCCTGTTTAATAAGTCTAAAATTGCTCCACAACCAAATTGTAGGAGCGGGTTTATCCCGCGATGTCCCTCGTTTCCATTTATGTCTATCTGCACTATCGCGGGGTAAACCCGCTCCTACACGACTTATTTAACAGTATCTTATGCCAGCATTTCGCTGAGCGGACCGCGGTGCATGCTTTCGTCGAGGTTCGGATCCATATGGCCAAAGTCATTTTTTTGTATTTTGGCCGCGTGGAGAAACGTATTGTAGAGCGCGTTGATCGTGCGGTGTCCTTTAGTTCCATAATCTGGATACTGAAGGTAACGACCACCTGACTTGATGCGCCCGTTGGCATCCCCCAGCACCACGAACGGCCATTCGAAACAACGGCTGTGGTGCGTCTCAGCACCGTCACTCAGGTAAACGACCACGGTGTTGTCCAGCATGGTGCCGCCGTCGCCCTCAGGCATAGATTGCAGCTTTCGCATGGTTCGCGCGATGAGCTGGAAATGGAAGGCGCGAATCTTTTCCGACATTTCCCAAGCATCATGATTCTCCTCATTGTAAAGCGCATGCCCCATCGGATGTTTGCCCGTGGTGATGCCGAGCCCGCTGAAGGTAATATTAAAATTGGGAAAACCGACACCCGATGAGATCGTGGCGCAATTGCTAAGTCCGCCAATCAATGCAGCGGTGGCCAATTCGAAGTGGGCATCGAGTCGATCGGTCTCGACAGTGGACGAGTATTTATCGGTCACCGCTGGCGCCACTTCCTTTAGAGTATCACGGTATTCAACGAGCCGTTTGGAAGTCGATTGGAGAGTCTCGAATGAGGACAGGTAGGCATCCATTTTTTCCTTTTCAATGGAACCCAGTTCCCGGCGCGCGTGTTTGATATCCTCCCGCATGTAATCGAGCAGATTGCTGCGGGCTTGGAAGGAAGCTTTGGCTTCGCCTTCGGCCACACTGCCAAACAATCGCTCATAGGCTACTGAGGGGTGAAGCAAGGTGGCGAGGCTGCGCCCGCGAGCGGCTGCGGAGCAGTTGAAATCCACTACCTTTTTTGCGTTGCTGGAAATACCGAGAACCAGGTTCTCGAAAATTCCGGGATTTGCTTGGCCAAGCACAGCATCGATTGTGGGTGCCAGAATACTGCGCCCCTGGTTGGCATGGTAGGCGCCAAGCGCGCCATGGTCACTGGAGTGACCGCCGGAGCACATCCGCCCGGAGAGGCCCTGCACAATGGTGAGCTTGTCACGAAATTGTTCCACCGGTTTCAAGGCCGTTGGCAAAGTGCTTCCATCCAGTGAATGCTCAACGTATCCATTTCGTTGTTCTCTCTCGATAAAGGGAATGCCAATCGGACAAACTTGTTGGGGCGGCACACTATTGCCTTCCACTACGAATAAGAACCGGAGGGGAGCCACCTTTCCTTCTTCCCCCAGGGCGATGTTGTTCAGCAAGGGCAATAGGATCGGAGCGCTAGCCCCAAGCGAAAGATGGTTGAGGAACCTGCGGCGTGAGAGTTGTGGCATTTTCATTTCAGAAGATTGGGGAGTCGGTTTTGAATCTAATTATTAGAAGCCTGCATTGATTCGGGCGGCAATTGGCGATAGAGAAAAGAATCGGAGGTAAGCAACGAAGCAACGAGCGCTTTCATACTGCCGTTGTTCTCGCGATAAGCGTTATGGGCATCGATCAAGGTGGGGGCATCGTCTATCGTTTCATTGCGACCAAGAAAGTAACGAAATACGTGGCGGACAAAAACCTGTTCCACGCGTGTGGAATTCGCAAGGCGCTCCATCATTTCATAAGAGTCCGTTATCGGTCCGTCGAGTTCGGGGTCGCCAATAGCTATCCTGCCTGTGGTGACGACCGGCTTATCAAGCTCCATCTTGCGAAAACGGCCGAAGTCGTCAAACTGCTCAAGCGGCAGTCCTAATGGATCCATTTTTTGGTGACAACGCCAGCAGTATTCAGCATTGGTCACCTTGCCCATCTTCTCCCGCAAGGTCAGATGTGGATCGTCAGGAAGTTTGGCGTCAACGCCGATTGGGGTTTCTGGAATCGTGCCTCCGAGGAGCTTCGTTTGTATCCACTTTCCACGTTGGATGGCCTGGTTTTTTTCATTGTCAGAAAAGGCCAACAGCCATGCAGGGTGCGTCAACATTCCGGATCTACGAGCTTCCGTCGGTTTGACCGGTTGGTTCTCATTGTACACCCAATCGTTCTGAAAACCATAATCCGGCAGAAAATCCCGCCTCGCGCGGAAGACCACCGGTTCGCGACCGAGAATCGCTTTTCGCGATACAAATAAATGCTCTTCGGTAAGTAGGCGCTTCAGTACATCCCTGTCTTCACCCAAGATCCAAAGCACGAGGTCATCCGCGTCGGCAACCCGATTATTGGCAAAAATAGCGTTGGGACGACGGGCATCTTTAAAAACTTCCGTAGCGCTCGGATACTCAAAATACTCCTGAAAGAAACGCAGTATCCTTTCTTTCGTCGCTTCTCTGTTTGCTAGGAGACGTTCGACCTGTTTGCGAACGTCGGCACGAGTTTCCAGTTTGCCAGTCCCCATCGCATTGGTGAGCGATGGATCTGGCACCTTGTCCGTGAGCGCAAACGCAATTGCATGCATCACCTCATTCGGCGCCAGGAACACTCGACCGTATTGATCCGGTTCACCTTGACCTATTTCAAATCGGTAGACCGCCTCGGGTTTGAGAAGGACGGCCGTTAGCACGGTTTGCAAAGCCTCCCGAATACCGGTTTCGGTGCGAGTTTTTTCACCCAAAGCGATTAAACCGTCAAACTCCTCTTCGGTAGGATCGCGGCGAAGCGCCATACTATATTGGAGGCGGATCATCTTTTTCCAATCCTCCTTGGCGGGCGTTTTCAACTTTAGAAATCCCTGAATAATATCCGATGATTTTGGCGAATTAATTTCGTAGCCGGAGATCTGCCAACATACATTAAAAAGTAACTCGGTAGTGGCTTCTTCAAAGGAATGGGCTTCTGCATGGTCGCGGAAAGCGTGGGGCGGCGTCATGTAGGAAAATGCCGGATGGAGACCATCCGAACCCTGGTTTGCCTGAACTCGCAGCATGACCGTGCGAGAGATTCGATTGGCCTGCTCCTTGAAAATATGCGGGCTCATGCGCCAAAGGCGAACCGGTGTGGCCGCCTTGCGTTGCCCAGGCTCGGTAAAAAGTTTCTCGTGGTTGACGTAATTGCCATGGGCGGGCTGAGCGAAAAGATCCTTCATTTCAATCTCGGAACCCGGGAGAAGAGATCCCAAGCCTTTTAGAAACTGTTGACGTTCGTCATAGCTGGGTTGGTTTTCGTCTTCCGGGGGCATTTCGAGGAAGGACACCATGTCGAATACGTGCTCGAGGATATCGGTTCCGGCCAGGTCCAGGTTTTCGATAATCGGTGTAAGGTCGATATCACCCTTTTCTTTTTCCGGATTATGACAATCGGCACAATAGGTTTTCATGAAAACCGGTAGTTCCTCCATGCTGAATGCTTTTGCCGAATCGGTTTCGAGATCCGCTCCTGGCATTGCGGGACTGGTAGCAGAACAAGCAAATGCCGTGAGAACTAGTGAGGCAAAAATGTTATGAGTTCTTGTCATCATACATTGGAAAAATGAGCGGTAAGGGTCATCTCAGGAATCATCAACCTGGGACCTGGTCGTGATTCAGTACAGCTCTTTTCAATTAATTCGTCGAACGTCCAAATAGTACGCTCCAAGCGTTTTTCCATCTGCGGTAGTAAACCAGGTTTCGATTTCGGTTTCGCCGGCTTCGAGATGCAAACTGAAGACGACGGATGATATCGTTTTGGAAACAGGACTAGATTTATCAAACAACCCAACTCGTAGTCTGGCGTAACGAATATCTATCGCTTTAAAACGATGATCGGGATCTGATGCGTTGAATAATTTAAACCCGTCTAAATCGTTATCCGGTTTTGAGCTAATCGGTATGTCCAGATCGGAGGGCCAGCGTCGTAGTGTGAATTCGAATTTTCCAGACTTCGTGACTTCAATGGGAATCACTCCATTGATCAATTGGCCCTGGGTGACTTTTAGGTTATTGTAGTATCCATGATGATCATACCAGTGGTAGATCGTAAACGCTTGTTCTGGTTGAAACTCCGAGCCGATGATTATTCTCGGGGTGACACTAAAATCGTCGGCTCTGTTTTTATCCAGCGCTTTGCGGAATTTGCTGACTAGTTCGGGGAATTCATCCGCCAAGTCCTTCTCCTGAGCGGGATCGTTTTGGATATTATGCAGTTCCTCATTGTTTACCAAGCGCCACTCTTCTGTCAGGACTACCCCGGAGTAGGATTCAATGAGCACCCGGTTATCGAACTGGCTATTTCGTTTCCCCTGTAGCAAAGACGCGAAACTGATTCCATCGAACCGCGTATCACCTGGCGATAGCCCACAGAGATCGATTAGGCTTGGTAACACATCGATGTGCGCAGTGAGGGTGTCCACGTCTTTCCCGCCTGTTATTGATCCATCCGGCCATCGAATTAAGAATGGTACGCGGTGTCCACCATCGTATCCATTACCTTTCCCGCCACGCATACCAGCATTGTCTCCCGTTCTCTGTGGAGCGCCATTGTCGGTGAGAAAGATTAGGATCGTATTTTGCTGAAGTCCGGACGATTTCAGGAAGGACATCAATCTGCCCATGTTCTCATCGAAATTGCTGATCATGCCCAGGCGGTCGGCATCCGTTCTCCCGGCTTTTCGATAGGGCTCGGCATATTTGTCAGGCACAATATGAGGCCCATGGGGCGCATTGGTTGGAAGGTAGCAGAAGAACGGCTGTTCCTTGTCTGTCGATTGCTTCATCCAGGCCATCGCCTCTTCGAACCAAATATCGGTGCAGTAGCCCGCATACCGTTGCAGCCTGCCATTATGCCAAAAGAGATCGTCGTAATAGTCATTGTCCCATCTATCGCCAGTGGTGCCTATCGCACCGTTCGTGTGTATGACCACTTCGTCGAATCCTCGATCTTGTGGCCTGAATGGATAATGCCCACCCAGGTGCCATTTCCCGAAGATCCCGGTTTTGTATCCATTATCTGAGAATATATCGGCTACAGTGGAAAACTCTCTGCCTATGATGTTACGACCATTGTCCGCCTCGCGAACCCCCACGTGTCGGCAGTGTCTTCCCGTCATCAAGGCTCCTCGGGTGGGCGAACACTTCGAGGATACATGAAAGTCAGTCAGGCGTACGCTTTCATCGCGTAGGCGATCCAAGTTTGGAGTCTTCAATATAGCATGTCCGTGACTGGATAGTTCTCCATAACCCTGGTCATCGGTCATTATCAAAATGACGTTTGGCGATCCGGCGGCGTGAGAGATAGTGCTGACTAGAGTCAGACCCGTTAGAAGGCTAATATAAGCGACTGTTTTTGCTCGTGAGTTCATGGTTCTTTCTTAGAGGCTTTTCAATAAGTCATTGTAGGAGTGGTCCCGCTAAGCGCATTGGCGTGAACTTAGGCCGGATTGAGGAAGGTTATTGCAGATACCACGCCGAATTCTCGTCGTAGACGCAAGGCGGCGTGGTTTTAGATGATTTTCAGTTAAGTTGACGCGTATGCGCTAAGCGTGGACCGCGATAGAATTGATTTGCGTGTGATCGATTAAGGGGAATCGCGGGATAAACCCGCTCCTACAATCAACCAAATATAAGATTTCTGCCTTAATTAACAGTCTCTGAGACCAATCTCATGAATTCATACGAGACTAGTTCGAGCCGAATTGTTTGAGGAAGGCTTCAGTGGAGAAGGTGACGAACATGGCTTTGTCTTTGTCGGGGTCGACGACGATTGGAGAGGTGCCTGGGGGACGGATAGCTTTCATGCGAACGTCGCAGGCGGCAACGGCAGGTAGGGCTGCTTTGGCTTTTTCGCCGAGCAGTTCGATCGCGCGGGCGGCGTGCTGGACGGCCGCGAGGTTCTCTTCTTCCAGGGCGGCGGCGAGGATGGGAATGGATTTCCCCGTGTGGCCGTGGCGGGCGAGGGCGTTCGCGGCTTCGATACGAACGTTGGCGATGTCGTCGCTGAGGGCATCAGTCAGCGAATCGATGGCTTTGGAGGAGAGTGATTTTGCCGCGCTGAATCCGACGGCGCCCCAGAAACGGACGCCGGGGTCGTGGTGCTTCAGGTTGACGAGAAAATCCTCGCTCGTACCGAGTCCAACTTGGGAGGCAGCGTTGACGAGACGTGATTGGTCGTAGGCGCCGGAAGAACTGCGGGCGAGCTCGTAAGGAGTGCTGCCTTCGCTGAGTTTCCAAGCGAGGGCTTCGGGGAGGAAACCAAGGTCGCGACTTGCGTGGATACGCTCCTGGAGTTGAGCTCGCATTCTTTCGAGGACGTCGTGGTAGGCGGATGAGCTTGCGAGGTTCTTGAGATTCTGGGGGTCGGCTTGGCAGTCGTATAATTCTTCGAGTTGGCGAGTTGGGCCAGCGAAGTGTTTCTGGGGGACGGTCATGTCCTCGGTTTTGGCGAGGGCGTAGAATTCGTGGGGGATTTCTCCGAGGTCTGGCCAGGCGGTCGGCTGGTTGTAACCCAGATGGGGCATGTAATTGCGGATATAGAGGAACTGTTTGTTACGGACGGATCGAGCCAGGTCGTGAGCTTCGTCGACGCGGTCGCGGTGGCCGTATGTGTATTCACGGCGCGAGACGGCAGCTGCACCGAGAAAGGGCTGGCCCTCCATGTAAGCAGGAATTTTGGCGCCGGCGAGACTGAGAGCGGTAGGCCCGAAGTCGTCGAAGCTGACGAGGCGATCGGCGCGAGTGCCGGGGGCTGAGGGGGCTAGGTGCTGGTGTTTTTCCGGAAAGCGAATAATGAGGGAAACCTTTATGCCGGAATCGAGCAGCGTGCGCTTATGGCGGGGCATGCCGGAGCCGTGGTCGGAGTAGAAGAATACGATCGTGTTTTCGGCGAGGCCGTCGTCTTCCAGTTGCTGAAGAATGGCGCCGACTTCTTTGTCCATCGCCGTGACGCAGTCGTAGAAGCGGGCCTGGGTTTTGCGAACGACGGGGGTGTCGGGGTAGTAAGGAGGGATGGGCGCTTTGTCGGGGTCGTGGATTTCGCTGGCTTCGAGTTTACTCTGAACCTCTGAGAGGAATTGCTCGTAGGGCCAGACCATCGTGCGACTCTGGTGAGAGGTCATGAGGTTGAAGATGGAGAAGAACGGTTGGTCTGCCTTGCGATTGCGCCAGTGGGCATTGTCGCTGCTTTCGTCCCAGGAGGCGGCGATGATAGCTTCCCAATTACCGCTGTTGTAGTCCGTCTTGACGTTGTTTGAGGTGTATTGCCCAACCTCGCGCAGGACGCTCGGAAAGCCGATCATGTATTCAGGAATTGGAAACGCGGAACGCATTTGTTGAGTGCCTTGAGAAGTGGCAGGCAGCCCATTGATGAGGCAGGAACGCGATGGGGAACAAACGGGGGCTGTCGCGGAGGCATTGGTGTAAAGGACACCGTCTTTGGCGAGCTGGTCGAGGTAGGGAGTGGTCGCGTAGGCATCACCATAACAGCCAAGGGTCGGGCTCATGTCCTCGGAGGTGATCCAGAGAATGTTGGGGGTGTCGGACATGGAATAGTGAGTATTGAATGGTGAGTAGTGACGAAGCGAAGTGGAGATGGCGTAGCAAAAGGAGCTTAACGGGAGAGAATTAGGAGTTTCTCGATTTCTTTACTATGGATGTGAGTATAGCGACGAGTTGGTTGGACTCATTCGTTAGAATAATTAGGCGTTTTTCGGGTAGTAGTTTCGTCGCTATAAGCAAACTCGAACGCTCTTTTTTTAATGTCGGGTGGAGTTAAATTCATTTCACCATTTAAACCTCACCATTCACTCTTTTCAAGGCCTAGGGCCTTGATTCCTTGAGGCGAATATTGCGAAAGGCGACCGTGCAGCCTTTGCCGTGATCCTGGAAACCGATGAAGCCCTTGGCTCGACTCATTTCTGCGTCTCTATCGATGAGGGTGGCAAAGTGGACGCCGTTGATTTTTTGAACGATCCGATTGCCCTTTGCGATGATCTCCATGCTGTTCCATTCGTGTTCTTTGTAGTGGGCCTGGACCTCGGCTGATTCTTTGAGTTTCGTGTTCGTGCGCGTTCCGTCTTTTACGATAACGGCTCTTTCGCCCGCAGTGGTCATTAGGAATCGGGCTTCTCTTTTAGGGTGTTCTTTATCGATTAGGGAGTGATGCCAGAGTCCCATAACTTCTTGTCTCGCAATCTCGACTTGGGATCCAAAAACCTGCCACTCACCCAGATCGTCACTGCGAACCTGGACGCCGGAGTTTCCTTTGTCCCAACGGAATTCGAGACGGAGAACAAAGTCGGCGGGCTCGCCACCGCGCCAGATAAGCCAGTTCCTTTCCTTAGAGGCGCCGGTACACCATATCTCGCCATCGCGGACTTCCCAGGATTCTGGTTTACTGTCCCAGCCCTCGAGATCGTTGCCGTTGAAGAGTGGGACAAAGTCGGATTCCTCGTCGGCGTGGAGTAACGCTGTAAAGAACAGTATGATGATAGAAATTGTATTTTTCATATCTTGGATTTGATTTTGTCTGATCTTGACTACGCAACTGCGGTCTTCAATCGCCACTGGTCTAAGAGACTGTTTAGTAAGTCAGTGTAGGAGCGGTCCCGCTTAGCGGGACCGCTCCTACAATTAGGCAGCGGAGAAATCTTCGACTTATTAAACAGACTCTAAGGAATGAAATCATGAAGCTAGGGGAGGAGGGGGAGATGTTTGGCGATGATTATGCTCCTGTCTCGATACCAGTCAAATCATTGCAGGATATGATTGCCAATGAATCGATACGTTTGCGTTTCTGGACACGCGCGTCGCCACGGGATCGGCGGATTGCTGGTTGCGGTTGTCGGGTTGACCTTGCCGGTGTTGTTAGTCTATTTCCTTTATCAACGCAAAATCTTCATTCGATTGTGGAACCCCTTAGTATCATGAAACCTATTACTCTTTTCGCCCTGATTCTCTCAACGCTTGGCATTTGCCTATCATCGATTGCGGAGCAGCCAAATATCATCCTTTTGATGGGTGACGATCATGGTTGGGAGGAAACGGGTTACAACGGTCACCCGTACGTTAAAACTCCTGTGCTCGACGAGATGGCGGCTACGGGGCTGCACTTGGAGAATTTCTACTCGGGTCATCCGACTTGTTCGCCGACGCGGGCGAGCTTTCTAACGGGGCGTCACCCGAATCGCATGGGCACGTTCTCGCCGGGTTGGTCTTTCCGACCTGAAGAAATCACCAGCGCTCACATTATGGGCAAAGCCGGTTATCGAAGCGCCCACTACGGCAAATGGCATGTCGGCACGGTCAAAGCCGAATCGCCATTGAATCCAGGCGCGATGGGTTTCGACGAATGGCTTTCGCATGACAATTTCTTCGAGCTCAATCCATCGCTTTCTCGCAACGGAGGACCGCCAGAGGTTTATCCGGGCGAGAGTTCTGAAATCCTTGTTCGCGAGCTGATTGATTTCATAGGTCGTGGGAGTGGGTCTGATAAGCCGTTCTTCACAGTCGTTTGGTTTGGGTCTCCACACGAGCCCTACAGTGGACTGCCGGATGACCTAGCGCTCTACGATGAGCTTCCGGGGAAGTACAAAGACAAGATGGTAAGTCTCACTTCTAACGAAACCGGTAGACGAACTCAGCGCCCTCAAGGCGATGTTCTGCGCGAACGTTATGCAGAGATAACCGCTATGGATCGATCCATAGGCACGCTGCGAACATACCTTTCAGATGAAGGGTTGAGAGATAATACACTGCTCTTTTATTGCGGCGACAATGGCACTTCGAAGGATGGCTCGCTGGTTACTCCGCATCGCGGCGTCAAAGGCGAAGTCTATGACGGTGGCATTCTCGTTCCAGGTCTTATTGAGTGGCCTGACCGAATTTCGAAACCGCGCAGCACGAAAATTCGCGCCAGTACAAGCGATCTGCTCCCGACGCTTTGTGGGATCGTTGGGCAAGCGCTTCCAGAGCGTCCAATCGATGGTATCGACCTCACTCCTTTAATTGATGGAACGATGAGCACGCGTTCCAATCCACTCTATTTTTGGCAGTTCAGGAATAGTGGAGGTGATCAGGCGGAAAACTACATCGATCCCGCATTGCAAGTGGGTACGACGCCGCTCGTAAAACTCATGGACGATATCGCCACGCGAAACTTTAAGAACCTCAAACACCCGACAATCAGCGATGCCGACTACCTCGGTCCACGGGCAATAATCGATGGTCGCTTCAAATTAGTCGTACGCGAAAGTAAAAACGGTGAAATTGAACAAGAGCTTTTCGATCTGAAAAAGGATCCTGCGGAAACGATGAATCTCATCGAAAAGAAACCCGCTGCCGCGAAAAAGCTGCAAGCGGAGCTTCGTCAGTGGCAGGAGTCTGTTCTCAAAAGCTTAACCGGGGCGGATTACTGAACCTTATGACGCGAATGCATCTGTTATTGTTTTTTGTATTGGGGTTCTCGGTACTTTGCCGAGGAGACGGCTTACGAACCTCGGAATTATTGGAAGCGTCTCGGAATGGAATGGTACTCGTGGCAGCGCATAGGGGCGGGTATTCAAATGATAAAGCCGATCAAGCCCCTGAGAATACGCTAGCGAATTTGGCTGTAGCGATTCGTAAGGGATACGATGTTTACGAGACCGATATCCAGCGTACTTCAGACGGTGTTTTCGTCGTGGTTCATGATGCGACTTTAGATCGGGAAACTAACGCTACTGGAAAAGCAAAGGATCTGACGCTTGCGGAATTGAAAGCGCTTAAGAAGCGCTACCGCGACGGCTCGATATCCAATGAATCGGTGGCGACCTTGGAAGAGCTGTTGAATGCGGGCAAAGGGAAGATTCTATTCAAACCTGATTTGAAACCGGGGATGATCGACCACTTCGATGCGTTGGCGCGATTGGTTTCAACGCTGGAAATGACGGATGACGTTTTCCTTCGTACGGTTTTCAAGGATACAGAAAGGATTCAAAAGTATTTTGTAAACGGAACGCCTAAGGTGGAAGTGATGATCAAGACTCGAAACCTTTTGGAGTTGAGGCATGTCATCGAGACGTTTCACCCAAAGGCCGTTCATGTGGAGGTCGGGAAGGGCGAAGCGATTTTGGAAGCGATGAGCGAAGCAATTCGCTTTGCCGTGAAGAACGGAGTTTTGGTGCAAACGCACGTTTACGAAGATCCAAACCAAATCGAGGAACTCGCCAAATTGGGCGTTCGAATGTTTCATACGAATAGTCCCGATGAAACCTTGGATTATCTAATTAAAAACGGTTGGCGGAAGGAGTCGCCCTAAGAGACTACTAAATAAGTCGGAATGAACACTACAATTGAAACCCAATAAGGTAAATTCTGAATAGTTCGATTTTGTAGGTCGTCTCATCGTAGATCCTGAGCGGAGTCGAAGGGCTGAGGCGAGATCTCATCCTAATCGGCGTCAACGACCCGCCCTAAAAGGGATTGAAATGTAGGTCGTCTCGCTGAGGCGACAACCTTATGCTGCTTCATGGCGGGTCAGCGACCCGCCCTACAGTTGATCTATTCGAAGGAATTGGACTTATTAAACAGGCTTTAAGAGACCTTTTAATAATTCTAAAAACGGTAGGGCCAGTGCTTGCGCTGTGCCGCGATAGAAGATTGCTCTCTAACTACGCGGCGTGGCGTAAGCACCAGCCCTACGTCAAAAATGTGCCCTTTCATCCTCATTAATATTCCCCTGAAAAATAAATCTCATGAAAAATACTCCCCATATCCTGTCTGCATTTTTGATGCTCTTTTTCTTTTCGGCCTGTAAACCATCCGGTTCTCAGCGTCCCGTTGTTTCCATCGAAGGGAATGGATTTCTCATCGATGGCGTACCCACTTATGAAGGACGCTAACAACTTCAAGTACGCTATCGAATCTTACGCTTCTTGGGGTTTCTTCGATTTCCGTCGAAAGGACGAGTCAGACATCAAAATAGGCTACCAATCGGTTTCTGTTGACTGGGGAATCAATCACGAGCGCAAGCAGCAGTTTTTCGAATACGTGAAGGAGATTACAGGAGAGCAATTGGCTTGTGGGGTTCCGCAAGCCGGATGGAGAAATCTGCTGGTATATTTGGGTTGTGTGTTTATTGATTCAAAAATTGTAACGTAGGCCTCCTGGGGTGGAGTTAATACACGAAGAGACGCATGCCGAATTCGATACAGAACAATCCTAGTGAAGCTTTCGTTCGGGCACTGACTGAAAGTCAGACTGCCTTGCGTGGCTATTGTCAGGCGTCCTTGGGGCACGGTGAGGAGGCGAAGGAAGCCTTGCAGCGGACCAGTATCGTATTGTGGAAGAAACGCGAAAAATGGGACCCGGAAACGCCTTTTCTTCATTGGGCGATCGCGGTGGCGAAGTTCGAAGTGCTGGGTGTGGTTCGGGATCGTCAGCGCGAGTCGAAACGTTATGTCTTCGACTCGGAAGTTGTAGAGCAGATGGTGGATGATGCTGAGGCGACGGTGGGCTTGAATCCTGAGATGGAAGAGGCTCTTGAGGTCTGCATGTCGAAATTGAGTTTGAAGAATCGGGAGACTTTGTCCGCTTATTATTCGGGGGACCTAACGATTAAGGAGATCGCAAATTCTGGGAATCGCGGTTTGGGCGCGGTGCGCGTTATGTTGATGCGTATCCGTCGCAGTTTGGGTTCTTGTATCGAGAGACAGTTGGCGAAAGGGGGAGCGGCATGACCGAACTGGATTTCGATCAGGAGCGGCTCGAGGAACTGCTGCTCGGCGCAGCGGGAACTGAGTTTTCGGATGAAAATCGCAGTGAGCTGAATGCGATTCTTAAGCGAAGCGCAAGTGCTCGAGCGTTTGCAGCGCGTCATTTGATTTTGGATGCAACGCTCTCCGATTATCTATTGTCGGAATCGGTGGAGCGGAGCTATGCGGAAAAGCAAGAGAGTGCTCTGGGGAAGATAATTCGCTTTCCTTTTCAGCGAAGGACCTGGGTTGCTGCAGCGGCGGCTATTGCGTTGATTGTCTTCAGCTTTCAGGTTTTGCAAAACGAGCCTCTTGATCCTTCATCGAAAAACGATCCCATCGCAGTTGTGCACAATGCGAATTTCATCGTTCCTTACTTGCCAGGGGAGACCTTTGATATGGGTGATTGGATACGTTTTGATCAAGGGCGTATGATGGTTCGTTTTCGATCAGGGGCTAAGCTGGCGGTTGAGGGACCTGCGGCTTTTCAAATAGTGAGCGATAATGGAGCTGAAATGATTCTCGGTCGGGCAACGATTCGCGTGCCGGGCAAAATCAAGGGATTTACGCTCGATACCCCCTCCGAGCGAGTGGTTGACTTAGGAACTTCCTTTGGAGTTGAAGTGGAAAGAGGCGGCGCGACTTCAATCGCCGTTTTCGAAGGTGAAATAGAATTGCAGGGAGCACAGTATGCAGCGGGCCCTCAAACGCTTCTAGCGGGCGCTTCGGTTCGGGTTGAAGGCGGTGGAGGAAACCCGCTAGAAATTCCTTACGATGTAGCTGATTATTTGAATACATGGCAGGCTTCCTTTGGCGTGGAGGTGGTTGAGGGCGATCTGAGAGTATCTGATCCAACGGAACGAGGGAAGCCCGGACTGGTGGTCGATCCTGATCATTTGCTGCTGTTTCCCGAGCGCGAGTTTGTGCCTTTGTCGAAAGAGTTTCGGGTCAATGCGATTGAACCAGGCAAGTATGCCAACAAAGGGCGTTCGAGACGAATCAAGCAGACTTTCGCCCTCGAGCGAGCTTTGCATGTCGATAGCTATTTGTTGCAGTTTAGCCCGGGCGCCGGGGACTCCGATCGAGAGTCGAGACGTTTCGTTGGGAGTCTTCGTTTTGATCGACCGATTGTTGGGCTTTTGCTGAGCAAGGAACTGTTGGACGATTCCGACGAGTTGCTCGGACTGTCCGGGTCTGAATTCGAAGGGACTTTTCGTCGCGGGATAAATTCTGAGGACTCGGTGGTCCTTGATGCCGATCGGCGTTCTTTGAGTATATCTTTCGACACGTATCAGGGAATCGACCAGATCCGCGTCCTCGTTGCCTCTTCTGTGGAATAAAAATTTATGAGTTTAAAAAAAAGTAGCCCCATCGATCGTCGCCATTTTCTGAAGGGATTAGGAGTGATTTTGGCATTGCCTGCCTTTGAAAGCCTCAATGTAGGATTCGCGGCGTCGACGAAGCCGCAAAGTCCGCGTCGGTTGGTATGCGTGGGGAATCACTTGGGGTTTTGGCCGGGAGGCTTTTTCCCGAAAACTGCCGGCAAGGACTATAAGACGAGTTTGACGCTAGGGGGCATCGATCGGCATCGCGACGACTTTACTGTCTTTTCTCATTTAGACCATGGCGTTAGCGGGGGGCATTCGGCGGTACATTCATTTCTAAGCGGTGTGCGTAAAAGCGAGGCGGGGGGATTTGCGGAAAAGAACATGACTATCGATCAGGCGGCCGCGGAATTTTCCGGGAGCGCGGCGCGGTATCCGTCGATCTCGACGGGCATTGGGGGTGGAACGAATATGTGCTGGACTCGTTCTGGCGTGAATATAGCTCCGGTTAGCAACCCTGCTCGACTCTTCGAAGCTTTATTCGTCAATTCGGATAAGGCGGCTTTGGAAAAAGAGCGGACGCGTTTATTGCATCGTAGTAGCGTTTTGGATGCGCTTCGAGAATCGGCGAATACTTTAGGCGGAAAATTGAATGCGCCGGACCGGGATAAACTGGATCAATACCTGACCTCGGTGCGTGAAGTGGAGCAACGTTTGCAAATGTCTAAAGAATGGCTGGATCGACCGAAGCCGAAGTCGCCGATCGATCCCGTTCTCGATGAGGACCGTATGCATATCGAGGAAATGCCGCTGATCTACGATCTATTGGTTTTGGCCCTGCAGACCGATTCGACGAGGGTGGCGACTTTTGAAGTTCCGCTCGCTTTTCAAACGAACGACCTGGAGGTCCGTTCCTATCATGGCTTGTCGCATCATGGCAAAGAGGGCGGTCGCCTCGGGGAACTGCAAATAGTTGAGGCATATTTGATGAAGCAATTCGGGCTATTTATGGACCGACTGAAAGAGGCAAAGGTTTTTGATGACACCCTAATTGTTCTCGGAAGCGGTATGGGGAATGCGCATACGCACAGCAATCGCGATATTCCGGTATTATTGGCCGGTGGAGGACTGGACCATCAAGGTCATTTGGTCTGCCCAGAGGAGAAGGGAAAACGTGTTCCTTTGAGCAACTTGTGGCTCTCTTCTCTTCAATGGTTTGGTCTAGATGTCGAGCGTTTCGGTAGGAGCACGGGGACGTTCTCGCCGATGGATATTGGGTAGTGTAGAATTAATATATTTTTGAACCACTGATGACACTGATTTACACTGATGGATTAGCCAGAATGAGACGTAGCGTTATACGTCAAGTGATGGCATGCACTGTATTGGCTTTCGGGTTTTCAAATTCCGCTTTCAGTGCATCGTCTCGAATAGATTTTCTTGAGCAGCATTGCATCGATTGCCACGGTCCGGACAAAGAGAAAGGGGATCGTCGCTTGGATGGTCTCGCCGATGAGGTTACGGGCCTGGAGGATATCGAGTTGTGGCAGGAGGTTTTGGATATGCTCAATCTGGGCGATATGCCTCCTGAGGATGAGCCGCAGCCTTCAGTCGAAGACCGTGCGGCGATGATCGATTTGACGACGGATTTGGTCACGACTGCCTTAGCGGATTTGTCGGACTCTGGAGGGCACAGTGTCTTGCGTCGCATTAATGCGTGGGAATATCAGCAGACGGTCGGAGATTTGCTTGGAATGAATGTATCTGCCTGGAACCCCGCAGCGGATTTCCCGAAGGAAGTCGTGAAAGACGGATTCGATAACTTGGGCACTGAATTGGTCACTTCTGGCATGCTGCTGGATCAGTATTTTGCAGCAGCTGAGGAGTCGATCCTTCGGTCTACGAATTTTGGAGAGCGACCGAAGAGTCGTTTGTATACGCAACAAACGCCGTTTTATTTCGAAGGAAAAGAGAACGCGGACCTTGTGAAGTTGTTTCGCGTAGATCGCTTTCGATTCACGCCTGAAACGCCGTACACCGATATGTACGGGCGGCACTACCGAGGCGGTCACATTGGATTCGTACCTCTGGCGCGAGGGGGCGCGCCGTACAGCGGCACCTACAAGGTGCGTGTGAAGGCGGCGGCGGTGGATCGTATCCATCCTTATGGAGACGCGATCGACGATTTTAGAAACGGGGATCCTTTGGTGCTCGAACTGGTTGCGGTAGATCGAGAAGGAAGTGTGCAGAGTACCGGCAATGTTTCAGTGGAGCGTTCTTTGGCCCGCGTCGAGTTGACGAGCGAAAATCCTGAGTGGTTCGAATGGGAAGTGTATTTGGAAAAAGGATTCGAACCGGAGATCCGTTTTCGTAACGGCACGATCGCCACGAAGCGACTTGTAAGGTTGATTGCTCAAAAGGCGGGCGATCGCGAAGAAGTGAGACCTTTCGCCGATATGAAGCCGGGCAATGAGAGATCGCATGGCTTGTTGAAGGTTTACGAGGGACCTAAGCTCCGTGTCTGGGAAATTCAGGTGGAAGGCCCTTTGATCGAACAATGGCCTCCGCAGGGACAGCAGTTGCTATACGGCGATCTCAAAGAAAATGAAGTGAAGCGCGAAACGGCGGTTGATCGTCTGCGTCACTTTGCCGCATCAGCCTATCGTCGTCCCCTAGAGAGCGATGAGTTGAAACCGATCGAGTCGATGGTCTTGGCGAAAATGGACGAGGGACTAGAGGAACTCGATGCGCTTCAATTGGGATTTCAAACGATCCTCTGCTCACCGGGCTTTATCTATTTGGACGAAGGAGAGGGCGACTTGAACGATTTTGCGTTGGCTTCGCGTTTGTCGTATTTCCTCTGGTCGTCTCGTCCGGATGAGTCGTTGCTTCGCGCTGCTCGAAAAGGAACGCTTGGAAATCCTAATGTATTGAAAAAACAGATATCGCGAATGTTGAACGATGCAAAGTCGGGTCGATTTGTATCCAATTTTATAAGGCGTTGGCTTGAACTGGATAATATTGGCGAGATGCCGGTGTCGGCGGATTTTAGGACCTACTATCGCGATGACATTGAAACCGCGATGGTCGGCGAAACGGAAGCCTTCTTTCGTCATACCTTGAGCAATAATCTACGACCGGGTGAATTGCTGTCGGCCGACTATTCATTCCTCAATCGCGAGTTGGCTTTGCACTACGGGATCGATGGTGTGGAAGGGCATGAGCTCAAAAAGGTTTCTTTGAAGGGGACCCCGCGAGGCGGTTTGATGGGGCAGTCGCTCTTCTTGACCGCCTCTGCCAACGGCGTGGATACGTCTCCGGTTGTTCGCGGGATCTATGTCTTGGAGAATTTGCTCGGCTACTCCCCTCCCCCTCCTCCGCCGGATGTGCCGGTGATCGAGTCCGATATTAGTGGGGCTAAAACGATTCGCGAACAGCTCTCCAAGCATCGAGAAGTGGAAACCTGCGCGGAGTGTCATCGAAAAATTGATCCACTCGGTTTCGCCTTGGAAAATTTCGATGCAACCGGAATGTGGCGGAGCCACTACGGGCGAAATTTGAAGATTGATGCATCTGGTACGCTGCCGAATGGAGACCGTTTTAAGGGCGTTCCCGATTTTCGTTCCATGATGATCAAGCGAACGGATCAGTTCACTCGTTGCCTAACGGAGAAACTTATGACCTACGCTCTCGGCCGGGAATTGGACCCGAGGGACCGACCAGTGATCGATTCGATTTTGGAAGACTTGGATGAAGACCAAGGCGGTCTCAATGATCTAATCGAGGCGATCGTACTCAGCGGATCTTTTTCGAGGAACTAGGATTTTTTAGGCATTCGCGTAGCAAAGAGGTTCTTGAGTTAATTCAAGTATCCGAATCAATTTCAGGTGGGGCAGGGCGTCCCGACGTGGTCCGATGGTAGGGCTGTTTGTCCCCAAACAGCCGCATACGGCCTAATTAAGCTCCACGGTTCGTTGGGACAACGAAACCCTACCATCACAAAGTTACGAAGCCATCAATAGATCGATTTGTGCTCATCTGAGCAATCTGTGGGCAGGTTCTTTCCTATGCTCGAACGAGCTTCAATTGGCCATTTTTAGTCAACTGTAGACCAAGGGGTGCGTTGTTTTGCGGATATGGCCTCCGATATAGTCGTTGATTCTACACTGGGCGGAATGTAGTCTTTCGATTACCGTTATCCGAAACCCCTGTCATAATCAGATATGAAAAAGGTATATTTCAATTTTTCCAATTCGTTATCCCGTCGTTCGTTTCTAAAAGGAGCCGGGGCAGCTATGGCGCTTCCTTGGCTTGAAGCGATGACGCCGGCGTTTGCCGCCAGTTCGGCCTATCAAGCTCCGAGACGTTTTGTTGCAGTGACTTTAGCCCTAGGATTGCACGGCCCCAATCTCAATCCTAAGGAAACAGGACGTAACTACGCGCCTTCGCGGTATCTATCTGGCATCGATGATTTGTTGGGTGATTTAACGGTCGTTACCGGCTCGTCGCATCCTGGAGTGAGTGGAGGGCATCAAGCTGAGGGGAGTATCCTTTCTGCTGCTCCGTATTCGCGCAATGCTACGTTTAAGAATTCGATTTCTATCGATCAGTATTTGGCGAAACACCAGGGGCATCACACTCGATTCCCATCGTTGGTTCTCGATATTAATGGAACGACGAGCGCGTCTTATACGGAATCGGGTAGTATGATTCCTGCAGAGGAGTCGCCATCTCAAGTATTCAATAAACTCTTCATTGCAAATACGCCCGAAGAAAAAGAGCGACAAGTCGAGCGTTTGAAGCAGGGACGAAGCATCATGGATGTCGTTGCTGCAGATGCAAAACGTGTGGAGAAAAAACTGGGCTCCGGCGATCGTGAGAAAATGGATCAGTACTTTACGTCAGTTCGCAATTTCGAAAAGCGCTTGGGCGATGTCCAGGAATGGGCGCGTAAGCCAAAACCGAAAGTTAACGCGCAAGCTCCTGTCGATATTGAGAACAGCGACGCGATTATCGATCGCAAGAAGCTGATGCTCGATGTCATGTTCTTGGCTTTGCAGACCGATTCGACCCGTTTTATTACCGTCCACTTAAATGGAGAGGGTGGAGCCGTGCCTCTTGAGGGTGTGGACGAGGGATATCACAGTCTGAGTCATCATGGACTTGATGAAGAGAAGCTGGATCAGTTGGCATTGGTGGAGTCCGAGCTGATTCATAAGTGGGGCGGTTTTGTACGCGATCTTAAAGGCGCTAATGAGTCGAACGGTACGATGCTGGATACAACCAGCGTCTTAATGACTTCTAACCTAGGGAATGCGAGTTCGCATGACAACCGGAACATGCCGGTCATGCTAGCCGGTGGCGGTTTCAAACATGGTCAGCATCTGGCCTTTGACAAAACCGATAATTATCCACTGCCGAATCTCTATCTTAGCATTTTGCGCCGACATGGTTTGGAATCCGAACGTTTTGCGACCAGCACTGGCGAGATGGCTGGTTTGGAAATGGCGTAGTCCGATTTTTAGAATAAATTCTGTAACTGATTTTATATTACAATTCCATGATACGCCGTCTGGTTTTCGCTTTTTTTATTTCGTCATTGTCCTTCTCTGTTTGGGGTAACCGTGTTTGGGCCACGAATCTGCCTGAACCAGTTCGAGAGTTCTTCGACTTGAATTGCTTTGAATGCCACAATGAAGTGGATAAAGAGGGTGAGCTCGACTTGGAGTCGTTGGTGTTCGATCCTTCGAATCATTCGACGATGGACTTCTGGGCTTTTGTTCACGATCGCATAAAAATTGGGGAAATGCCTCCGCCGGAGGATTCTTTGGTAGAGCCAGATGAGCGATCCGAGTTTCTGAAGGTTTTCGAGAATATTCTGCATGACGTGTCTCGCGAGGAGTTGATGGCAGGGGGGCGAGTCAAATTACGTCGGCTTAGTCGTATCGAGTATGAAAATACGCTCCACGATTTATTAGGCGTTGAGATTCCGGTTCTCGAGTTTTTGCCAGAGGATCTGACGATCGATGGCTTTAGCAATATCGCTGAAGGACAGCAGGTATCCTATCATCTGCTTCAGAAGTATCTTGAGGTTGTCGATCTCATGCTTGAAGAGTCCTTTCAGCGCGCGATCGATCCACCGATGCCTGCCTCGGATCCTTTGTCCAAAGATTTGTGGCCCATCGAGATCGACCCGTTTGCCACTTCAGAGCTGCCAACGATATTTTTTTACGAAGGTTATAAGACATTTCTGGCTAACGAGAACAAAACCTACCGTTATGAAGATGGACAGTTTGTGGATACTGAATCGACCTTGGATTTGAAGGGAACCATCGCCAAGAATGCTGAGATAAAAGCCCTCATAGCGTCTCGACCATACAAGCGAGTTTTTCAACCCAATGAGCTGGGAGTAGGGAAGGAGCGAATTCTGAATGAGCGGCAGGGCATTTATTACAAGGAAAAGGAACAAATTCTCAGCTTCCCGACAACTCAAGGATTTCATGGACGGATGGCTGGAACGGAAGCTCCTGAAACCGGTTGGTATAGGATTAAGATAAAGGCCAAGGCCCATAACCCGCCTGAAGGGCGTAATGTCTGGGGACGGGTTCATACTGGAATTTTGAGAGCTAAGGCGCCTGCGGTCTATTGGGTCGGGAATTTCGAAGTCACTCGGGAGTCGCAGGAGTTTGTATTCGATTCATGGATTCAGAAAGATCATATTATTGGGGTTCAGCCAGTCGACAAAACAATCGATTGGGTTTCTTCGGATGTGATTCAAAATCTTACGGTTCTCACAGACGGGACTGCGGGGATTGCGGTCGAAAGCCTGGAAATCGAGCGTATTTATCCGGGGCTAGAGACTCGTGAACTGAGACGTCGGTTGTTCGATAATCTCAAAGTGAAGAAAGGAACCCTTATAAGTAAACGGCCTCAATCCGATTTGAAAAGACTAGTCACTCGGTTTGCAGAGTACGCCTTTCGGCGACCTGTGTCTGATTATGAGATTGAGCCTTACTTTTCGTTTGCGAAAGAGGAACTAGACGCAAGCGGTTCGCTTCTAGAGGGGGTAAAGGCTGGTTATCGCGCTATTCTCAGTTCACATCGCTTTATCTATTTGACTGAAGATGTCGGGAAGCTCGATGACTATAGTATTGCTTCGCGATTGAGCTATTTCCTCTGGAGCAGCCCTCCCGATGAGACGCTTCTTCAGCAAGCCAAAAGAAATGTTCTGTCGCGTCCCGAAAAGCTTAGAGCTCAAGTGGAACGTATGCTGAGCGATCCGAAAGCGGAAGCGTTTGTTAAGAATTTTGCCGATAGTTGGCTTGAGCTGCGAGACATCAGCTTCACCACGCCCGATGCTAGACTCTACCCGGAGTTCGATGAGATTCTGCTTCATTCCATGTTGGATGAAACCTATGCGTTTCTGGATCAAATGATTGAAGGGAACCTGAGCGTAACGAACATCATCGACTCTGATTTTGCGATGCTCAATGAACGTCTTGCAGTGCATTATGGAATCGAAGGCTTTGACGGAACGGGTATTCAAAAGGTAGCTCTAAAGCCGGAAAACAGAAGGGGAGGAGTCATGACTCACGGGAGTGTGCTGAAGGTCACTGCTAATGGAACCACGACGTCGCCGATTATTCGTGGAGTTTGGCTTTTGGAGCGAATTATGGGTAAGCATATCCCGCCGCCGCCTGATCAAGTCCCGGCGGTTGAGCCAGATATTCGAGGCGCTGTTTCGATACGCGATCAGTTGGACAAACATAGGAATACAAAGGCCTGCATGGCCTGTCATAAGATAATCGATCCACCTGGGTTCGCGCTTGAGAATTACGATGTCATTGGAGGATGGAGACAGAACTACCGTGCGATTGAATCAGAGAAGAAAAATTGGACGGATGGTCCTGAAGTCGATGCCAGCTATCAATACCCCAATGGGAAGGCATTTAAAGACATCTACGGTTTTAAAGAAATCGCTCTCTCTGATACCGATCAAATCACGCGCAATCTCGTGAACCAGGTAATGACTTATGCGACTGGCGCGGAGATCGAATTCGCTGATCGCCGTGAAATCGACCAGATTGTGGAGGGATTGTCCGAAGACGACTATGGTTTCAGGTCGCTCATACACGCGGTGACGCAGAGCGATATTTTCCTGTCGAAGTAGCTGCTGTCTTTCAGTTATCACTGTGTTTATCTTGTATCTAAACTATACTAAGCGTCATAATAAATCTTATTTTTTGTAGGTCGCCTCGCTGAGGCGACACGCGTACTGGAATGGCGGGTTAGCAACCCGCCCTACAATATAAAATCTCAATTTTATGCTGATGCTTGGTGTAATGTATATTAGATCTGAGCCCTCGTTTTGTTCTCAATCAACCATCTACCCCTATGACAATCATCACTAATCCGATCCCGAAGTTTACCTGTTTTGAGCTGCGTCCGCTGACCGGCAGCATTGGCGCTGAAATTGTTGGCATAGACCTCAACGCTGCCAGCGACGAGCTGATAGGGAATGTGCATACAGCTCTTGACCACTACCACGTGCTGGCAATACGAGATCAAAGCTTAGATCCTGCTGCCTTCCACGAAGTAGCGCGCAAATTCGGGCCATTCAGTGGGAATCCGATTCACACGCCTCTTGATGGTTTTGATGACCTCGTACGTTTTACGCGAAGTGCTGAAGACCGCGGTCCGGTAGTGGGTGAGGACTGGCATATGGACTTAGCTTGGATGGAGAACCCTCCGGCGATTACGATGCTTTATGGGGAGGAGATTCCGGCGGTTGGTGGAGATACTTTGTTCGCCAGTCTTTCGGCCGCTTATGAAGGGCTATCGGATGCTATGCGTTCTCTTATTCATAATTTAATCGGAGTACATTCAGGCAAAGGTGTTTATGCGCTCAACGCTGCGCAAAAGGCCTTTTCGGTTAGAGCAAGCGGACACGTTGCCGATGATATCGAGAGCCAGCACCCGGTGGTGTGTTGCCATCCCAAAACAAAGCGCCCGCACCTATATATAAGTGGCTCTCTCACCCGTTTTGTCGGTATGACCGAAGCTGAGAGTCGGCCGATTATCGAATTTTTAAAATCACACGCTCAGCGTTTGGAATTTACCTGCCGGCTTAGGTGGGCACCTGGTACGGTGACGATGTGGTTTAATCCCTGTCTCATGCACGCGGCTATCAATGACTATCCCGGTAAACGTCGTGTTGTCTTGAGAACCACTGTAGCCGGATCTCCGCCCATGGCCGCGGGGGGGAGATAGGTTTCTAATTTTGGTAGCGGCCGATCTTCCCGCTCAGCGCATTGGCGTCAACTTAACTGAAATCGTCTGACGGAGTGGAGCGCAGATGGC
>JAPKDW010000421.1 GCA_028822375.1 Opitutaceae bacterium | reverse complement strand
GGGGCAAGCCCTCTCCCTGTCGGTCGACTGACGCTTCGCGCCAGCGAGGTATTTTGAGAGATTGAGAATACGAGTCGGGACGCCTCGTACCACCCTAGCTCAAAAAGGCATTGAAGGTGGAGCAAGGCCTCCGGACTTGCTTTAAAAGTCGAAACAACAGTCTTCGCTCTACGAGCTACGCCCGTCAAGAGTTTCAAGGTATTAGACCCAAAGGCAATAAAGCATCCCCGGGGCAACCGTCTTCGTTCTTCAAACAACGCCGAGCAACGCAAAAACCGTATAAACGTATTCCTGTAGCCATCACTTTGTTTCAACCAGTTTATCCCTACTGAGAACGCTCTTCTGAAAACACATCTCCAGTGGGCTTGGCGGGTAGCGACGCTTGCCAGTCAGTCAATTTTCGGAGCAACTGCTTCATTACTTGAGGTCTGTCTTCCTTGAGGTCGGCTTTCTCGTACGGATCCTTGGCAATATCGTAAAGCTCAACATAGCTCCCATCTTGATTTGTCACCAATTTCCAGTGACTGTCTACGATCGCGTAAGACACCCAATGATCGGGTTTGCTCTTCTGAGCTGGCCAGGAGGAATTGAATTTCCAGAACAACGGCTTATTGCGCTCGGGGACAGGCTTACCTTTCAACGTTGCCACTTGGCTCACTCCATCCGCTTGGTATCCGCGCGGCAGTTTCGCTCCCGCTACTTCGCAAAAGGTTGGCAGCAAGTCCACCGCCGAAATCAGCGAGCTATCGTCAATCGCTCCTGCAGCAATGTTTCCAGGCCAACGGGCAATGAAAGGTACGCCAATGCCTCCTTCGAAAAGAGAGCTCTTGTAGCCTTTCCGGCCTCCCGTGATCCCCTTGGATCCCGCGAGTCCCCAGCCGGCGCCGGTCGCCGTATCGTAACTGAGGTTCAGCTCTGCCTTTCCAGCCGACCGTGCGGGACCATTATCGGAACTGAATATAACCAAAGTGTTATCCGCTATTTTCAAACGGCCCAAGGTGTCCAACACCTCACCAATGCGCTCATCCGCATGCGAAAGCACCGAAGCGTAAATTTGGTCCTCCCTGTTTTCTAGGTGGCGAAACCGCCACTCGTACTTCGGAACCGTGTGAAAAGGCGTGTGAGGTTCATGGATCCACAAATTGATGAAAAACGGTTTTCCTGCCTCAACCGATTTTTCGATAAACGCATTGGCATGTTGGGAATCCTCATGAACGGGCATCTGTTCTCCTGCGCAATTGAACGCTCCGTATTCGTCATATCCATACGCATCCGGCGTCGGAGAATCGGGAATCATATTGTTGGCCAGGTGCCATTTGCCGAAATGAGCCGTCGCATATCCCGCGGTCTTAAGAAACTTCGGCAACGTTGGAGCCTTCGTATCGAGCCAATCCGGCATGCCGCGCTTGGCATTGCTCGGTACCCAGGCGAAGTGGCCGTCGATATTGTATCGAGCGGGGAAGTGACCCGTCATCACCGCGGTCCGACTCGGCGAACACACTCCGCTTGCTACCGTAAATCGATGAAAGTCGGTCCCCTCCTTCGCCAAGCGATCGATGTTCGGCGTTTCGACGTAAGGATGCCCATGACAACTCAGGTCTCCCCAACCCCAGTCATCCGCAAAGATGAAAAGGATGTTCGGTTTTTCGCCAAACATGCCCAACGAAACACCGACAGCCAACATCCCCGATAGTAGTAATTTTTTCATAATAGATATAATTTGATATCTCTAATCTGATTTCTAAATTCTCGAATCGCCACTGCGATCAATGCCTCTTTCTGCTTTGACTACCAATTTCGTGCCCAAACTCTCCACAGCCTCGAGTGGAGCCTACATTTAATTATATGAATTTTTGATCCGTTTGGGTCTGCATGGGTTATGTTTTCCAGGTTTTCTAGCGCAGCGCAATATGATATCTAACCGATGTTCTAACAAAAAGACTTCAGCCCAGTGGCCGTGCGCTTTACCAACCCTTTGAAGATGCCGTCGCCAAACTTGTCCTCGAAATCGTGATTAGAGAAGTCAAGCCCACCGCTGATGAGCGTGATGCGCCAATCGTATACCGCGTAGTCGGTTAAACCTTGATCGGACCAGTTGGTGAAGAGGCTGCCCATGTTGCGATAACCAGCAGGACCCGTGAATTTCGAGTTCTTCTGCCCTCTCACGTAGCCGCCATCAGCATCGAAAGTGGAATTACCAGGAACCCACCTTCCTGAGGTCTGGAGGCCGAAGACCCA
>JAPKDW010000126.1 GCA_028822375.1 Opitutaceae bacterium | reverse complement strand
CGGGGATATTTATTTCTTCTCGTCCCAATAGGCAGCCACTGCGATGGCGGCAAAATCGCCTATTCGCTCTCCAAGTTCCGATGGCATCACCTTGCAAGCGGTTCGAGCGGGCGAGAGCGCCTCTCTCTCGAGCGATGCGAGCATTGCTGGTTCAATCCATTGTTGGGCTCGAGGATAAATGCCGCCGATCAAGATTCGTTCGGGATTGAGAATGTCGACCAGAACGGCCAAGCCCCGTCCGAGTTGTTCGCCAAAATGGGCGAATGCCTTCAATGCGGCTTCATCTCCCTGGAGTGCCAGTTTCGCAGCGTCTTTTGCGGTTAACCCAGCCCATTGGGCGAAACCTCCGCCGCTGCACCACCCTTCGAATGACCCGCTCTTTCCGTAGCCGATCGGGCCATCATCGGTAAGACGCATGTGACCGATTTCACCGGCGAAGCCGTTAGTTCCTTCCAGTATCTGCCCATTGCAAACGATGCCAGATCCCATTCCGGTGCCGCAGGTTAAAAATGCGAAGTTGTCGCAATTCCGTCCTGCTCCATGCATGCCTTCTGCGAGAGCCCCGGCATTGGCATCGTTCATCAAATAGGTGGGCAGTTGAGAAGCCTTATTGGCGAGCTGAACGATTGGAACGGCGTCCCAACCGGGCAAGTTGGGCGGACTGAGAATGACTCCCTTCTTCGTATCCAGAGGGCCACCACATGAGATACCGACACCATGAAGCGAATCGTTGTAGCGTTTGGACAAACGTTCAACTTGAGTCAGAATCCATTCGCAGGTGGGTTCGAACGTCGTGGTCGCCATCTCTTCGCGGGCCAATACTTCGCCTTCATCGGTGCCAACGAGAACGGCGCATTTGGTCCCGCCGATGTCGATCCCCAAGTAGTGTCGCCCATTATTCATGGCCTAGCTTTGTTTCGACTAAATCGCAAAGCGTATGGAGCAGCAGCAGGTGCGCTTCTTGTATTCTCGCTGTGCTCGCGCCGGAAACGCGCATTTCGTGGTCGGCTTTGCCCGAGCAGATGCCCCCGTCCTTGCCGAGGAGAGCGATCGTTTTCAATCCCAGGGCCTTCGCTTGCTCGAGCGCCAGTAGAATGTTCTTGGATTGACCGCTGGAGCTAAAAACTACCAGGCAGTCGCCCGGGCGGCCGAAGGCTTCCACCTGCCTTTCGAATACGCGGTCGAACTCGTAGTCGTTGCCGATAGCAGTCAAGTCTCCGCCGTGGGCGTTCAAGCACAGAGCGGCATAGGCTCGTCGATCGTTTTTGTAACGCACGACGAGCTCGGTGGTTAGATGGGCAGCTTCCGCGGCGCTGCCGCCATTGCCGCAGGCGAGCAGACGCCCGCCTGAGCGAAGCGTATTTGCCACGTCATCGGCTGCATTTTCGATCGTGTCCGAGAAGGTGATCAATCGTTTGAGCAGTTCGGCTGCTTCCTGTGTATTTTGTTTCAGGATACTCATTATAGAAATTTTGGCATCAATTATCTTGGCCGCTCAAGCGGGCTCAAATGCGGAGGTCCCCTCTTCGATTTCCAGTTGAGAAATCCATTGCGTGTCGTTGACCGCAATGACTTTGTGTTGTTCATTCTCGGCTTCATCTACCATTACGCATATGTCTTGCTGCACTCGCTTGATATAGGAGTAGGCTAGTTTGGGACGGTTGTAGTAGTCAACCACCGCGTCGGAAATCAATGGCCAGCCGTCGCAAGGATTCCGGTGCGACGCCATGCTTTTTGAAATATTCAGGTAGGGTTAACAAGATGCGACCTATATTCATTTAACGTGATTGTATCATAGATTTGGCGGAACGCGCGACAGCATCTATCCTAAATACGACAATCGTGGGACCCAAAGTTCTGGGGCAAAAAAGAGACGACATGAGATGTGTAACGCCTCCGATTTAGCGTTCATTGCAGAGTGCCGCCCTACCCCTCATTCTCTCCCAAATTCAGTTCGAAAACCGTCCGACTGTTGATAAAGCGTATAAGAGACTAAGAACCTCCTTATTTTCTCGCCTTCACCTTGTCTGCTTTAAGAGGACGTTGAGTTGGGAGCGCATAGATTGAAGGGCGCCCCGACTTTCCACATCACTTGCCAGATTGTTCAATTCCCGCGGGTCCGCCGTAAGATCATACAGTTCATCTAGGCCATAAGGATCGCCCTGATCGTCCGTTTCGAGGTAGTGAATATACTTCCATCGATCGGTGCGCACGGCCTGCCAAGGGGCCACGCGTGGTGAGGTTTTTTCCAGAAAATATTCGGCCAAAAATGCCTCCCGCCAAGGAGCGCGAGCATCTTTCAAAAGCGGCACAAAGGATTGGCCGTGCATAGGGATAATCGATTCCACCCCTGCCAGGTCCAGCAAAGTGGGTGCGAGGTCAATATTGAGAACCATGGCGTCGTTCCTGCTTCCAGGTTTAATGAGCTTCGGAAAACGAATCAGTAACGGCACCCGAAGGGCCTCTTCGTAGGCCCACCGCTTGTCGTTTATCTTGCCATGTTCCCCCATCAGGAAACCGTTGTCGCTGGTATAGATGAAAATCGTGTTTTCGAGCTGCCCTGTACTTTCCAAGGCAGCGATTAATTCGCCAATGCCTTGATCAACCGAGGTCAGGCAACGCAGCTGGTCTCGTACGATCGATTGAGGGTCTTTACCACGGTTGCGACGCGGTTCAGCGGGTTCGGGAGCTATCCCTTCCAGTTCCAGCCGATTCATTTTTTCCACTTTTCGCAACATGACCGGCTTCCCCTGGATATCAGACTCTATTTTTTCAGGCAGCGCAAAATCGTAGTCGCTATAAAGTGAATCATCTCTTGGAGCTGGCAGGAAGGGGGCATGCACCGCCTTGTGCGAGAGGTAGAGACAAAACGGTTTCTCATGAGGCTTCCGGACGAATTCAACCGCCTTATCATTGAGAAAGTCCGTCATGTAGCCATCAAGTTGCCGCCGATTGCCATTCTCATTCACGACTCCATCAATATAGATACCTTGGCCTTTAAAGCTGATCCAGGTGTCGTAACCCGGCCTTCTTGAGTCGTCGAGCCCCATGTGCCACTTCCCAATGTATGCCGTTTCATATCCGGCCTCACGCAATTGACGCGGAAAGGTCATCAACGTATGACTGACCACATCCAACCCCAGCTTGTCATTGTTAATTACCCGGTGCTCGTGAGGATAAAGGCCGGTTAGGAAACTCGCCCGACTTGGCGAACACAGCGGTGTGGCCACAAAGGAGTTGTTGAACGAAATTCCTTCATCCGCGATGCGGTCGATGTGAGGGGTTTTCAAAACCGGATGTCCATTGGACCCGAGCTGGTCCCAGCGCTGGTCATCAGTGATAACGAACACGATGTTGGGTCGTGAGTCAGCCGCAGGGAGCAGATAAACAAGACCGTTGTAACAGAGTAGGGTTAACACGATGCGACCTATATTCATTTAACTTGATTGTATCATAGATTTGGAGGAACGTGCGACAGTATCTATGCTAAATACGACAATTATAAGGCCTAGAATTCTGCACCGTAAGCGTTCGCCGAAAATCCTTCGCAAACTCGCTTCTGACCGAGATGCATGGCTCGCCCAGATACCTTCCTGGGGACTATTCCATAGGATTTTCGACGAGATTCCCGGGTATTATTTTTTCGCTAAAGATCGCAAGGGACGCGCCATGGTAACCAGTCAATCCGTCTTGGATCGCTACCAAATGGCGAATGAGGAGGAGATGCTCGGATTTACGGATTACGATATAAACCCGCAATCGATGGCCGAGGGGTATGCTCAAGATGACAAACGTCTCCTCGATGGCGAAGTTGATCGCATTGAGCATATGGAGCTCTGGTTTGACAAACAAGGCATGCCCGATTGGTACATCATAACGAAACTCCCCGTTTTAAACCGAAAGATGCGTCCCATCGGTGTGATGGGCGTTCTCCGCCGGGCTGCGGAACAGGAGAGAAATTTGCCGGTTTTGGAAAGCGTCGCCAAGGCAGTCATGGTTATTCGCAAGGAATTTCCCCGAAACATTTCCATGTTGGACCTAGCCGACTCTTGCGGACAATCTCTCCGTAGCCTGCAACGCCGGTTTAATGAAGCGTTTGGCATTAGCCCACTAGAATTCCTCTTAAAGACTCGGGTTTCCGAGGCAATGAAACTTCTACGAGAGACCAGCTTGACAGCCGCTCAAATAGCTAGCCGATGTGGATTTGTAGATGCGAGCAGCTTGTCCGATCATTTTAAGAAAAGGAGCGGGTTGACTCCAACCGAGTATCGTTCGAGACATCGCCTACAAACTCAGTAATGCATCGTCTGGAAAATAATGTCGTTAAGTTTCTTTGAATTAGCCCTATGGATTTAAGAAGCAGTAATATAGAGAGGCTCAAAGCCGAGAAGCGAATCTACGACGTGTTGGTTCTTGGTGGAGGCATTAATGGAGCGGTGGCGGCGGCTTCGCTCGCTGCCAAAGGCGCCAAAGTAGCTTTAATTGAGCGCGGTGACTTTGCCGGAGAGACCAGTTCAAACTCCTCAAACTTGGCTTGGGGCGGGATCAAATACCTGGAAACCCACGAGTATCTCCTCGTTAACAAACTTTGTAAGAGCCGAAATCATTTGATGGAAAGCTATCCATCGACGGTGAAAGAAATCCGATTTTTGACTACCATCGCTAAAGGCTTTCGATTTCCGGTTTTCTTTGTCTATTTGGGGACTATTTTTTATTGGATAATTGGTCGCTTCTTTACTCAAGCGCCGGACTTCATGACGGTTAAAAGTATCCGCTCTCGCGAACCGTCAATCAACACGGATAATGCGGCTGGTGGATTTGAGTATTCAGATGCTTACCTTTATGACAATGATGCGCGTTTTGTATTCAACTTTGTACGTTCGAGTATGAATTACGGCTGCGTAGCGGCAAATTACGTTGAATCTACCGGCGCAGTTCGGGAAGACAATATTTGGAAGGTTTCAGCGCTTGACAACATCAGCGGCGAGGAATTTCAAATCAAAGCCAAAGCGATGGTCAATGCCTGTGGTCCCTACGTGGATAAGCACAACGTGTTGGCGGACCAGAAAACCGAACATCGGCATCTGCTCTCCAAAGGCATACATCTAATCGTAGATCGGATTACCGAGGAAAATCGAATCCTGGCATTCTTCGCCAGTGACGGACGCCTGTTCTTCGTCATACCGATGGGCAATAAAACATCGATCGGCACCACGGACACGCAGGTCGACAGTCCAAATGTGGAAGTAACCGCGGAGGATCGGACATTCGTATTGGAAAATATAAACGCGCTGCTCAAGCTGAAGAAACCGATTACCGAAGACGACATCATCGCCGAGCGTTGTGGAGTGAGGCCGCTTGCCCAAAAAGGCGGAGACGGCGTTGCTGATTGGGTCAAGCTATCACGCAAACATGCTATTGACGTCAGCCACGAGGATCAACACTTGAGCATTTTTGGCGGCAAGACGACAGACTGCATTAACGTTGGAAATGAAGTCGCGGAAATCATCAAAGGGATGGGCATAGAACTGCCTTACGAGGATTTCAAATGGTACGGTGAAGAGGACGACACAGTCCGCGATGAATTTTATCATCAGGCGAAGCTCATGGAGCTCGATGCCTACACTGTTGAAGGCTCTTCAGAACCGCTGACGCAACGACTATGGCGCCGGTATGGCAGTAGGGCCCTTGAGTTACTCGAAGATATCCGTCGGGATCCGCGCGAGGCGCAACGCCTGATGAAAGATGCGGAGTATCTTCGCTGTGAAGTAGAGCACACAGCTCGGCATGAAATGGTTACCAAGCTCGAGGATTTTTTACGCAGACGATCGAAAATAACTCAAGTAGTCCGCGATGAAGATATTGTTGACGCTCCTGGACTCAAAGAAGCCTGCAGAATATTCTTCGGCGATCAAGCCGAGGCAAAGCGCCAGGAATGGATTGATTCGATCAAAAAGAATCCGCCAAAAGATTAGTAACTAAATTGTTCGACAAAGATATAGAGAGCCATCGGAGCCACTCCCGATAGTCGATTTTGAACAGGAATGGACAACCGCATTTGCTCTAGCGCGGTGTGCATCAACTAGCTATCGTACAACCTCTCGAGATCGATCACACCAGCTTCTGGCAACTACCGATTTGCTAACTATTTGCTAGATTCGCTGTAACCCGGACAAACATCCCCGAAGGCGAGACGACACTCTCATTTCTTTGCCTTGGTCTGATTGGCTTACTTTTCGCAAAGAAGACAATGAGGAGCTAAACGCTTCGCGCCTTTCAGCCTCCAAGCTCGGTTCCCAACCGATCTCCCATTTTTGCATAGACTTCCGTTTCTTGCGAAGAGTATTCGATTAAATCCGACGCCAGAGCCACTCGATCTTTTTCGAATACCGTAGCGACGCAAGAGCCGCCGAAAGCGAAATAGCCCAACTCTTCGCCTCGCTCAACCCGAGTTCCTGTTGCGCGTGTCATGTGAATACGCCCTACGCAAGTCGCGCCGATAGCAACAAAGGCCACTAGGCCATAAGCTTCCGTTTGAATCGTAGTCAACACGCGCTTATTCTCCCATAAGTATCCGACATTTCGACACAGAGCAATAGGACTAACGCTAAACAAAGAACCGTCAATCTTACGCTGTTCAACCAAGGTTCCCGTAACGGGTGAATGGAAACGATGATAATCCACCGGACACAAACGCGAGATGACCACCGACCCACCAGAAAATCGATCGGCCAATTCCGAGCTTCCCAAAAACCTTCCCAATTCGAAACCCTGACCTTTTACGTAAACCCTATCCACTTGAGACAAATCGGGAATCGCCATATGCCGACCATCAGCTGGTAAGCTCACGACCCCATAGCCTGCAGCGATCGGACGCGCCTTATCCGTCAATTCACGATAGAAAAAGTCGTTGAACGTTTCAAACGAATCGCCACTCCGGCGACACTCCCCCATATCGATCCCGTACTGCTCGATAAACGGCTCCACCTTGCTACGACTCGCCGGGCGATCCATGCGCCAGCCATACCATGCATTGAACAGCGAGCGCTTAACAAGTAGATTCAGAGCCAAACGTCCGAATGGATTTTCGTAGGTCCATCGCAAATACGATTCGCCGTAAACCGTTTCTTTCTCCAAACTTTCAGAATAACGATTATAAAACTGAATTGATCGACTCATCGCCCAAATCAGTTAAGCGCTGCCTGGCGTGCGAGCAAATGGAATGACATCCCGTATATTCGCCACACCCGTTACAAACATCAGCAGTCGCTCGAAGCCCAATCCGAAACCTGCGTGAGGCACGCTTCCGTAACGACGCAAATCCGCATACCAACCGTAGTCGACTTCGCTAATCCCATGCTTTTTCATATTCTCCAACAAAACCTCCAAACGCTCCTCTCGCTGACTACCTCCGACAATCTCGCCTATTCCCGGTACCAACACATCCATCGCAGCGACGGTTTTCCCATCGTCGTTTATGCGCATATAGAACGGTTTAATATCCTTAGGATAGTCGTAAACCGTCACCGGACTCTTAAAATGCTCTTCGGTAAGATAGCGTTCGTGCTCCGACTGTAGATTCGCCCCCCACTCCACCGGATATTCCCACTTTCGATCCGCAGCCAATAGAATCTCCACCGCCTCGGTATAGGAAACGCGATGAAACGGGCGCTCGACGACGAACTGCAAACGCTCTTGAAGTCCTTTATCTACGAAATTAAAGAAAAGCTCCAAGTCCTCTTTGCACGTATCCAGAATATCCTTAACCACCCATTTAACAAACTTCTCTGCCCAATCGATATCCTGTTGCAAATCGCAAAAAGCGATCTCTGGCTCCACCATCCAAAACTCGCTGGCGTGTCTCGACGTATGGGAATTCTCAGCCCGAAAGGTCGGCCCGAATGTGTAAATTTTTCCCAGAGAGGTAGCGAATGCCTCACCTTCGAGTTGACCGCTCACTGTCAGGTATGTCGGCTGGGCGAAGAAATCCCGCGAGAAATCCAAAAAGCCGTCTTCCGAACGCGGCGGTTTGTCGATATCGATCGTAGTGACCTTGAACATATCGCCCGCTCCTTCGCAATCGCTCGAAGTAATGATCGGGGTGTGAACATGGAAGAACCCATGCTCTTGAAAGAACCGATGAATCGAGAAGGACAATCGACTCCGCACTCTGAATATGGCTCCGAACAAATTCGCCCGCGGTCTTAGGTGAGAGATCTCGCGCAGAAACTCCATGGAGTGACGTTTCTTCTGTAACGGAAAGCTATCGTCTGCCGCGCCGATAAGCGTCACTTCGTTGGCTTGGATTTCCCACGACTGACCCTTGCCCTGCGAAGCTATCAGTTTTCCAACTACAGATACGGACGCCCCAGTACTAATCGCCTTGAGCTCCTCGAAGTTTGGCACGTCGCGCGTTACCACCGCTTGCAGGTTCTTCAGACAAGACCCGTCGTTTAATTCGAGAAAGAAAAAATCCTTCGAGTCGCGACGCGTTCGCACCCAGCCTTGGGCCAAGATGCCTTCGCGTTCGCTTTCGCTGGCAAGAAGAGTAACGATTTCCGTTCGATTCATAAGGTAAAGCGCAATTTCGTTTCGTTCGATTTTCTAAAAACAACCACAACCAGTTGACGGTTCAGCATCACCGCACGCGCCGAATAAGAACGTATGTCAACATGGCCATGAAAACATTTGGGACCCACGCCGCCATCTCCGGCGACAACATCTGCTGCTTCCCAAGCGAGTTGAGAACATTAACCAAAATATAGTATCCGAAAAACAACGCTATCGACTTCGAAATGCCCACCGCCGGATTCACCCGGACACCGGACACCGCAAACGGAATCGCCAGCCCAGTCACGATAAGACAACTGGCCGCTCCAGCCATCAACGCGTGCAATCGCACTTGATAGTCTAGAACCTTCGGATGCTCTTCAATCGCGAAGTTCTTGGTTATTTTCTTCAATTCCAAAAACGACAAATCCTTCGGGCGTTCGCCAAAAAGCAGCATTAAGCCGGGGTCGTCGTCGATCTCCTTCGCTTCCAATCTTTCGAAGGGCAAGGTTCTCAACATCTCCCCGTCAGCCGCCGCGAAACGACTATCGCGTCCCTCGCGAAAAACCCAAAATCCATCAAACTCGCTATAATATCCCTCAGTAGCTGTGATCCGCCGGACTTCATGACGATCCTCGTCCATCATGGAAACCGATACGCCATATCCCAGTTGCTTGTACTCGCTGTATCGATTGACAAACCACATTCGATTTTCCTTACGATTATCGAACGCCAGATTGTACACCAAACCCACCTTTTCCGCGCCGATCGTCTTCGCCTCATGAGAATACTCCAACTGGTTCCACAATTTTCGCGACGCCTCGACTGACCAAGGAATCAAACTCGCATTCAAAAACCACATTCCCGCCGAAAACGCTAAACCGGAAAACCACAGCGTGCGTGTGATCCTCGAAACGCTCAGACCCGCAGTTCTAAAAGCGAGGAATTCATTGTTACGATGAAAGAGTCCCAGCGCGTATAAAATGGATACTAAAATCGCAGCCGGCACGGTGATCGTCAAAAAGCTCGGGGCTATTACGATGTAATAGAACACGATTTGCCCGACTGATGCGTCGTAGTCCAACAAGTCCGTAAAGCTATCTTGGATCTCGACAATCAACAGCACCCCAAACGTTGCCCCAAGAACCAAACAGAAGATCTTGAGCCACTCTAAAAATACGTACCTATCGACTAATGAAAACATGAGCGTGTGAAGGGTAGATAAAGAAAGCTCCTGACCGCTAAGTCCAGCGTCATGTTCTTTTTCCTGGCCTTCAATCTACGCTTCCATAGAACCCTCTCCAATGAGTTCCACCAACCCCAAAGAGTCCTGGAATTCCAGAATCGGCATAATTCTAGCCGTTTCCGGAAGCGCTGTAGGACTCGGAAACTTCCTTCGCTTTCCTGGATTAGCGGCGAAACACGGTGGCGGCGCCTTCATGCTAGCTTACTTCGTCTCCTTCCTCATTATCGGCCTATCCATCTGTTGGGCAGAATGGGCCATGGGTCGAGCTGGCGGCCAAAAAGGGCGTTACTCAAGTCCAGGAATCATCGCCGCGATAACCGGTCGTTCTAATTTCAAGTACTTAGGGGTACTCGGAGTGCTGATTCCGGTCATGATCTACACCTACTACGTTTATATCGAATCGTGGTGCTTGGGTTATTCCGTAAACTTTCTTGCAGGAAACCTCGATTTCCAAACTGGCGAAGAAGCTAGCGCTTTTTTCGGAACTTTCGTGGGAGCCGGAGCGGATGGTTCCGCATTCGGTTTTGGAATCAAACAGGTCGGCTGGTTCCTAATCTGCGTCTTCATTCTCAATTTTATCCTAATTTATCGAGGGCTTTCGCGCGGCATCGAACTCTTTTGCAAATACGCCATGCCGGCCTTGATGATACTCGCCGTGGTCGTCTTGATTCGCGTTCTCACAATAGGAACGCCCGACGCCTCGAAGCCCGATTTGAATGTAATCAACGGACTTGGTTACATGTGGAATCCGGTTAAGACCATCGTCGAGTCGCAAGACGCGGACGGAATTTGGAGTAAGATCAACGAAGTTGTAGGCGAAAACGCCATCGCCACAGCGACAGTCGAAGCCGCTGCAGATAGCTCGCTACGGGTTCGTGACGTATCGCTCGGCCAACAGCTTTTGAATTTCCAACTTTGGCTCGACGCTGCGGGACAAATCTTCTTTTCGCTCAGCATAGGGTTCGGAGTCATCATCAACTACGCCAGCTATCTAAAACGAAAAGACGACGTCGTTCTAAGCGGACTGGCCGCGACATCTGCCAATGAATTCTGTGAAGTCGGTCTGGGAGGCCTTATCACGATACCTGCCGCGTTCACCTTTCTCGGGATCGCCGGAGCCACCGGATCCACTCTCGGACTCGGGTTCAATGCCTTGCCCATGGTTTTCGCATCCATGCCGGCCGGTCAGTTTTTCGGCTTTCTCTTCTTCTTTCTGCTCTTTCTCGCCGCTGTCACGAGTTCGCTCTCGATGCTTCAACCCGGCATAGCCTTCCTTGAAGAAGCATTGGATATCGATCGGCATAAATCGGTCACTATTCTTGGGATTATTACCGCGCTGGGTTGCAGTTTCGTCGTCTACTTTAGCAAGGACCTAAAAGCGCTAGACACTATCGATTTCTGGGTAGGAACGTTCCTTATTTTCGTTTTAGCCACCATTCAGATAATCATTTTCGGATGGGTCATTGGAATTAAGAAAGGACTCGCGATGGCCAACGAAGGCGCCTTGTTCCGCGTCCCACCTATCTACGGTTTCATAATGAAGTACGTAACCCCGGCCTTCCTACTCGCCATTTTCGCTCTCTGGTCGGTGCAAAACATTTTCGGCTACAACATCATTACCGGAGAGCAAGAATACTCGGCTTACGTAAAAGACCTCTTCATCGAACCAAACAACGTAGCTCGATTCAGCGTGCTTTTCATCATTATCGTAACCGGCTTCATCACGATGCTGACCGCGATCGCCCCCAAATTTAAAACCTCGAACGAAGGAGACAACGCATCATGACATTAGGCGGCTGGATCATAATGATTATTTCGGTAGGAACGGTTACCACTCTTTTCAGCTGGTGCCTCTACAAGGTTCTTACCACTCCAGAAGAGAAAGATAAAATCCATGGTTTCGAAATGGAAACCCCTGACGTTAAACGGGATTAGAGTAGACGTCTAGCTATTGCGCAATCTACTCGAGCTTGGTCAACTGAACTAAGACTCAGCCATCGACCGCCTAAGAGGTCGAAGATTGTTCCGCTGCCTAATTGTAGGAGCGGGTTCACGCTTAGCGCATACGCGTCAACTTAACTGAAATCAGACTGAAACCACGCCGCGCTGCGAC
>JAPKDW010000420.1 GCA_028822375.1 Opitutaceae bacterium | reverse complement strand
AACTGGCCGCTCGGAGATCGGCCAGTTGGAACAATCCGAGGAGAAACTATGGCCGCTCGGAGATCGGCCGTCACCAAAAACCTTACTCCCCTTTCGCCACGCGAACATCAAGCTGCGGCAACTCCTTAATATGCAAATCGCGCTGCGGATAAGGAAATTCAATCCCGTTCTCCTTAAACAAATCCCAAATGCGAATATAAAAGGCGCTCCGAATGTTCCCCAAACCATCCGTGGGATCAAGTATCCAAGCTCTCAATTCAAAATCGACCGAATTGTCGCCGTAGCCCGTCAGACGAACAGCTGCAACGGGTTCCTTCAAAATGCGCTGGTCGGCGTTCGCCGCCTCCAAAGCGAGATCCATCGCTTTATGGATGTCCGAAGTATAGGAAACGCCAAACGGAATCTTCACACGCACCTTGTCGTCGCTGAACGACCAATTAACCACCTTCTCGGTGATCATCATTTCATTCGGAATCAAATGCTCCGTACCGTCACGCGTAATCACCGACGTGTACCGCGCCCCCAGCGTATTGATCCAACCGTAGGTCTGATCGACCTCAATCACATCGCCCGGCTTGATCGACCTATCGCCCAGTAAAATAACCCCGCTAATCAAATTCGAAATAACCTTCTGAAAGCCGAATCCCAAACCTAAGCCAACCGCGCCGCCCATCACCGCGAAGGCCGACAAGTCCACGCCCATGGAACTGATAGCGAATAGGATCGCTCCCACCGCGATAAACACCTTCAAAAACTTCGTCGCTAAAACCTGTAGGGCAGGCGAAACGTTTTGCATTTTGCCCACCTGCGCAGTCGAGGATTTGATTAACCAACCCGTCATCGGAATCAGTATTGAAATCGCGATGATACCCTTGAAGAGAGATAACATCGTCACCCGCGTTTGGCCGGTACCCGAATTTACCGGAAAGAGCTTTATCCCATCAAGCCCACTCTGAATCACTGCCCACACGCCAAGCAAGTTGAGCACGAGCACGATCGCCAAGACGAAAAACAAGGTCTTAAAGTAAACCTGCTTCTTGATAGCTGCAGGCAAAGCGGCAGAGACCAACCATAGGGTCGCTATGCTAGCCATCACCCGGACGAGAATGTAGTTCAACCCCTCCGACTCGCGATTACTATCCAGATACATCGAAATCGACCAAAGCAACGCAACCAACAAAACTCGAAACAGGTTTTCGCTCAACCAATCAACCGTGTCCTCGATCCAATCATCCCGCTCCTCGATCGCATCGGTAACTTTTCGAAAAAGCGGCCGAAGCCCCGCAGTAACGATCCAGGCTATCAAAAACGCTGCAACGATCCCGCCGATTTGAATCAAAAGATCCGGTCCGACAAACACCTGCCGAAAGGATTCCCACCACGGATTAAGATAGGCGTCCCGAATACGAACCAACCAAGAGCCGACATCTACAGCGAGAAACGAAGAAACCAATACGAACATAACCCCGACACTAGATAACTCCCGACCATGCTTTCAACCTTGATTTCCAATAAAAAACCATCGATAAGCCCAATCTGTTCTTTGATTTGTCACCAATGATGCTAACGCATCCGACAAATCGAGTCCGAAGGACGAATTTCGAAAGCGTTTCATAATTCATCTTTCAGCATTCATAATTCGCGAGCTCTGCTCGCTATGGGGGTGTTCCGGATTCGACCTTTTGTTGGCTCGTCTGGCTGCATGTAGAGGATGATAGTTGGCCTCTTTAAACCTCTATCAAAAAAACAAATGGCACACACGAAGAAATGCCTCTAGCAGCATAGTCTGTTACGTCTCCCCTATCAATACTCGCTAGATAGGACGAGGCGACGACTAGCGAGCATAGCCTGGGTGGCTGTCTCCTGCGCCCAAGCCGTACTTCTTCAGAGGGCTGGCTAATCCAAGCAGCGCGGTTTCGTCGCGGCTGGACCGGCGAGATCAAAAACGAGAACAAACATGTAGACGCCTTTCGTAAAAGCTCAAGGGACGCGGGTTCGACTCCCGCCACCTCCACCATTATAATCAACGACTTACGTTAGTTTTTTACTATTTCATGTCTACTTCATGTCATTTTAGCTTGCTATTATGCATGGAATGGTCATTCTCTTGCATGTGCCTGCAAAGAGTGATTCAGCGTTGAAGAAATGGGAGTATCCTAAGAAGTCTGGGATCTGGATACGTGAATTCGTTTACTCCCAGACATTTGAAGGTAAGCAGAAAACATACAGTGCTTACCGAGTCAC
>JAPKDW010000125.1 GCA_028822375.1 Opitutaceae bacterium | reverse complement strand
AGCTATCGCTTCTTTTTCTACAGTTCATATTTTTCGATCATTAGGGCGGCATGTTCACTGAACTCGGATAGTGCTGTTTCAATGCGTTGACCATCGGTCCAGATTGGTTCGTTGCCGGATTTTCGCATTTCCGTTTTGAAAGCCTCATTATCGCAAATTGCATTGAGACCGATTCTAAGAATTTCGAGTTTGTTTTCGGCGATGCCGGCCGGAGCGAGAAAAACACGGCCTGTGCCGGAGTTCATCGGTATTCCTTGCTCGTTCATCGTTTTCGTATTCGGAATCCGTGGATGATGGGATTCCCCGGCGACACCTAGGAATTTGACTCTTTCTAGGGATCCTAAAAACGGCGCGAGACCGGAGATGCCAACGTCGACTTGTCCGCCAAGCACGGCTGTGGCGAGCTCGGATCCTCCAGCGAAAAGAACCACGCTGACGTCGATAGATTTTTGATGAAGCATCGCTAGCGTTGCGAGGTGAGTGCCGCCCTTGGGTTGAGCGATTCCGAGCCTGAGCTTGCCGGGACGTTTTTTGGCATCATGGAGAAATGCCTTCATATCTGCGTAGGGAGTATTTGCTTTTGCAGCGAAAATATTCGGGTCGAACGCGATTTGGCCGATGATTCTTAGGTCGCTCAATTCATATTGGGCAGCTCCGGTTAGCGGTCCTAGAGCGAGGTCGGGAGTATTGTAGGTGGCGATTGTGTATCCATCCGACCGGGACTGGGCGAGGTAGCCGACGCCTAGGTGGCCTCCGCCGCCGGTTTTGTATTGGAAGATAAACTCTCTACCGAAGGTTTCTTCGGTGAATGCATTGACCGCTCGAGCGATTCTATCGCTTCCTCCTCCTGGCTTGAAAGGGACGATGATCGTTATTGGTTTGCCTGGATAGGCCTCATCGGGAGCGTCGTTTCCCACGTAGCGATCGATTAGCCCAATCGCGACGGATAGGGCTGCTAGGTAGATAAGAAGTCTGTAGAGTTTTGTCCGCGTCATGATTCTTCAGTGACGAATGAAGTGTCCTCGCCCGGAGCAGGGGAATTTATGAAGGTGCCTCCGCCAAGCACTGCATCGCGTCCGCCGTAGCATTCTATCAATTTGGCCTGGTCCGCTTTAGCGCGGCGGTCCGTCTCTTCGGGGTCGAGGAATATGCGGAGCTCCGCTTCCATCGTGTTTCGAATCTCGGAGCTTGCGGGATCGTTTGCGAGGTCTCGCTCCTCCATGGGATCATCGTTGATATTGTAAAGTTGGATTGGTGAATCGACTCCGACGTAGTAGATCAGTTTGTATGCTCCTTTTCGAACGAGATACCAAGCGTTGTTTGAGGCAACCGCATGGTATTCGCTGATTACCGACCGTTCGTTCACTTCGTTGGTGAAGAGAGGGTTGATGGACTTTCCGTCGACGTCGCTCTCGCAGTCGCCGCTTTCGCCTGTTACCATCTCGAGTAATGTTGGGTGAAAGTCTACTAGAGAGACAGGTGTACTGATCACCTGATTACGTGGAATGTCGGGTCCCGATACGACCAGCGGAATGGCTGCTGAATCTTCTAGCATGGTGAACTTTCCGTAGAGTCCGCGCTGGCCTAGGCTTTCGCCGTGGTCGGATGTGTAGACAATGCGCGTGTTTTCGCTAAAACCGTTTCGGTCGAGGGCTTGAAGCACTTCGCCTACTCGATCGTCCATCGCGTTGACAGAGCCATAATAGGCGGCTGTTATCCGGCGAGTCTCTCCTTCGGAAAAGGGAGTGTCTATTTCCAAAACGCGCCGCAATTCGTTGAATGTAGGGTGATCAGTCCAATCGTCAGGTTTTCCTCGATACGGATGCTCGATCTTTTTTGAGAAGTAATAGTCGAAATGTTCGGAAGGCGCGGTATAGGGAGGATGGGGACAAGTGAAGGAAACGAAGAGGACCCAGGGTTTTTCGTTGTTCGCGATCGAAGCGGAGTCGAGCCATTGGCAGGCAGTATTAGCAATAGCTTGATCGTATTGCAGGTAGCTAGAATTTCCGGGTCCTGCTGCCGCGATCGCGTTGTGATTTCCGGAGCGAACCGGAATATCGGAACGCAGACTCGATTGCGGGTCGCCTTTTCCGTCGACTACGTTGAGTGGAATATGGTGGGCGCTAAACCCATCCGAATCCTTTTCGTCACGATAGTGAAGCTTGCCGATGGATTCAACGCGATGACCGCGGTCGATGAGTTCATGTCCCCAACTCCGGACGGCGCCATCGTATGGATGGGCGTTATCCCAGTATTCATTGTGGTGGGTGTATCTCCCAGTCGCGAAGCAGGCGCGAGCTGGCACGCAGATAGGGGAAGGCGTGTAGGCGGAGTCGAACCGGGCGCCATTGCTGGCGATAGAGTCGATGTTGGGAGTACGTATGACGTCATTGCCATAGCAACCTGTGATATGCCGGGCATGTTGGTCCGACATTATAAAAAGGACGTTTGATGGGTTCATCTAGGTGGAGGAAAGGTCTTTGCGTTTAGCTTCGATGGTGGAGCCTTCGACGAATTTGCCGTCGATTAATGGGGTCCAGGATTTTCTTGCGCATTTATTTTTCGCCTTGGGTACTTGAGCTGTCAGGGGAATTGATTCGAAAGTGGGGACCTGTTCGGGCATTTTGCGGAGTAGACGTTTTGTGCGAAATATTGAGTGATTGACGGTACGATCGGTCTCGTTGGTCGCAATGAAAAACAACTTGTTCGATTGCAAAGCAGAGCTTGGAAATTCGAAATTTTAGTTTCAGATAGGATCTTTCACGGCTTTTGTTTTTGACCTTTGGGCGCTTATGGTTGGTATGTTTTGGTTTTTCCAAACCCCAGCAACCGAATATGGCAAAGCTCGTTTTTCTCTTCATTTCAGCCTTTATAGGCGTTCAATCATTGTTGGGAGCGGATTCTCGTCCAAGCGTGATTATTCTTTTGGCGGATGATCTCGGGTACGGCGATGTCGGATTTCACGGGAGCGATATAGCGACCCCGAATATCGACCGCATTGCGGATGAAGGGGTTCGGCTGGAATCGTTTTATGCCTGTCCCATGTGTACGCCTACGAGAGCGGGGTTGATGACGGGGCGTTACCCGCTTCGCTTTGGGCTGATGCGTTCGGTGATTCCTCCGCAACGCGATTTTGGGCTAGATCCTCGCGAGGAGACTTTGGCCGAGGTTTTCGAACAGGGCGGATACAATCACCGAGGCGTTGTCGGCAAGTGGCACTTGGGGCATCGGCGTATTCAGTGGTTCCCGACAGAGCAAGGATTTACCTATTTCGTGGGCTGCCTAAATGGGGCGATCGATTATTTCACTCACGAACGCAATGGGGAACTCGATTGGCACCATGATCTTGAGCCCTCTGAGGAAGAAGGGTATTCGACGGACTTAATCGGCGAGGCGGCTGTTGGTTTCATAGAAGGCGTTCCGGACGGCGAGCCCTATTTCCTCTATGTACCGTTCAATGCGCCGCATTCCCCATTTCAGGCCAAAGAGTCGGATCTCGAAAAGTACCCGCATCGGAAGGGCAATCGCCAGATTTACGCGGCGATGGTGGATTCGATGGATCAGGCAATCGGGAAGATCGTTGGAGCAGCCCAAGCCCGCGAAGATTGGGACAATACATTGGTTCTTTTCTTTAGCGACAACGGAGGCGTAGCAAAAGTTGCCAGCAATGGCGAAATGAGAGGGAATAAACTGACTCAGTATCAAGGTGGCGTGCGGGTCGCCGCGGCAGCTTATTGGAAAGCGGGTGGAATAGTAGGCGGCAAGCAAATACGCGAACGCATGGGTTACATCGATGTACTGCCGACGATGCGAAAGGCGATCGGACTGAAGACGGCCCCACTCAACCATTTGGATGGAATCGATGTCCTGGATGCAATGCGTGGCAATGCGAAACTGGATGACCGATCATGGTTCACCTACATGGATCAAAATGACGACCGAATGGAGCGGCTCGCCGTAAATCGAGACAAATGGAAATTGGTAATGACCCGCCCTGCGCCGGATTCGGAGAAAACGGAGTCGAGTTTGGAGCTGTTTGAAATCGATAATGATCCCTTCGAGGAGTTGGATGTTTCACGAAAGAATCCCGAAGTCGTTGAAGCGCTTTTGGTCGAGTTGGATCGGTTTTTGGAATTGAAGTCGGATCGTCAGATCATTCGTTTTCGTGCTGGGGCCAAGACAACGCCGGCCATTCCAAAATGGACGCCGTCGGAATAGGCGAAAATATTCACTGTATTCGCCTCGTTTGAGGGATTCTTTCCAAGTCTCGGTTTGCGAAGCGGGGGCGTTTTGTTGTACAATTGCGACAATTGGATTGCGAAAAGTCTATTTTCGACCGAGAACTTCGGAATTGATGCTAGAGCTTTTGGCACTACCATTCATCGAAAAATCCTTATCCATTTATGAAACTAGGTTTAAGCATCCCTCTTTTGTTGGCGGTAATCGTTAGTTGTTTTAGCGCCGCGCATGCAGCCGATAGTCGCCCGAATATCGTCTTTCTCATGTCCGACGATCAGAATCTTTATTCCATGGGGTGTTATGGAACGCCTGACGTACAAACTCCGAATCTCGATCAGTTGGCGAGTGAAGGGGTGGTTTTCGATCATCATTACGATACGACCGCGATTTGCATGGCCAGTCGGGCGAATGTGATGACCGGAAAGTATGAATACAAGAACGGGACCAATTTCGAGCACGGCAATATGATGCAATCGACCTGGGAACAGACTTATCCCTTGTTGCTTCGGGAAGCGGGCTACTCGACTGCCTTTGCGGGAAAATTTGGATTCGAAGTGTCCATGGCTCCGAAGGAAAAAGGCCGTTTGCCGGAAGATGATTTCGATCGTTGGGGAGGTGGTCCGGGACAGACGTCTTATGAAACCAAGAAAAACAAGTCTATGGCGAAGTATGCGGATGAGTACCCGCATTCGACGCTATCGTACGGAGCGTTCAGTCGCGATTTCATAACGGATGCGGCAAAGGGCGATCAGCCTTTCTGTTTATCGATCAGCTTCAAGGCGGCTCATCGTCCGACAACTCCGGATCCAAGGTTCGACGAGGTTTACAAGGGCAAAACGTTCACCAAGCCGGGTAACTATGGCCGCGAGTTCTCCGAGCATTTCTCCGAACAAAGCAAGCAAGGTCGACAGTACGTGCGTTTCGACGAATGGAATTATAGCGATAAGTATGATGAAGTGATGGCGATCTATTATCAGCAGATTTATGGAATCGATGTCGCCGTAGGAATGATACGCGATGCCTTAGAGGCAGCGGGAGTATCGGACAATACAATCGTGATTTACACTTCGGATAACGGTTTCTTTTGCGGAGCTCATGGATATGGTTCCAAGGTTCTTCCTTACGAAGAAGGTTCTCGTGTACCGCTAATCATGTATGATCCGAGACACAAGAATAGCGGTCGCCAGTTGCGCAGCGCAGCCCTGACCGGTAACATCGATTTTGCTCCAACGATGCTTGAATTGGCGGGAGTAGAGATTCCAAGCGAGATGGATGGGCGTAGCATAATGCCGCTTTACGATGATCCTCGGTCGGAAATTCACGAATCGCTGACCCTGGTCAATGCTTGGGGCCCGCTCTCAGTTCAAAGCCTTTCGGTTGTCACCAAAGATTGGAAATACATTTACTGGCCATATGGAGATGAAGGAATGACGCCAAGCGAAGAGATGTATCACCTGAAGGAAGATCGTCTCGAATTGGTTAATCGCGCGGTTAAGAATCAGCATCCTGAAGTTTTGAAGGAGTTGCGCGGCGTTTACGATAAGGCCGTTCGTTCTTGGCGAGATGAAGCGGTTGGGTACAATAATTACGAACCTTATGGCGATTACTACGATCGATCGATTCCATGGAAGAAGAAGTCCGACCGATTGCCCAAGTAAATTATAACATTAGCTTTCCGCGGTGCCGTTTCGCGGCTTCCTTGCGAATAGCGGAAATATATCGATATCATGAAAAGGAATTTTGGATACGTTGATCGCCGAACATTCTTGCGCGGCTGTGGAGCTTCGATCGCTTTGCCTTTTTTGGAATCGGTTTCAAGGCCTTCGCAGTTGCTGGCTGCCGCGGGTCGGGTAAAAGAACCGATGCGGATGGTCTGCGTCGGTTTGAATTACGGACTTTATCCGGGCGGTTTTTTCCCAAAGGAAACGGGTCGGAATTATGAGCTCCCAAAATTGCTCAAGCCGCTGGCAGGTATCCGAGAAGATATGACGGTCTTTTCCCACCTTGACCATCCGGGTATCAAGGGAGGGCATGAGGCGGTTCATACGTTTTTGTCAGGCATTATGGCGGATGGCTCGAAGGCGATGCCTGAACGCAATATCACGATGGATCAGAAAGCGGCTGAGTTTTCTGGTGTGGAGACGCGTTATGGGTCGATGCAGATAGGGATTGGCGGCGGCGGGCTTTCGTGGACGCGCAATGGAGTGGAGATTCCTCCGATCACGCGTATGCAGACGATGTTCGATGCTTTGTTTTTGGAGACTTCGGAATCAAAGCGCCAACGCCTGTCGGAATCGTATAAGTTGAATAGCAGTATCCTCGATGTGGTGCATGAAGATGCTGCTGCATTGAAGAAGCGGGTCAGCCGAAATGATTTGGATAAACTTGACGAGTATTTCACTTCGATTCGTGAAGTTGAGAATCGATTGGTTCAGTCGGAGTCTTGGCTTAGAACTCCGAAGCCGAAAGTCGGCTATCGTCTTCCAGTTCCTATGCCGGACAATTTCTACGAAGAGGTTCCGGTTTTCTATGAGTTGATGAAGTTGGCATTGCAGACGGACTCGACTCGCGTGATTTCTTGCGGAATAGATGGGTGGAACGGAGACTCAGGCTTGCCTGGAGTGACTCAAGGTTATCACTTTTTGACGCATCATGGACATGATGCCGAACGATTGAAGCAGCTGTCGATTATCGAGACGTTTCACACGCGAGCTTTCGCTGGTTTTATTGAGAACCTGAAACGAACTCAGTCATCGGATAGTTCGTCATTGTTGGATAATACAATGGTTCTGATGGGGAGCGGAATGGGAAATGCTAGTTCTCATTCGAATAGAGATTTGCCATTGATCTTGGCGGGCGGAGGATTTCGCCACGGGGAGCACAAGGACTACCCGAAGAAGGGAAATCGGCAAACGCCGGCCTGTAATTTATATGTATCCATGTTGCAACGTTTCGGGCTTGAGCTTGATCAGTTTGGAACAAGTACGGGGACACTTGAAGGATTGGTCTAAAATGGGACGAGATAAGGCATGCTTCTTGTTCGCTCTTTTCTGGCTTTGTTGTAGTTCGGGCTATGCTCAGGGCTTAGCGACATCAGTCGACCCGCACGTTTATCTCGAGGATCATTGCATTCAATGTCACGGCGAGAAAAAGCAGAAGGGCGATCGTCGTTTCGATGGGTTGGGGATTGATTTTGCGGATGAAGAGACTGCTTACGATTGGCAGGAAATTCTCGATATGATTAATCTTGGCGATATGCCTCCGGAGGACGAACCCAGGCCTCCTGCTGCTGACACCTTAGAGGTCGTCGACTGGATATCGGGTGAATTGGAATTGGCTTACGAACTGCATGGTTCGTCGAATGCCGTAGGGCTTCGCCGTCTTAATCGCTATGAATACCGGAACACGATTCGCGATCTTTGCGGATTGAATATCGAGTCATTTGATCCCACGCAAAGCTTTCCGCCAGACGAACGCTTTGAAGGATTTGAAAATGTAGGAAGCGAGTTGGTGTTATCGGACTATCTTCTCGCACGTTATCTTGAAGCCGCTTCGGCGACGGTTGAAAAGGCAGTGGGCTTTGGCGCTCAGCCCAAGGGTATCCGGGAAGTGTTTAAGCCGGATGATTTGACCGATAGAACATTCCATTTTAGACCGCAGATTTGGTTTGAGATCAATGTGGGCGGCAAGTATCTCGATGTAGGTCATGGTGATACGAAATCGTCTCGCGTTTATGCGAATCGCTTTTCGGGAGTGCCGGCGGACGGTTACTATTCGATTAAAGTTCGGGCTGCGGGAGTCGGGCGCGTGCATCCCTATGATCCTGAGCTCTTGGGAGTTGATCCGGAAGAGCCGATCAAGTTGGAAGTAATGGTGACAGACCCCGCTGTTGGGTATCCTGGTCGTCGATACAATGCATCGGATCGAGTGGTTGCGGTTATCCCGTTAAAAGATGATGAAACGGACGTCTATGAAGTTCGCGCATGGATGGACAAGGGATTCGTGCCGGTTTTAAGATACGCAAATGGTCCTCAGCCGATTAAAGGCGTTTTGTCGAAAATTGCCCAAAAGTATCACCTGGACGTGATGCCTGACAATTGGCGGGACGGCGTTGCCGCTAAGCCCTCGGAGAACCAGGAGATCTATTTTTCGGATGTATACGAAGGCCCTCGGGTTCGGCTTTTCGACTATTCGATTGAAGGACCCGAAATAGCTGGCAGGCCTTCGTTAAGCCATCAGGCGATTATTCGAACGGCTGTTGAAAAAGGCGATCAGTTGGATATTGAATTGGTAGTGAAGGAATTCGCGACTAAGGCGTTTCGTCGACCATTGCGTCAGACGGAGCTCGATCGTTATGTTCGCTTTTATCAAAGTCGTTTGGAGATAGGAGAAGGCCCGGAAGTGGCGGTTAAGACGACTTTGAAGGCGATTCTGAGTTCCCCTAATTTCCTTTATGTCGAGGCGCCGCTGGACGAATCGGCTATCGATGACGAGATTGAGCTGACGCAATTGAAGCAATATGCGATCGCGTCCCGTTTGTCTTATTTTTTATGGAGCTCCATGCCGGATGATCAATTACTCGAAGCAGCGGAACGTGGCTTGCTAGCTGATGAGGACGAATTGCGTGATCAAACCCTGCGCATGTTAAACGATCCCAAGGCACGGGCCTTGGTTGATCATTTCACTGATAGTTGGCTACATTTGAATGAGCTGGGTTCCATGCCCCCAGATTCGAAGAAGTTTAAAGTGTACCATGATCGTCAGTTGGAGCCTTTGATGAAGGAAGAGACGCGTTTGTTTTTTCAAGACATATTGAAGAATAATCGCAGCATCGATTTGTTTATCGATTCCGATTTCACCTACCTCAATCGATATATGGCCGATTTGTACGGTATCGAAGGTGTTGGTACGGACGAGTTTCGTCGAGTTGCCTTGCCGAAGAATTCACATCGCGGAGGGGTGCTTGGACAGGCAAGCGTTTTAACGACGACTTCCAATGGCGTTGAGACCTCGCCAGTGGTAAGAGGAATTTGGGTATTGGAGAATATTCTAGGAGCGCCTCCACCGCCTCCGCCATCGGATGTCGAGCCCTTGGATCCGGATATTCGCGGAGCGACAACGATACGCGAGCAACTGGCGAAGCATCGAAAAGTGGAGACCTGCGCCGAATGTCATCGGAAGATAGATCCGATTGGGTTTGCTTTGGAGGGGTTTGATCCGATTGGGACTCTTCGCCGCAATTATAGAAACGATTCAGGAAAGACGGTCCGAAAAGTGGATACATCGGGAAAATTGGTTTCCGGAGAATCGTTTGAGGGAATTGATGATCTAAAGCAATTGCTTTTGGAGCGTAAGGATCAGTTCGCTCGTTGCCTGGTTGAAAAAATGCTCACCTATTCACTGGGTCGCGAGTTAGGGTTTGGGGATAGACCGATGGTTAATGCTCTGACGGATGAACTTTCAGAACGCGGTTATGGTTTGAGGGATTTGGTGGAACTAGTAGCTACGAGCGAAACCTTTCGGGAATTATGAAAAGCGTGATTAAGAATTTTCTATTTGGCCTTTTGGCCTCGGCTTTGATTCCGAGCGCTTTTGCTTTGGAACCGTTGATATCGCGAAAGGGAGCTTTGCTATTCGAGGATCGCTTTGATGGCGGTCAGGCGAAATCCGAGTGGAAAGCCTTGCATGGCACCCGCTGGGAAGTGGAGGACGGAGCCTATAAAGGGATTCCATCGACCAAGGAGTTTCAATCGAGTAGGGATAATCATACGGGGGCGACGCCGAGCATGACGCTGGGCGTACCGGCTCGCGAGTGCATCCTGGAGATGTCGATCAAGCTTTCCGGAAAGTTAAGCGCTGCACATATCGGATTTAATGAAGGGACGACGGCTCAAACGACTGGGCATATTTTCCGGTTGATCGTTGGAGTCGAATCGGGAACTGCTTTGCAAAGAGACCGTAATGCTCAGAAGCAGGGCGATAAGGATCAGGTCTTGGACGAATCTGACTGGAAACCGAAACGGGAAGAATGGTTCACCGTTATGCTGGAAACTCAGGGTGATGAGGTTGTGGCTCAAATCAAGGGCGGCCCAACGCTTACGATGAAGAATGCTCGTTTGGATGTTCCTAAAGCATGGGGGAACCTCAAGGCGCGCGGAAAAGAAGGGTCGCTGAATTACGACAATGTTCGTATTTGGGAAGCGTTGCCTCTGAAATCGGAAAATGGGAATTGGAAAAAGCATACGATCGTCGAGCCGCTTAGCGGGTTCATCAATTCTGTCGTTTCGGATGATTTCGATGGAGATGGTCATAGAGATGTAATCGCCTCTTATGAGGGGAAGGTCATGTTGCTGCGCGGTCCGGATTGGGAGCCGCAGGCGATTCACGAATTCAAGCGTGGCCAGTCCCGGAATCAGCCAAGGCCAGCTTGTATCCACTCATGCTTGCTGGATGTTGATGGGGATGGAGATCGTGATTTCGTTGGATCGAATAACACGGTTTTTTGGTTGGAGTGTCCGGATGATCCGTTTTCCGGAGAGCCTTGGACCTATCGGAGCGTTGACGATGAAATACTCGGTACCCATTGTCTCATTACGGGTGATGTGAATGGAGACGGACGGTTGGATTTGATCGCGAATTCTTTTCAGAGTTCCCCGAAGACGTCGGTTCCGGAATCGATCGTTTGGCTGGAGGTTCCTCGTGATCTGAAAAAGTCAGAATTGTGGACGCGTAATGTTTTCGCTAATGGAGACGCTCCTGGAGGTTCGCATTATATGGGGATCGGCGATGCCAATGGCGATGGCCGTCCGGAGATTGCGGCTGGCGCAAAAGGAGGGATAGGGTTCGAAGGAGGCGAGTGGTTTGCCTATTGGGAGCAACCGAAGAGCGGGCGCGGCCCATGGAAGAAACATCTATTGTCGGATCGGCAGCCAGGAGCGTCGAATATTTTGCCGGGCGATTTGAATGGAGATGGGCATATCGATTTTTTGGCATCCCGAGGGCATGGGGCAGGCTTGCTTTGGTTTCGCGGACCGGACTTCGAGGCGATTGAAATCGATGCAAAAATTGTAGGTCCGCATAGTTTGGTCCTTGAAGATCTTGATGACGACGGAGATTTGGATGGAGCCGTTTGCGGGCGGTTCGAGACGGGGGTAGTCGCCTGGTACGAAAATGATGGCCAAGCCCGATTCGCTAAGCATGTGATTGACGTGAACCAAGGTTCTTACGACATGCGCACGGAGGATATGGACGGCGATGGAGATTTGGATTTTCTGATCGCTGGGCACTGGACGGCCAATGTTGTTTGGTACGAGAATTCGGCGAAGTAGCGCCTTCGGCTTGGGTTTTTGGGAATTGAAGCCGACGGGCTTGGACCTCAGTTTTTGAATGACGGGCATTCTTGTTGCCCGATTCCGCCGTGCCGGTCCCATATAATCATCAGTATTAGGCCCAATTCTTAAGGCTTTATAATTTATCAGGTACCTCTATTTCTAAAGCATAGATATCAACTCAGCTAACCTTTTGAGTGAAATTGCTATTTATGAAAACACTGGGCTTAAGCCCTCCACTTCTTCAATAGTCTCTACACCTAACTGTACCATATTGTTCTTGATATCTTCTATGAGGATATCAGCTACATGATCCCCTCCTTTTTCGCCTAATGCGGCACAGCCATACATAAATGC
>JAPKDW010000419.1 GCA_028822375.1 Opitutaceae bacterium | reverse complement strand
ATCCTTCCTTGTCGATGGCCAAACTGGGATCGTCATGCGGGTCGATTACAGCGATTTTGTCTACTACCACAGTCGGCTTCGGAACCGAGTGAGTCTCGTGATCGTAGTAAGAAATCATGCACAACAATCGTTTCTCGTCTCTTTGCGTCGTCCCCCCATACACGAAAAATGTCTTATTCGATTTGGCCGAGTATATCGCTAGCGGCCGATGTTTTGCAGTATACGTGCCCAGCCCTCCCGAATACTTGTCGCCATACTTCGAATACTGACCTAATGTAAACCATATCCCTCGATAGCCAGCGATTTTTTGGTTATCGAATACAGTTTGAGCGAATAAAGCAGAGCAGTATAGTCCCCCAATCGCGAATACCACGAAGCGCATTCTCATGGATGCGAAACTAAATCCACTCTGAATCGGGAGCAAGGACAATAAATAGACTCCAACCCAAAGCCAATTACTCAAAGATTCGTCCACCCGATCATCAAGCACCGCCTTCGACGAACACCCGCGCAAGCAAGCGACGCGTAATTTTTTGTTCCGCGCCAGTACGCTTTTTGGCTTTTGATTTCAGACAGACAAAGATAGCTTCCTTTCTCCTGAAATTTTCGACAACCCCACCCTCACCCTATGAAACGCCCCAACATCATTCTCATCATCACCGATCAGCAGCGCTACGACACGATCGCCGCGCTCGGATACCCTCATCTCAACACGCCGCACACGGATCGACTAGTGAATGAAGGAGTGGCCTTTACGCAATGCCACGTCACTTCTCCTTCATGCGGTCCTTCGCGGGCTAGTCTCTTCACTGGCTACTTTCCTCACAATTCGGGAGCCCTCAAAAATAATGCCAAGTGGCCCCGCACCTGGGTCCAGGATCTCAAAGACAACGGTTACTACTGCGTAAACATCGGCAAGATGCACGCCGATCCCTACAATGAACTGCATGGATTCCATGAACGTTTTGTAGTTGAAAACAAACAACGCCGCGAATCCGAACTCATGTGGACCGGAAATCCGCATATCTTCGAAGACGAATGGGACAAGGCCCTGGATCTGCGAGGATACGACAGACCAGAGAAACCGTTCTACAAAGATTGGCCCGATGTCCAAGAACGCCAGGGAGCCTACGAATGGAAATTGCCCGACGATCTCCATCCGGACGTTTTCATCGGCGACCTAGCGCTTCGATGGATCAATAAGTCGCCCTACGCCGCCGATCAATCGGCATTGATGCAATGGATCGACAAAGACAAGCGGCCTAGCCTAGACGACGAACCCCTGTTCCTTGAAATAGGCTTTCCCGGACCCCACCCTCCCTTCGATCCCATCGAACGCTACACCAAGGAGTACATGGAAAAAGAGCTGCCGATCTTGCCAGTGACCCAAGAGGAGATGGACGCTCAACCCGAAACTCTCGACGCTCTACGGAAACGGCTAACTCAACGATTCGCCGACTCTATCGCATTCGACCCGCACGCCTCCGACGAATCTCGAAAACTCCAACGCGCCTACTACCTGGCCAACGTTACCATGATCGACGAACAAGTTGGCCGGATCTTTTCCCGATTGGAAGAAACCGGAATACTCGAAAATTCCGTCGTCATTTTCACATCCGATCATGGCGATTGCCTAGGTGACCATGGACTCGTAGAGAAATGGACCATGTACGATTCATCGGTTCGCGTTCCGCTAGTCGTCTGGAGCCCCGACCGTTACCAGGGAGGCAAACAAATCGACGCTCTCACCCAGTGGTTTGATATTGGCCCCACCATCCTAGAACTGGCAGGACTACAACCTCCGGAAAAGATGGAAGCCGAAAGCCTCATTCCCTTTCTCGAAGGTCGTCCCGACGCGCCCGAAAGAGAATACGCGTTCTCAGAACACGCTCAGGACTTGATGCTACAGAAAGTCGATCACGTCCTGATGGTTCGCGGCAAACGGTACAAGTTAATCGAATACATTGGAATGAACGCCGGACAATTATTCGATCTGGAAAACGATCCGGACGAGGTGAAGGACCTGTGGAATTCGCCCAAGCATAGAACCGAAAAGGAGTGTCTCCAAAAAGTACTATCCGATTGGTTTGTCATGAGCACCGTTCGGGCAACCGGTTGGTGGAAGAACCCAGCAGCCACTCCCCAAAGCGTTTCGTAGACTCACCTTCATTATAACGCTTATCTCACTGTAGGAGCGGGTTTACCCCGCGATACCTTTGACGCCATTATACGTTGCCCTTCTATATCGCGG